>CAITYU010000288.1 GCA_903896675.1 uncultured Planctomycetaceae bacterium
AGAAAGTGTCCTTGGAGCAGGTTTGTGGGTGCAGGAGCTGCGAATGCCGCTGCTGATCAGCGGCATTCTGCTGCACCTGGTGTTTGAACTGGTCCTGAATCTGCAGCTGTTCAGCTGGATTATGATCTGCAGCCTGCTGCTGTTTCTGGAACCAGCGGTACCGCAGGGCTGGCTGCAGACCCTGCTTTCCTGAAGATCAC
The DNA here is from genome assembly GCA_903896675.1 of uncultured Planctomycetaceae bacterium. Taxonomy (GTDB): domain Bacteria; phylum Planctomycetota; class Planctomycetia; order Planctomycetales; family Planctomycetaceae; genus SXXK01. The sequence continues at coordinate 201 of CAITYU010000288.1, forward strand.
TGCAGTTTACGCCGGCTGCAGGCCGTTGATGACGTCCCGCAGACGGCCGCGCGCAGTGTGCAACCGACGCTTGATCGTACCGACCGGACGATCAAACTGCTGGGCCATCTCCAGCAGTGAACAGCCTTCGAAGTAGAAAGCCCACAGAGTACTGCGATCAAGTTCGGGCAACAGCTTCAGGCACTCGTGCAGCTGCTCGGCCTCCTCTTCACGCAGCAACTGCGTCAATGGCTGCTCGGTCGGCTGATCAACACCCTCAAGGTAGTCGCCGTCGATCATCCGCTCACGGGGCTGTCGCTGAATGCGATTCAGTGCCAGTCGGTCGGCAATCTGCTGCAGCCATGCCGGGAAAGTTTCAGGCTGCTGCAACTGGAACAGCTTGCGGAAGGCGCGGAGGAAGACGTCCTGAGAGACTTCCTCTGCCTCCGACATGTTCCGGACACGACGCTTTACCGTCCCCATCACCATTGGACGGAATTCCACCGCCAGTTCGTTGAAGGCCGCTCGATCGCCAGCCTGTGCCCGCAGTACCAATCGTACAAGAGTTTCGTCGGCCATTGTGATGCTCCCGCAGTTTCACAGCCGTCCGCCCGAGTGCGGCGACTGTAAAGTTGCAATGTGGTTCCAGGTTACGCAGACTGAACCGCGGCCGGTTGCCGGAAATTCGGCAGCACGACACAACTGGCAGTTCAGAAGTCTCAGACGATGGGATGCTGAGCGAAAACAGGACGTTCGGCGAAGTTCGCTGAAAGTCAGGTGTCCGACAGATTCACCGCCAGCAGCATTCAGCAGAAGGTCTGATTTATGACCGCTCTGCTTTGATTCAGCAGGGCCCCGCACTGTCGGGTGATCTGTCCACAGGACATTCGACATCCGGCAGTACGGCAGCGACTGGGTTTACCCCAACACCTGCCGGGCTGATGCTGCATCCAGCGTTCACTACGCCGGTGCAGACTGCGTGAACAGGAGGCTGTACCTGCAGACAGTGCCACGTTCGTCAGGGCAAATGGTGCCACGACTGAGCCGGTGGATGCTGTGCTGAGAGTATTGAGCAGCATGGTTCTGCCTCCTGTGAAGGAACGTCGTCCTGCGACGACGTAATTCCTGAACCACCGCAAATTGCGGTGCAGCGGACTGCCCACGATCGGCAGGTCCGCCGGGTTTGAGAGACAATCTGTCCCTCGCAAGCTTAGACACGTTCTAAGGCCAGAATGGTTCGGAGAATCCACTCGAATTTCTATGGAATTCCGGAAAAAAGTTTCCAGAGCGGGGAAATACACGAAAATCAGCGTGTTTTTCGCCCGCGACAGGCCACGTCACGGGAGAATCGTCAGAATCGACGCTCGAAGTCACGATTCCCATGGTTCTCTGTCACAGACTGGTACCCCGTGAAATATCCACTTCCTGCCGCCGCTGCCACAGAGGCCCGCAATCCCGATTCTCTGAACATAGATTCACTCTCAGCATTACAACTGGTGCAGGTGATGAATGCCGCGGATGCTCAGGTTCCTGCCGCAGTGGCGTCTCAGGCACCGGCCATTGCGCAGGCAATTACCGAAATTTCGGACCGCATGCGTCGGGGTGGGCGTCTGATTTATACGGGTGCCGGGACCTCCGGGCGACTGGGTGTTCTGGATGCGGCGGAATGTCCTCCGACATTCAGTGTGCCTCCGGGACTGGTCATCGGCATTATTGCCGGTGGTCAGCGGGCACTGACGACAGCGGTGGAAGGGGCGGAGGATGACAGTCAGCAGGGAGCCATCGATCTGCAGGGGCTGGGGCTGACCGCGGTGGATTCCGTGATGGGGATCGCGACCAGTGGTCGCACGCCGTATGTGCTGGGTGCTGTCGCGGCAGCACGTGCTGCGGGTTGTCTGACGCTTGGTCTGGCCTGCAACAGTGGTTCGGCACTTGCCAGTGCCGTTGACATCATGATTACTCCGGTTGTCGGAGCGGAGATCATCACCGGATCGACACGCCTGAAGGCCGGTACCGCGACG
>CAITYU010000289.1 GCA_903896675.1 uncultured Planctomycetaceae bacterium
TCTGCCAGCACTTCCGACTCCAGACGCCGAAACTCAGCCTCCCCGGATGTCTCAAAGATCTGACGCACTGTCAGCCCGGCCCGCTGCTCGATCGCCCGATCACAATCCACCCACGACCACCCCAGCCGACCGGCCAGCCGAGGTGCAACGCTGGATTTCCCAGAAGCACGGTATCCTATCAGGCTGATCACCATCAGGACTCACCACCACTCTGCTCAGGACTGACGATCGTTCTCGCTGCCGCATTCGAACGACGCAGTGTGTCCGCCATGTATTCCACAGGAGCCTCATATCCGGTGAACAGCGCAAACTGCAGTGCCGCCTGCCGAATAAACATTTCCACCCCACTGACCACAGCACAGCCACGGTTACGAGCCTGCTTCAGCAGCAGCGTCTGCTCAGGGTTGTAGACTGTGTCAAACACCAGCGTGCTGTCGCTGAGCCAGTGCTGTTCAAATGGTGTCTCGTCCACGTTCGGATGCATCCCCACCGCCGTGCAGTTCACCAGCACATCACAGGTTTCAGATCCACGATTCTCCCAGGACGTAAACTGACACCCCAGCTCCCCTGCCAGCGACTTCCCACGATCCCGCGATCGGTTCGTTAATGTCACCACAGCGCCCTGCTGCAGCAATCCATGACCCACAGCACGAGCAGCGCCGCCAGCACCCAGGATCAGTACCTTCCGAGCTGCGAGGTCAGGAATACAGCCCGCCTTCCGCAATCCCTCCTGTATTGCGGAAATTGCCGCAGGAGCATCCGTATTGGTCGCACACCACTGCCCACCGCGACGAAACAGAGTATTTGCCGCCCCCATCAGGTCCGTTGCCTCATCCATCTGCTCCGCATACTGCAGCACACCCTCCTTGTGCGGGATCGTGACGCTGTAGCCCGCCACCTGCAGTCGCTCAAGCTCATTCAGTGACTCCTGCAAACGGTCCGGTGGTACCCGAATCGGCACATACACCGCATTCAGCCCCAACCTGCGATAGGCCGCATTGTGAATCAGCGGACTTTTACTCTGTGCAATCGGATCCCCTATCACCGCAAACACCGCTGTCCGCTCACTGATATGGTCAAAACGATACAGATTTCGCACCTCCGCCCAGCTCAACTGTCCCGGAGCCATCTCACGCTCGCGACTGAAACTGGCGTATGTGAACGGCGACCCATACCGACCACACAGAACACGACTGATGGTCCCCATCTCACCCATACAGAAACCAACTGTCGGCACATCCGCCGCACCCACCATCTCCAGCATCCTCACATTGTCACCCGGCGAATTCGCCATGGTCACAATCTTGATCACATCCGGATCCAGCTTCGCCATCCGCTGGTAAATATCAAACAGCTCCAGCGGAGTCTCATCGAAGTTGTGATAACTGACGATCCGCTTCGTTTTTCCATAACGACGAATCGAACCCGCCACATCCACTTCCAGATCCACATACTCCGCACCCCCGATGATCGCCTCCCGCAGAATCGCCAACCGCTGGTCTTCCGTACCAAACCAGCGTCCCCGATCCGCCTTGCGACGACAGGTCACAACCACCGGAGTCGGACGATCCTTCAGCAGACGCCCGATGTCCGGCCGCTTCCGCATGAAGTCCACTCGCAACTCCACCAGCTCTGCACCCTTTTCCGCCAGCGCCCGGTGCTCTTCCATCATGGACGAATGCCGAGTTCGCCCCAGACTGATACAAATCATCGCTTCTTCCCGACTGTGCGAGTCGCCCTCGAAATACTCAAATTCACAGCAGTCCCGTCCGCTGATCCAGACCCAGCAGCAGATTCATGTTCTGAATCGCCACACCACTGGCACCCTTCACCAGATTGTCAATCACTGCCAGAATCACCAGCTGGTCCCGATTGAATCGCACAGTAATGTCGCAGAAATTCGAGTACGCCACGTCCTTCGTTGCGGGAATGTGATCCACCACCCGAACAAACGGCTGCCCCTCATAGTATCGACGATAAACCGACAGCAGTTCGGCCTGCGTTCGCGACTGCAGCAGACGCGGATAAATCGAACAGAAAATACCCCGATCCATCGGCATCAGGTGCGGATTAAACGCCACCTGAACCTCACGACCACCCACATCCGTCAGAACCTGCTCGATCTCCGGAGTATGACGATGATTGCCAATGCTGTATGCCGTCACACTCTCATTGCACTCTGAATACAGGTTGGACAGCTTTGGAGTCCTGCCCGCACCACTGATGCCACTCTTCGCGTCAATCACAATTCCCGATGGTTCAATCAATCCCTCCGCTATCAGCGGTGCCAGGGCCAGAATCGACGTACTGGTATAACAGCCCGGATTGGCCACCAGCCGGGCCGGTGGAATCAATGCCCCAAAGATCTCCGGCAACCCGTAAACCGCCTGCGGCAGACGTCCCGCATCCGTGTGCACATGACCGTACCACTGCTGATAAACCCCGGGATCCCGCAAGCGGTAGTCCGCACTGAGATCCACGACGCGACACCCAGCCTCAAGCAGCTTCGGTACCGCCTCCATACTGGCAGTGTGCGGCAGACAGCAGAAGGCAATGTCACAACGACTGCCCACCTCCTCCGGTGACAGATTCTCACAATGCAGATCAAACAGACCCGTCAAAGAGGGATGAATTGACGCTATCGTCGGACTGTCCGTCTGACGAGTCGTTGCCGCAACAACCCTGGCCGTCGGATGACGCGCCAGTATCCGAAACAACTCCAGCGCCGTGTAACCGGTCGCACCCAGAATCGCTATTCGAGCCATATCAGTCGCCGAACCGCCGCTGTCAGAAACACACGTGGAAAACATCCGGTTCGGCAGCAAAACGCTGCGCAAACTCGCAGAATGCCCCAGTATATCGGGCTGCGCGAGACTAAGACAGAGTGCATGCGCGGGATTCTGACCGACAATCGCAGGGAAATTCACACAACTGCTGGCACAAGGCCTCAAAACAGGCGTTTTTGCCCCGGAAAACCGGCCCACTGCGGTGACGGCTCAATACCACCCCGACTGCCCGGCCTCGACACCGCATCAATCATGCCCCGGTGCATCGTCGGCTCAAATTCAGCTCGCGGCGGCACTGACAATGCACCAGCAGATCCCGCTGCCGGACGACGAGGAACCGGAGCCTGCAAGCGAAAATCCCGGTAACCCGGTAACCCACTACGCTCCCTCGACCCTCCGAATTTCACGTCCGCAGACCTCTCCGACCCGGTGGTCTCAAGTCCCCCTGCGTCGGTCTGTTTGCCCGCCTTCTCCCGAGTTTCCGGGGTCTGCGATCGGATCACCGCACCGGTCCCACCAGACATCGCTCCAGACACCCGCGACTGCAGAACAGTCCCCGCTGCCACCGGTTGCAATGCCACCATCTCCACCCGAGAAGGCTCGCCATGATTCAACCGCGGCATCCCCGCACGAATCCACGCCAGCCAGTTTTTCTCCAGCAACTCCACCCCGGCATGATCAAAATTGTCACGGATGGCCCCCTCCCACCCCCCGGTCTCCGCGTCACCAAGAAACTTCAGATACGCCGTTCGACCTCCCTGCTGCACCAGAAAATCCGCCAGTGCATAACCCTGTGCATACAGAATCAGCATCCGCCGCGCATCCTCAGGATACTCCTTCATGGACAGCAACTCAGTCAGCGAATAACGCTCCCGAGGGTTTTCAATCACCGACTGCAGCAAATGCAACTGCTTCCGCTGCTCGGAACTGTGCTCAAACAGAGTTGCTGCTCCCTCATCCGCCCAACGCGGCAAAGGACGCCGAAAATAACTGGCAAACACCGTGTGATTCACTTCATGCGGCAATACCGAATCCAGAATTCGCTCCAGACTGCCCTGCAGATTCATCCGCCAGTTCAACACCTCACCATTCACAAACTGAAAGGTCGTCGAACCACCAGCACCCATCGAACCCACGTTGACAGACACACGACACGGTCGACTCCATTTGGGCATCCGCCGCCCCAGCCAGTGCTCAGCCAGACGACTGCGACAAACCTCCGCCGCCTCTCCCACGGCCCGCGCCGTCTCAGCATTCGCCGCTGTGACCACAAAGTTCGCCGTCTCGTACTTCTCTGCGGACACGGCCACCGCTGACAGCAGCAGACTGACCGCAAATGCACGGCAAAACATCATTCCACACGCATCCATGCTGTGTTCCCGTCATCACTGCTGCACTGCCACCGGATCCCGACGCGTCCCTGCGCCTCCGGCAGTTTTTGCCGATCTTACACCACTCCTGCCAAAAAATGCCAGACCAGTTCAGAAGACCCCGCTTCAGAACAGCGTTCGCTGCCCCGCAGCGTCGGCAGGCGGCCTGAACAGGTCCGTCCGCAGTGCCGGCAACTGCTCGGAAAGCCCGCTCCTCACCCGATTCACCCGAAACAAAGCCGATATCTGCTCAGAAAAAATCCCTGTCCCCCGCATCCGCACGTGAAACTCACTCTGACTCAGTCGCCCCCCACGAATCGATTGCAGCCGCGAACGCACCTTCTGCTCCTCGTCCGGACGATGACGCTGCAGCCACTCCAGAAAGACCGGCTCCACAGTCAATGGAAGACGCACCATAATGTAACCGGCCGATTTCGCTCCAGCGGCCGCAGCTCGCTGCAGCACCTCCGGAAAATCTGAATCCGTCAGTCCCGGAATCAGCGGTGCAGCCATCAGATGCACAGGAATCCCCGCCGTCGAAAGCTTTCGCACTGCCTCCAGACGGGCTGCAGGAGCAGAACAGGCGGGCTCCAGTACCTTTGTCAGCTCCTGATCCATGGTACTGAGGCTGATCGCCACACGACACAACCCCTGCCCCGCCAGCTCTGACAACAGGTCCAGATCCCGGACAATCAAAGCATTCTTGGTTATCAGCGAAACAGGCTGTCGAGCCTCCAGAGCAACCTCCAGGCAACTCCGGGTAATTCGCAACTCTCGCTCCACCGGCTGATAACAGTCCGTTACACCCGACAGCATGATCGCTTCACAGGCATATGCAGGCCGAGCCAGCCAGTGGCGAAACAGACGAGGAGCATCGTCTCTGTAAAAAATCTTCGTTTCAAAGTCCAGACCAGCACTCAAACCCAGATACTCATGGGTCGGTCGAGCATAACAGTAGCTGCAGCCATGCAGACAACCACGATAGGGATTCAGACTGTAACGAAATGGTATGTCAGGACTGTCGTTCTCAGAAATGATGGACTTCGCCGAATCCCGAAAGTACTCCGTCCGCGGACGTCGCAGACCCTCCAGAAACTCCTCATCGAACTCCAGTTGCTCGTAATCGGACTCACGAATCACCGGCAGAAAACGGTTGGCCGGATTACCGGCAGCCCCTCGACCAGTCGGAATCGGCTGATCTGATCCTGTTGTCATGCCAATCCCCTCAGAGACAACCTGACAGGTTCTCCCGATACCCCCGCTTTCTGATTGTATTTCCAGACTACCCCCCGCGACACCCTCAATCCACGAATGTTCGGCAGAATCCGCCGGGGTATTTCCCGCGCTTTCCGAAATCCTGCAGCTTCTCGGCTGCAGAAACCCGTTTTGTCAGACCGATAAACAAATCAGGACGAGTGATGGACGGAGCGGTTTCCTGGCTCGTTCGCACTGAGTTTCTCACTTCAAAGGCGTTGAGATGCGAAAATATACGTTGCTGAATCGGATGGCCAGCATCGCTGCATGTGTCGGAATGCTGCTCACAGGAGTTTCTTCAGCCTTCGAAGGCAATCGTGCCCCCATCGCGAAGGATGTGGAAATCAGTGCACGTGGCACCCTTCAGGGTCAGGTGCTGACTCCCGCAGGAACCCCGATTGCCAACGCCCCAGTGCGATTGGCATGGCAGGGGACCCCCGTTGCCGAAACCAAAACGACCGCAGAAGGTCGCTTCGTGATCTCCGGAGTTCGCAGCGGTGTGCACGAACTGTCCGTAGGTTCGTCGCAGTCTTCGCTGCGTCTCTGGAAGAATGGAACGGCCCCGGCCAACTCCCTCCAGACTGTTTCAGTCACTGAAAATGAACAAGTCGTCCGTGGACAGTTTGCTGACGGTGTCGTTGGCAGCACGAACTCCACGTTCATCACCATCGCAGCCGTTGCTGGTGTTGCCGTGGGTACGACTGCCCTCGTGATCGCCGCGAATAACGACGATGAGTCTGCTCCTGCATCTCCCTGAGCCGCAGGTCATCTCCTGAAGAAAATCATGCACAGCAGACGGCTCGCTTAACGCGAGCCGTTTTTTCGTGCGCACAGATTCAGGCCGCAGCAATCTCACGGAACGCAACCTCCGCCGCTGCCCCCGTTGACAAAATGTCCTCGTCAGTGTGAACCGCCGAAATAAACATCGCCTCAAACTGACTGCAGGGCAGATAGACCCCGCGATTCAGCAGTCCGTGAAACCAGGTTGCAAACCGAGCAGTATCAGAGCGGGATGCAGACTCGAGGTCCGTCACCGGACGGTCCGTCATGAACACCGTCAGCATACTGCCCACACGGTTGATGCTGACCGGTATGCCGGCTCGCCCCGCAGCCGCGCGAAACTGACTCTCCAGAGCCAGTCCCAACTGCTCCAGCCTCGCGTAGGGACTGCTGCTGCGAATCAATTCCAGCATCGCCCTTCCAGCAGCCATCGCCACTGGATTACCCGACAATGTCCCCGCCTGATACACCCGCCCGGCAGGTGACACGCACTTCATGATGTCGGCCCGCCCGCCATAAGCACCAACCGGCATTCCGGCTCCCAGAATCTTCCCCAGAGTCGTCATGTCCGGCGTTATTCCGAACAACTCCTGTGCCCCCCCGGCTGCCAGACGAAAACCCGTCATCACCTCATCAAAAATCAGCACCGTGCCATGGTGATGACACAACCGACGCAACTCACCCAGAAACTCACTCGTCGGAATCACACACCCCATGTTTCCAACCACAGGCTCAATGATGACAGCCGCCAGCTGATCACCGTTGACGGCAAACGCCTGCCGCAACTTCTCCGTGTCGTTGTATGGCAACACCAGAGTATCCGCAGTGGCACCGGCCGGAACACCGGGACTGGATGGACATCCCAAAGTCAGAGCACCGCTGCCGGCCGCCACCAGCAGACTATCAACATGTCCGTGATAACAGCCGGCAAACTTGATGATGCCGCTGCGGCCCGTGAAACCACGAGCCACACGGATCGCCGACATCGTCGCCTCCGTCCCGGAATTCACCATCCGCACCATCTCAATCGATGGTACCATGGAAACCACAAGTTCCGCCAGAGCCCCCTCGGCTGCGGTTGGCGCCCCAAAACTGGTTCCGATCTCCAGCGCCCCCTGAATGGACTGCAGTATCGCCGGATGCCGATGACCAAACAGATGCGGTCCCCACGAACCGATATAGTCAATAAAACGATTCCCGTCCACATCCGTCAGGTACGCAGCGTCGCCCCGACGCATGAACGGTGGAGTTCCTCCCACCGCACCAAAGGCCCGCGCCGGACTGTTCACGCCTCCCGGAATCAGCTCCGCAGCACGCCGAAATAAACGCTCACTCTCCGCACGCAATGACGTATCCACAGACATTTCAGACACTCTTTCAGCAGCATAGCTGCCCAGGATTCAGTTGACCTTCAGTTCCAGGCCGGGACGAGCAGCTCGCAGCTTTGCGATCGTTTCCTCAGTCGCCCCAAGATTCGATATGTCCAGATACTTCAGCGCCGGCAGTTGCCCCAGCTGCACCAGCCCCGCATCGTCAAGCTGAGTACCACCCAGATGCAGCCGCTCCAGCTTCTGCAGTTTCAACAGCACTGGTACAGACTCCGAAGTAATCCGAGTCGCCTCCAGATTCAGCTCAGTCAGATTCACCAGCGACCCCAAAGTCGCAAATGACTCGTCCCGGACCTTCTTGATCTCTCGCAGTTCCAGATATGTCAGCCCAGTCAGCGCCGCCAGCTCCGGAATCCCGTCGGCCGTCACCAGACGACACTCACTGATATCCAGAAACGCCAGCTTCGTCAGAGATTTCAAAGCCTTCAGACCCTCATCGTCCAGAGACGTCTCACGAAGCTCCAGTCGCGTCAGCTCGCGACACTCCGCCAGCTTTGCAACACCCGCTCCCGTCACGTCCGCAAGGCGACAGCCAAAACGCCTGAGATTTTTCAGCCTGCCAATATCCTGCAACCCGATGTCCGTCAGACGTGTCGCCTCCATCTGCAGCTGTTCCAGTGTCACCATTCCCGTGATCACAGGCATCGCCGCATCACTGATCTCCGTGTTGTAGTTCAGGTTCAGCGACTTCAGCGGCAACTTCGCCAGCGAAGTCAGACAGGCATCCGTCGCTTTCGACTTCTCCAGCTGAACGTCAACCAGAGACTGCATGCCCTCCAGCTGCGCAATCCCGGCGTCCGTCGCATTCGTGTTCCGCAGATCAATTGCCCGCAGTTTTTTCAGCGATTTGACGAACTTCAGACCGTCATCCGTAAAACCCGAACGCCGCAGAATCAATGCCTCCAGATTCGGCAGCCCCGAAGCAATCTTCAGTGTACCGTCACCAAGGCTGGAAGCGTCCGTCAGATCCAGTCGCTTCAGACTCGTCAGTGCAGCCAGAGGCGGCATTGCCTCGTCCTTCAGCCCCGGTCCACCCAGTCGCAGCACCGTCACACTGCGGAGCCCCGCCAGACTCTGCAGCGCTGCAGCAACATCCTGGTCGGCCGAAACGGACACCTCCGCCACATTGCCCGCAGCATTCTTCTTCAGACTGAAGCCCGCCTGCTCCAGTGCCGCCACCGCTGCCGGATCATCCGCCGATACGGTCGCTGCACCACCGGCAGAACCTGAGCCACCCGGAGTCCCGGAATTGCAGGATGCAGTCAGCAACAGCAACAGAACTGAAAACAGACGCAGATTGTTCATGGTATGGACCGCAAGACTGTCACTACCCGGCAGACAGCAGATCCCTGCCAACGCTTTGCAGGCTGCCCCTCCACAGTGTAAAGCTCGTTACAGGTTGCATGCAATCAGACCGACGGCAGTTCCCGCGAGTCCTGCTGGAGTCTCGAAAGGGAAAGTCCCGGCAGACACCGATAACCCCGCCACACACCACCCCCTTCCCGATTGCTTCAGCCGGATGTTTCCGTCACCATATTCACGTTAGCCAGACCTCCCAATTCAAATCCAATCCGGAGCCCCCGGTATGGCCCGCCTGTTCTCCCGCTGCCTGCTGCTGCTCATCAGCCTCTGCCTGCCACCACTCGCTGCTGCTGACGAACGCATCCCCCATGCTCAGGATCGTCCTCCCGGCCCGGCTCTCTCACCACAGGACGCCATCGCACGCATGACCGTCCCACCCGGGTTCTCCGTCGAACTCATCGCCGCCGAACCCGATGTTGTCAATCCCACCGCCATGACCATCGATGAACGAGGTCGCTACTGGATCACGGAATCCCTCGAATATCCACGCCGCTCACCCGGCCCCGGCAGGGACCGAGTCCGAATCCTCGAAGATACCGACGGAGACGGCCGCACCGATCACACCACAGTCTTCATGGAAGGTCTCAACATCCCCAGCGGTATCGCCGTCGGACACGGTGGGGTCTGGGTGGCCAATGCCCCGGACCTGCTCTTCGTCCAGGACACCGACGGCGACGGAAAAGCTGACAGACAGGAGGTCGTTGTCACAGGCTTCGGTCGAGACGATACACATGAACTTCCGAATTCACTCACCTGGGGCCCCGACGGCTGGCTCTATGGCCTCAATGGAGTCTTCAATCCTTCACACATCCGCTACGGACCCTCAAACCCCAATTTCAAAGCCGACAGCGAAGGCTGGAAATTCACCTGCGCGATGTTCCGCATCCATCCGGCCACTCGCGAATTCCAGGTATTCTGCGAAGGCACCAGCAACCCCTGGGGTATCGCCTTCGATGATGCCGGTGAAGCCTTCGTCAGTGCCTGCGTCATCGATCACCTGTGGCACCTCACTGAAACCGGCTACTACCACCGTCAGGGGGGCCCCTATCCGCCCTTCACATGGAAAATCGAAAGTATCGTCCAGCACCGACATCAGAAAGCCGCCTACTGCGGAATCCACTGGTACGACAGTGATGCCTACCCTGAACCCTTCCGCCGCAGACTCTATATGGGGAATATTCACGGAGGCTGCATCAACAGTGATCGGGTGATACCTCAGGGAGCAACCTACCGCGGCGAACCCGAAAATGACCTGCTCACCGCCAACGACGCGTGGTTCATGCCCATTGTCCAGAAAACCGGACCGGACGGCTGCCTCTGTATTCTCGACTGGTACGATCGATATCACTGCTATCAGGATGCCAATCGGGACCCCGGCGGAATCGATCGCCTCCGCGGTCGACTGTACCGCATTCGCTATCAGAACACTCCTCACTCCCGCCCATTCAACCTCGCCGGGGAAACGGATCAGTCCCTTATTGACATGCTCAGCAGTCCCAACGGCTATCGCCGCGATACCGCTCAGCGACTCCTCTCGGAACGACTCCTGCAGAACCGCTCCCCGCAGATGAACCACAGCCTGCTGCAACTCGTTACCAGCAGCTCGAACACGGAAACACGGCTCCGCAGCCTCGGAATCCTCAGCGTTGCCGGAATGCTCGAGGAACCCCTGCTGCTGACTCTGCTGCAGGATTCCGAGCCGATCGTTCGTGCTCGCACCCTGCGTGCCGCTCGCGAACTCAACACACCGTCCCCCGCACTGCTGACAGCCGCTCTCGAACGATCCGCAGATGCCGCACACTCCGTGCGACTGCAGACCGTTATCACCGCCGCCCGACAACCCGCCACTGTTGCCATGCCGGTCCTCGTCAAAGTGCTCGCTCTGGCCGGTGAAGACCCCCTCACGCCACGCATCGTCTGGAAACATCTGCAGCCCCTGCTGGAACAACAGGCTGCCCTGTTCGTAACCGAGGTTCGCCGACAGACACCAGCCGACACTGGCATACCCGCCTCCGTCCTGCAACTGCTGCCACGAATTGCCGAACGAGTCCTTGCGGCCGCCACACCCGATAACGCGTCTCTCGCTGCTCTGCTCGACCTGCTGCTCCTCGATCCCACCTCATCCACCGCCGCGGATCAGTGCCTGCAACTGCTGCTCAGCCGACTGCGATCAGGAGAAACCAGTGCAGCAGCAGCCGATAACCTGGGACAACTGCTGCGACAGCCACTGCAGAAAGCCGTGACGGAAAACAGCCCCGTTGCAGTCTCGGCCCTGCAGTTGCTCGTCGCCACGCAGTCCGCAGAAGCCACCAGACTCGCTCTGCAGAAGTTTCAGGAATCCACAAACCCGGAACTCCGGCTGCAACTTCTGGATGCATTCATCATCGCACGCACCCCTGATGCTGAAAAACTCGCCCGCACTCTGATTGAATCTGACCTCCAGCCCGAACCGCTTCGCAAAATCATCCTCGCCACCGGTCGCATCCGCACACCAGCCGCCTCCCGATTGCTGCTGGAAAAAACCCCGACACTGCCGCCCGATGTTCGACCCGCAGCCATCGAAATACTCACTGATCAACTGCCGTCCTCCATCCAGCTCATGCAACTCGTCCGCGATGGCAAAGTCGAGCCCGGCAATATCAACTCCAACCAGGCCCGAAAAATGCTGCTGTTCAAAGACCAGAATCTCAATGACCTCGTCACCAGACACTGGGGCTCCGTCAGAACAGAACGCGACCCCGCCAGACAGGAACTCATCGCTCGCATGCGCAACGAACTCCGCATCGCCCGCGGAAACCCCGTCGCCGGCAAAGCCGTCTTCGCAAAAGTCTGCGGGCAGTGCCACAAAATGTACGGCGAAGGCGCCGATGTCGGACCGGATATCACTCGCAACGGTCGAGCCTCCTTCGAACAACTGCTCTCCAATGTCTTTGACCCCAGCCTCGTAATCGGCGCCGCCTACCAGGCACAAACCATCGTCACCCGCGACGGACAGATCATCACCGGACTGCCCGTGGAAGACAATGCCCAGCGAGTCGTCCTGAAAATTCAGGGAAATCGCACTGAAACCATCCCACGAAACGACATCGAACAGCAGGTCATCAGCCCGCTCTCACTCATGCCCGAAGGACTCGAAAAACAACTCCAGCCGTCCGAACTGCACGACCTGTTCGCATGGCTGACACTCGATAAACCACCCACCGACCCCAACGCAAAATTCCTCCCCGGAGCACGCATCGAACCAGGAACAGCCCGCAAAATTTCCAATTACCCCCAACTCGTCGAACAACTGCTGCCCGGATTCTCCGTGGAAGCTTCCGGAGAAGGCGGTATCGAACTGCTCGAAAATCACCTCGGACGGCCAGCCCTCAGAACTCACCCACCCGACAAAAATCGCCCCTGCCGATTAACAGCCAGCTTGCAGATGCCAGTCGCCGCAAAAATCAAACTCCGCATCTCCGTCGCCTCACACGAACAGGGTGACTGGCAACTCGATGTCAAAATCAATGGACTGCAAAGACACAAATCCATCATCCGCCCAACTCAGAACCCACGCTGGAAAGATCTGGAAATTGACCTCTCTGACCTATCTGGACAAAAGATCAGTATAGATTTATTCAATACCCCAAATGATTGGTCCAATGAATTCGGATTCTGGAACGCCGCAGAAGTCGTGTCCGAGTAGGGTTGTACGTCCTGAACAGTTGCGGATCCGCTATTCCTCTGCCCAGTTTCGCCGGTTACTTTTGAAGCAAATCCATTTTCGCTGTATGTTTCAGATTGCCTGCGCCTGCAATTCTAAGCTTCGCTTTCGTTTCCAATGGCAGTGCCCCCATGATTTCGCAGACTGTTGAATACTCGCTGCGCGCAATCGTCGTCCTGGCGCAGAACGCAGGCAAAGCCTGTACTGCCAAAGAACTGGCGGCCGTCACTCGCGTCCCCGGACCATACCTCTCCAAACTGATGCAGTCCCTCGTTCGCGGTGGACTGGTCACCGCACAGCGCGGGCCGAATGGCGGATTCCAGCTCAACCGCAATCCCGCCGATCTGACCGTCTGGGAGATCGTGGATGTCCTTGAACCGGTTCCGCGAATTACAGCCTGCCCGCTGGGCCTTAAATCACACTCCGGGCAGCTTTGCCCGCTTCACCGCAGTCTCGACCACACTTACGCGCTCGTCGAAGCCCAGTTTCGCGGCATGACCGTGTCACAACTCCTCGCACAGCCAGGCACTGTTTCCCCGCTCTGCGAAGAATCACCGATCATACCTCTCACCGGACTGCTGCAAAGCGCCGTCAGCGCCGGCCCCACCTGCGACCAGAGCAACTGCTGAATTCACCCAGTCCACCCCTCGCTGCTGATTGAGTACTTCATGATCCGCTCTGCCGTCACAGTCTGCCTCGTTGAACAGGCTCGTCGTGGACCTTTTGTGTTTCACGAGGATCTGCCTGCAGCCTGTGCCGCGGCTGCTGAACTGGGCTTTCACGCCATCGAACTTTTCGCACCGTCTGCTCAGCACATCCGTCAACTGCCACTGCGGCAACTGCTCGCACAGCACGGCCTCAGCCTCGCCGCAGCCGGAACCGGTGCCGGCATGCTGATTCACCAGCTCTCGCTCTGCGATCCCGACCCTGCCCGACGTCAGCAGGCCGAACAGTTCATCTCGGATATCATCGACGCAGCCGCCGAGTTTCGGGCGCCCGCAATCATCGGTTCCATGCAGGGACGCTGGACAGAACACGTTGATCGCACAACCGCACTCGCCCTGCTGTCCGCCGCACTCCACCGCCTCGGAAATCGCGCTGCAAAAGCCGGAACAGTACTGCTTTACGAACCACTCAACCGCTACGAAACCAATCTCTGCAACACGCTTCAGCAGGGCCACGAACTGCTCACCACCTGCGGATCAGATTCCGTAAAGCTGCTGGCAGACCTGTTCCACATGAACATCGAAGAAACTTCCATGGCACAGGCTCTGCTCGACGCAGGCTCCGCTGTCGGCCACGTCCACTTCGTCGACTCCAACCGTCAGGCCGCCGGACTCGGACACATGGACTTCCGCCCCATTGCCACTGCCCTGCAGCAGTTGAGCTGGCACGGCTACGCCTCGGCCGAAGCTTTTCCGCTGCCCGATTCACAATCTGCTGCGGAACATACAATTCGCACGTGGATGCAGCTGTTCGGGACTCAGTCCGCCTGATGCAGTAACTGGCCCCCGACCACCACACCGTCAACCCGCAGGCGACGATTCAGCAGCAATACGTCAGCCCGCTTGCCCGCTTCCAGACTGCCAACCTTCCGCTGCAGACCCACCCGCTCCGCCGGTGTCAGGGATGCCATCCGAAAAACTGCCGGCAGGTCGGCCGAAGTGTCCGCGTGCATCTGCCGCACCATATGATCCATCCCCACGATCGCACTCGCCAGCCCTCCATTCGTCGCCCGCCCCACAGAACCATCACTGATGAACGGAGTTCCAGTCTGCTGATTCCCGAAAATGTAGTCCCCTGCAGGCATGTCCAGCGCACGATTGCAGTCCGTCACCAGACACAGACGTTCCGGCCCCTTCATCCGTACCGCAAACTCCAGCAGTTCCGGAGCCAGATGGCAGCCGTCTGCAATCACCTCCGTACTCATCTCACGCTCCAGCAGCACAAACTCAGCCATGCTGCCCTGCATGGGAGTCCCCAGACGCTGGCGTATCGACGGCACGGAACTCATGGCACACCAGAAATGATCCACGTGACGCATCCCCGCCCGAAAACCCTCTCGCATCTCCGACCAGCTGGCATTCGAATGCCCACAGGTCACCAGACAGCGACGCCGACGAGCCGCACGATAGAAATCCACCGCCCCGGGCAGCTCTGCCGCACACGTGGCAATCTTCACCAGTCCAGACTGAAAATACTGTTCAAACTCCACTGCCTCAGGAACTCGACACGACTCACGGTCATGACAGCCGGACTTGTCAGCCGCAAAATACGGTCCATAAAGGTGCACTCCTGCAATCGTGGCCACCCCCCACTCCCGCCGCTGCTGCTCAATCGCGCCGTGACAGGCAGAAATCATCGCCTGCAACTGCTCCGCCCCGGCTGTCGTGGTCGTCGGAAAAATTGTCGTGGTACCGTGCCGCAGATGCGCAGCACAGCTTCGCTGCACTGCCTCCACCGTGCCATCCATGAAATCGGCTCCAGCCCCGCCATGCACATGCAGGTCAACAAAACCGGGCCCGATGTATCCGCCACCCGCGTCCAGCAACCGCAGGCCACGACGCACTCGCCGCTCCGGCCCGGCATAACTGAGCTTTCCCGATTCCCACAGCACCAGCCCGCCACGGATCAGTCCCGCCGGCAGAATCAGCGTACCATTGATCACACCGTCCCACGCGGACTCCACCTGGCCGGACTGCATTCTCACGCTCCCCCCTCAGATTAATCCTGCCCGTTGCAGCAGACACGCCCTCAGGACAGGTCCGCGATGATTCGCTCCGCCGCAGCCAGCTGCAGTCGCAGATTCTCCAGCGTCTCCCGAATCTCTGCCACAACCTTCTCCGGAGCCTTCGCCAGAAAACCCGGATTCGACAGCTTCGACTCGTGACCCCGGATGAAGCCCCGCAGTTTCTCGGCCTCACGCCCCTGACGAGTCAGCTCGGCATCCCGATCAATCAGACCCTCCAGCGGAATATACCCCTCAGCATCCCCCAGCGAAAATCCGGCAGAACCCTTCGGACGGCTGATATCCAGACCAGCCGCCTCCAGCATCGTCCGCGCCAGAAAATCAAACTGCGCCGATACCGCCTGCAACTGCTCCGCAACCGCCGGATCACACTTCATGAACAGTTTCAGTTGAGCCGTTGGCGAAATGCCGTAGACCGACCGCACATTGCGCACCGCGGCAATCGTCTGCTGCAGACGCTCAAAACGCCGCTCCAGCACTTCATCAATCCGCTCCGGCTGCAATTGCGGCCAACTGGCCATCATCACCGAACTGCCTGCAGACACCGGCTCAGACAATCCTCGCAGCGGTGCCAGCTCGTTCAGCTTGTGCCACAGCTCCTCAGTAATGAACGGGGCAAACGGATGCAGCAGACGCAGCAGTGAATCCACCACCACCACCAGACAGCGCTGCGCTACTGCCCTCTGCTCAGCACTGCGAAATCGCGGCTTCAGCATCTCCAGATACCAGTCGCAGAATTCGTTCCACGTAAATTCACGCACCGCCCTCGTCGCCTGGTCAAACTGATAACGCTCCAGCATCAGGGTCACATCTCGCACCGTTGTGGCCAGCCGGCTCAGGATCCAGCGATCCTCCACCTGCAACTGCTGCTCGCCAACAGCCGCTGCCTCATAACCCTCCAGATTCATGAACGCGAAACGGCAGGCATTCCACAGCTTGTTGCAGAAATTCCGACCATAATCAAAACGCTCACTCACGATTCGCGCGACCGGCGCACCCGGGTCCGCAGTAAACCACGGACTGGGAAACTGAAATGATTTTTTGCAGCGACTGCACTGGATCGATGGGTTCGGCCCACCCAGTGGCTTCAACTCCTGATGCTCCTTCGTCTGCGGAGTCACCGTCTGACAGTGCGGACACTCGTACCCCACCGGCAGACGCACATCCTGAGTCTCACCACACAGAGACGCTATCGTAAAACGCACCGCATCCGTGCCGTACTTCTCAATCAGTTCCAGCGGATCCACCCCGTTGCCCTTCGACTTCGACATCGTCTGGCCGAGACCGTCAAGGATCTTCGGGTGGATATACACATGCCGGAATGGCACGTCCCCCATGTTGTATAAACCCGTCAGCACCATCCTCGCAACCCACAGCGTGATGATGTCCCGAGACGTCACCAGCACTGAACCCGGATAAAAATAACTCAATACACGATTACCATCAGCAGACACTGATTCCGCCTGCGAAATCATCGGCGGATCATGCTGCCGATCCGGCCAGCCCAGTGTGGCGTGCGGCCACAGCGCCGAACTGAACCACGTGTCCAGTACATCCTCGTCCTGCACGAAACCAGCCGCCTCCAGACGCCGCTCCAGATCCTCACAACCGGCATCCACACAGCACAGAATCAGCTCGCGACCGGACTGCAGGCCCGGAGCAAGTCGCACCACCAGCTTGTCACACAGCTCAGACGGCAGAACCACCTCACCATCAACCGTCAGCTCGGCACCAAAATCCCGCAGTGCTGCAAGACGGTCCGTACCAGTGCCCGCTGGCTGCGACCACACCGGAATACGATGCCCCCACCACAACTGACGACTGATGCACCAGTCCCGCTTCTCTGCCAGCCAGTCAACATACGTCCGTGCATACCGCTGCGGAAAGAATCGCACTCGACCGTCTTCCACAGCGTCAATCGCATCCTGCGCCAGCCTGTCCATCTTCACAAACCACTGATCACTCAGAAACGGCTCGATCGCCGTCTTGCTGCGATCACTGTGCATCAGCGGAATGATGCGATCCTCAACCTTCTCCAGATGACCCAGCGACTCCATGCGCGCCACCACGCGCTTGCGAGCCTCAAAACGATCCAGACCGGCATACTCACCACCAGCAGCATTGATCGTTCCGTCCGGATTCAGGATGTTGATCATCGGCAGACCATGACGAAGACCACATGCATAGTCATTCGGATCATGCGCCGGTGTCACCTTCACCACACCAGTACCCAGCGTGCGATCGGCCAGCAGAGCATCCGCAATGATCGGAATGCAGCGATCAATCACCGGAATCCGTACCTGACTGCCCACCAGATCCGCATAACGCTCATCGGCAGGATGCACACACACCGCAGCATCACCCAGCATCGTCTCCGGACGAGTCGTCGAGAAACTGATCCGACGCCCCGTCGGCTGGCCCTGCTGATCCACCACCGGGTAGTTCATCGTCCAGAAATGCCCGGCCACGTCCTCATGAAATACCTCGTCATCCGCCACCGCCGTCTGCAGGTACGTGTCCCAGTTCACCAGTCGCTTGCCGCGATACACCAGACCGTCACCGAACATCCTGAAAAACGTGCGCCGCACCGCTTTGCTGCACACCTCGTCCAGAGTAAACCGCACACGTCGCCAGTCACAACTGGATCCGATCTGCTTCAGCTGATTCAGAATCCGAGCCTCGTAGTCGTCCTTCCACTTCCAGATGCGACTGACCAGTGCTGCACGACCAATGTCGTGGCGAGTCAACCCCTCCTCCTCCAGCATCCGCCGCTCCACCACGGCCTGAGTCGCTATGCCGGCGTGATCAGTACCCGGCATCCACAGCGCCGAATAACCCTGCATCCGCCGCCAGCGCGTCAGCAGGTCCTGCACTGTTCCGTTCAGACAGTGCCCCATGTGAAGTGCACCCGTCACATTCGGAAGCGGGATCATGATCGTATGCTGCCGTCGAGCCGGATCGGGCTCGGCGTTGCAGAATCCCTGTGACAGCCAGTATTCCACCCAGCGCGTCTGTGCAGCCTGGGAATCGTAGGTTTTGGGGAGTTCAGAGGACATGATCTGAATTGAATTCCGGAACAGAATGCAGCGGACAGAAGTCAGATGCCCGCAGCTTCCGCGGGCCAGCAGGTCCCGAGCTTATCAGGTTCAGTGCAAATCTGCAGCGCCCGGCTCGCCCGCCGCCGCGAATTCCCCTGCCCTGTGATGGTCTGAAACGATTTTTTCATACAGCTCAACCGTTTTCCGCAGCATCTCACCCAGACCCAGCTCCCCGGGGAACTCGCCACGCACCGCACCGCCGCGCAACGCCCACAGCACTCGCTGCAACAATTCCTGACGATCACCCGGCAGCACCAGACCACCAGGAAAGATCCGCCGCAGCAGTTCCCCCACTCCTCCATGATCGTACCCCACCACCGGAACTCCGACCGCCAGCGCTTCCGCCGTCGTCAGACTGAAGGACTCCGGGTGGACCGACAGCGATAACACCACGTCCACCCCCGCGTAAATTTCCGGCAGATCATCCCGTATCCCCGGAAACGTCAGACGGCCCGCAACACCCGACTCCGTCGCCAGCCGCAGCAACTCCTCCAGATACCGCTCACGACCCAGCAGACTCCCAGGACAGATCGCATGCACCTCCACACCCGCCCGACACAAGTCCGACAGCAGGCGAATCAGATCCACGTGCCCCTTGCCACGCACGACACGACCCGGCAGCAGCAGCAGGAATCGCCCCGCCGCAGCCGGATACTGCCGCACAAACTCCGCTCGCCAGCCCACCAGCGACGGCCACATACGTCGGTACCGCTGACAGTCCACGCCACGCGAAATCACCTGCACACGACACTGCTCCCCCTGTACTGACAAACCCTCAAGATGCCGACGCACACTCTCAGATACCGCCACCACCACATCAGCCCGCAGCATCACCCGACTGTACCAGCCACGCGAATTCAGGCCATGCACAGTGTGCACCACCACCGGACGTCGCTCCCGAGGCAGCAGCCGCAATGCCCAGCGCAGACACCACGCCGGTAATCGGGAATGCACATCCACCACATCCACACACTCACGCAACAGCAGTCCTCGCAGCCGCAGCACTGCACCCAGCCAGCTCAGCGATTTCCTGCCACAGGCCAGCCGGATCGGCTCAGCACCCACCAGCCGCAACTGCGACTCGAGGCGACCACCCGCAGAACCCACCAGCACCCGCTGACCCGCCTCCACCAGCGCACGACTCTGCTCCAGCACACAATACTCAGCACCACCCGAGTCCATCGCGGGAATCAGCTGCAGCACCGTCATTCGCTTTCGCCGATTCATGAGTTGCACAGACCCGCTTCCCAAACCCACACAATTCCCTGCACCACCCGTTTGCCCGCCAGCCACGCCGACTGCTAACCTTCCCACTCCCCGACAGGCTGCCACTCAATCGCCAGCCACCCGCCCCGGCTGAATCGCCCGGAGAATCGCCCAATGAAGATAACACCCGCCCCGACTTCTGCACAGACCAGCCGGAACAACTGCATCGGACCACAACTGCCCCGGGTCTGCCTGCTGCTCGCTGCACTCCTGCTGGACCATTCCGCCGTCGCTCAGAACACTGCCCCGGCAAAAAACGAATTCGACCCGGCACCTGTGACAGAACAACACCAGATGATCCCCATGCGCGACGGACTCAAACTGTCCGCATGGCTGTACTTCCCCCCAGGTGCAGGACCATGGCCCGTCCTGTTCGAACAGCGATATGCGGATATCCGCGGCGAAGGCACCCGCAAAGCTGCCGCCAGCCTCGCATCAGCCGGCTACGTCGTTGCCATGGTCAATTATCGGGGCACGTGGCAGTCCGAAGGACGCTGGCAGGGCTACCGGGCACTCGGCTGGGGCACCCTGCAGGATGGATACGACGTCTGCGAATGGCTGGGGACGCAGAAGTGGAGCACCGGCAAGGTCGGAACCTTCGGCTCCTCCCAGGCCGGCTACGCCCAGAATTTCCTCGCTGTCACACAGCCACCGCATCTCGCAGCACAGTACATGGTCGACACCGGACTCAGCCTCTTTCATGAAGGCTATCGCATCGGCGGAACCACCCGCCCAGCACGCTTCCGCTCACTCGCTCAGGTCTGTCGGGACCCCATGGACAATGACCGACTCCTCGAAGAATGGCTGCAGCACCCGACATATGATGACTACTGGCGCGACGAAGACTGCTCGCTGCACTTCGATCGCATGAATGTCCCCTGCTTCACCATCGGCAGCTGGTACGATTTCATGAACCAGGGATCCATCGCCAGCTTTCACGGACGACAGCACCAGGGCGGGGCAGGCTCACGCGGAAGACAGCAGCTTGTCATCGGACCATGGCTCCACGGTCGACTCAATAAGGGCTTCCGGAATGGTCAGCTCACATACCCAGCGCACGCCGCATGGCCGGAACAACAACACATGATTCGCTGGTTTGACCGCTGGCTCAAAGGACAGCAGAACGGCGTCGATGCCGAACCCCCCGTGCGCTGGTTCGTCATGGGGGCCGTCGGAGAACCAGAGGCCCCCGGAAATGTCTGGCGCGAAGCCGCAGACTTCCCACCCCACTCCAATGCCGTCCCACTCTACCTCCGCGCAGCCGGTCTCCTCTCCGAACAGGCCCCCGACACACCCACCGGAAACACCTCGTGGATCAGCGACCCACTGCACCCCTGTCAGATCCCCGGGACCGCCTTCCCAGGTGCCACTGATGCCCGCACCTTCGAACAACAGGCCGAAGTCCGCACCTTCACCACCGAAATCCTGACCGAACCCGTCGAATGGACCGGCCGCATCAAAGCCGAACTCTGGCTCTCCTCAACAGCGCCCGATACCGACGTCATTGTTCGAGTCAGTGATGTCTACCCCGATGGAAGATCCATACTGATTGTCGATTACCCGTGGCGACTCCGCTATCGCGAAGGACTCCACACAGAAGTCCTCCTGCAACCCGGTGAAATCGTCCCCGTTCGCTTCGACATCGGCTGGATCAGCCAGATCTTCAATCGCGGGCACCGCATTCGGGTTACCGTCGCCAGCACCGGAGCTCCACTGTACGAACCCAATCCACAAAACGGTCAGCCCTTCACCCTTGAAATGCCACGCGACGCCGCCACTGCTACCAATACACTGCACCACAACAGGACCTTCGCGTCCAGAATTCTGGCACCGGTCATACCCGCAGACTGAGCACAGATGAGAAACACGCTTGAATGACCGTGGTGACTGGCATCCGGAGGTCGATTGTCGGCATAGTTACTGCATTGCAGTGCACAGCAGTGCAGCCAGTCTGTTCTTGGTAAGGGCCGAAGATGAACGCCGCCTGCGTTTACGATTTCGATGTGGTGGTTGTCGGAGCGGGTCATGCGGGAGTCGAAGCCGCACTCGCTGCCGCTCGCATCGGCGCTCGCACCGCCCTGCTCACAATGAACTGCGACACCGTCGCGCAAATGAGCTGCAACCCCGCGATCGGCGGAGTCGCCAAGGGGCAGATTGTCCGCGAAATCGACGCACTCGGCGGCGAAATGGGTCACGTCATAGATGCCACCGGCATCCACTTCCGCATGCTCAATGCCAGCAAGGGCCCCGCCATGCACAGTCCACGTGCCCAGGCGGACAAAAAAGCCTACCAGTTCGAGATGAAATACCGTGTCGAGCAGCAGGAAAATCTGACACTCCGACAGGAAATGGTCGATGCTCTCGAAACGGAAGGGGGGCGAGTCACCGGGATTCGCGTCGCCGGCGGCGCCCTCTATCGCACTCGAGCCGCAGTACTCACCACAGGTACCTTCCTCAAGGCCATCATGCACACCGGCGAACAGCAGGCCGAAGGTGGTCGAGCCGGTGATAAGGCCGCACACGGCATGTCCGCATCACTCAGCAACCTCGGAATCGAACTGCGACGATTCAAAACCGGCACACCCGCCAGACTCAATGGACGCACCATCGATTTTTCTCGCTGCGAAGTGCAGCCCGGTGATGATCACCCCGAACCTTTCTCCTTCCTCACCGAAACCATCACTCAGCCACAGGTGCACTGCTACCTCACATCCACCACACCCGAAATTCACGACATCATTCGCGCAAACCTGCACCGCGCACCAATGTATTCCGGACAAATCCAGTCCACCGGGCCACGCTACTGCCCCTCCATCGAAGACAAAGTCGTCAGATTCGCCGAACGCGAAACTCACCAGGTGTTTCTCGAACCCGAAGGACGAAACACCTGCGAAATCTACTGCAACGGAATTTCCACCAGCCTGCCACGCGACGTCCAGGATCAGATCATCCACCTCATTCCCGGCTGTGAACGAGCCGAAATCATGCGGTACGGATATGCCGTCGAATATGACTTTGCACCTCCGACTCAGTTGTTCCCAACACTCGAAACACGCGCCGTCGAGGGCCTGTTTTTTGCCGGTCAGATCAACGGCACAACCGGATACGAAGAAGCTGCCGGTCAGGGACTGATCGCCGGTATCAACGCCGCACGACGTGTTCAGGCACGGGAAGGATTTGTTCCTGATCGCAATCAGGCCTACCTTGGAGTACTGCTTGATGACCTCGTCACGAAGGGCGTCGATGAACCCTATCGCATGTTCACATCCCGGGCCGAGTATCGGCTGCTGCTGCGACAGGATAATGCCGATCGCCGACTGACGCCTGCCGGCATCGAACTGGGCACGGTGTCCGCCGCGCGAGCCGACCGATTTCGCCGCTACGAAAAGGAGCTTGAGCAGGCCTTCACCGCAATGACAAAACTCCGCTCGCAGGGAGCCTCCCTCGACGAATGGATTCGACGCGATACCCCATGGGATCAACTTGAACAGATCTTCCCGGAACTCGCAGCACTGCAGCTTTCCTGGCAGACAAAACGCCAGATGCACATCGAATCCCGGTACGCCGGCTACGTCCGTCGCCAGGAAGCGGAAATCGCAAAACTGCAGAAGGTTGACTCTGTCCGCATTCCGGAAACATTCGACTTCCGCGCCGTGCCCCAGTTGCGCATGGAAGCCCGCGATAAACTGTCTCGACACCGACCTGTCACACTTGGCCAGGCCGGTCGAGTCAGCGGAATCACCCCCGCTGACCTCGCCGTCCTCATGTTCGCACTGAAACCACGGCTGTCCGATGAGACCGCCACTGCACAGTCAGACTGAGACAGAAGTCCCAGCGGAGATCACCGGAATGTCTGCAGGAGCAGCACTGATTTCTGCCAGCGTGCGACTGGCTCTGCTGTGCTATGCAGCCACTGTCGCAGGAAGATTACTGGGATTCCGCGGACGGAAGATCCGATTTTTGTGGACCGTCGGCTGCCTGCTGTTCATCGTGCACGTCGCAGCCGCCTTCCACTATGTGCATCACTGGAGCCACCACGCTGCTGTCCGGACCACTGCCACTGAAACCCGCCAACTGCTGGGCGTCGCCTTCGGTGAAGGACTCTGGTTCAGCTATGCCTTCGTTCTGCTGTGGCTGGCTGATGCCGTCTGGTGGTGGTCATCAGCCACCAGCTACCTGCAACGACCACGCTGGCTGAATCATGGACTGCACGGCTATCTCCTGTTCATCGCCTTCAATGGCGCTGTCATCTTTGAAGCCGGTCCCACTCGACTTTTCGGACTGCTGATTACCCCGCTGCTGCTGGTGATGATGATTCTTAAACTGCGCAGCAGACAACACGCTGACAGCAGATAAGGCTGATCCGGTTACAGCAGTACCTTCAGGGGTTGCAGCTGCACCTCAACCTCACCGATCCGCCCGTTTCGCAGCACACGCACTCGCACTGTATCACCCGCCTTTCGCTCACTCAGAACCTTCCGCAGGTCACTGGCACTGACCAGGGGTTGATCATCCACGGCTACCAGAATGTCGCCCAGGATGATGGCACCCATCTGTACGCGACAGCCCACCAGACCAGCACGCGCTGCCGGTGAATTCGGGTACACCTGCAGCACAACCACGCCGGCAGGCAGGTCCGAAATCGAAATACTGTTGTCCTCGGCTGTGGACTCATCCAGAACCGCAATTCCCAGCGTCGGAGTCTGCGGACGCTGCGATTCCGCAATCACAGCCTGCACCGACTGCACTACATCGTTCACCGGAACGGCAAAACCAATCCCCGCAGAATCACCGGAACGACTGAGTATCGCAGTGTTGATCCCGATCAGACGCCCCGAACTGTCCAGCAGTGGCCCGCCCGAATTGCCCGGATTGATCGCCGCGTCCGTCTGAATCAGCCGCTTCAGAACGACGTCCGAGTTGCCCGCCACCTCCCGATCCAGTCCGCTGATGATCCCGGAGGACAGCGTCTGATTCATCCCGAACGGACTGCCAATCGCAAACACTCGCTGTCCCACCTTCAGATCATCCGATGTCCCCAGAGTCACTGGCTGCAGTTCTCCTGCCGCTGCCCGAATCTGCAGCACCGCTATGTCACAGCTGGATACTGCACCAATGAAATCCACGGCAAACACCTGCTTGTTCGGCAATTCCACCTCCAACTCACCAATTCCACCGAATACCGAGGCCTCAACCACGTGCAGGTTTGTAATGATCCGCCCCTGCTCGTCCCACACCACACCAGTCCCGGAAGTCAGCTCACGCTTCGCCACAGCGTCCTGACCAATCCGCTCGTAACCCTGAGTATGAATCCACACAACGGATGGAGAAGCCACCTCAAACAGCCGAATCGTCGACTGCTCGTCCTCCGCCAGACTGCCCCGCGGAGTTACCGTGCGGGGAGTGTAATCCGGCTGATTCCTCACCGAATCAACAATGATGCGAAACGTCAGTGCCGCAGCCATGACGACCAGAATCAGCACCAGCCAGCCATTCACGGCAGCCGTCGGATTCACCGGCGGACGAGAACCAGAGGGGGACATCGACACGGTACTCTCCTGCACTCCAATGCGTAATGCACTGCCCGGAATTCTAGCGTCCACGCCTTTCTTCGTTTAATCGTATTCCGGGAATTTTCTCGGCCCGCACGGGAATGCCGAAAAATCAGGCACCCCGCGAGTGTGCGGGACCGAAGACCGGTCTAGACTCACCGCTGATCAACCAGTCAGGTCGCTGCCAGCCGGTCCAGGATTCACCACTGAACATGCGAAATGAAATACGCCGCCAACTGGAACAACTCTGCGGGTACCCACTGCCCGCAGCATGGCAGCAACTGATCAGCAACTACCCCCACGCACTGCTCACCGCAGGTCGCGGAGACGAAAATCAGCACGACGAAGGCACCGTTGCACAGGTCGAACTGCTGGCCAGTGATTCCGCAGTCCTGCAGATCAACCTCGAAGTTCGCCACGGCACCTTCCTCGATCCCCACGGCATGGAATTCCAATGGCCAACCGCATATCTCGTCATCGGCGAAACCGGTGACGGTGACTACTACTGTCTCGATGCCGCCGCGCAGACAACCGCTGTACTGCAGTACCGCAGTCACGCAGTGAAATTTGAAAACGCCGCAGAATCCCTCGAGGAATTTATTGAACTCCTGCTCGTCGCCTTCACTGAAGACGATCCCGACGACCCCGAACTTCTGTCCGAATTCACGGAGAACGAATCAGATGAATGCACCGATCAATATCCGAGTCCATAAGGAACGTCGGATCCTCGAACTGCAATGGAGTGAATCCGAAGTCGCCGAACTGCCCTTCCGCACCGTTCGCCAGAATTGCCGCTGCGCCGTCTGTGTCGACGAACTCACGGGACGACAGATCCTCGATCCCGAAACTGTCCCGATCGACCTCGGATTGCTCGAAATCTCACTCGCAGGCAACTACGCACTGCGAATCCGCTGGTCCGATAATCACGACTCCGGTCTGTTCACATGGCGACATCTGGCAGCCATCTCTGATGCTCTTGCAGGCAGAACTCGGCCATGACCATCGAAGTCGAAGCAAAATTTCCTGTCCACAGACTCGCACAACTGCAGCTCGACGCCGAAAAACTGGGCTTTCGATTCCCCGACGATGCAGCACTCGAACAGGACGATTACTTCAATCATCCTTCCCGGGATTTTCGACAGACTGATGAGGCTCTGCGGATTCGCCGCTGCGGCAGTGAACTGGTCCTGACCTGGAAAGGACCTCGACTTGACAACCTTTCCAAAACCCGACACGAACTCGAAGTACCCTTCCCCGTCGCCGCAGATCAAATCGCGGACAAACTGCAGTCTCTGACTGCCATCCTGCTGGCTCTCGGCTTCACCCACAGTGGCTGCGTACGCAAACTGCGACGCTCCGCATCCCTCGTGTTCGAAGGACGCACCTTCCACTGCAGTCTCGATGACGTCAGCGGACTGCCGCTCCACGCCGAACTGGAAACCCTCTGCGAAGACTGCGAAAAACAAGACGCCCTGCAGTCACTGCTGAGACTGGCTGCAAGCCTGAATCTGCAGCTGCAGGAACGCCGCTCCTACCTCGAACTGGTCCTCACATCAAACCGCGACGACTCAGCTCCGCCACAACCTGACGCACGATCGCAGTGACATCCGCAGCATCAGGCTGAGACTCGCTGCCCGCTGGCAGTGGACATCCCCCCACGGGCTGGTCCGTGAACCCATGCGCGGAAAGCATGCACTGCAGTTCGCGGCTGAGTGTCCCCAGATCCGTTTTCTGCTTGTCACTCAGGGGCTGCCGCCCCTGTCCCATCTGGAAGCCCCGCAGGCCCACTGCGGCCCGGAATCCCTCCGGAAACTCAGCCGAATAGATCATCGTGTCAAACAGCCGGATCAGGTCGTACTGCACACGACGAGCCTCATCAATCTGATAGGACACCGTCAGATCATAAAGTCTCCGAGTCAGCTCAGGTACCACACCCGAACTGGCGTTCGTACCACCATCACAACCGGCCAGCAGCATCGGCATCAACGCCGCATCCCAGCCCGTCAGAAATGCAAAATCAGGTCGGTTCGGACGAACCGCCTGAATCATTCGAATCATGTGCGGAATGTCACCCGAAGAATCCTTGATCGCCACAATCCGCTCAAATTCCTCAGACAGACGCTGAATCGTCGGCACGTCGATCGGACTGGCAAACATCGGAATGTTGTAAAGCGTCACATCAATCGGAGTATTGCGGCCAATCTCTGCAAAATATGCGTATACGGAGGCAGGGCTGAGCTTGTAATAAAATGGAGCCACAATCGCGACAGCACGAATTCCCAGAGACGCATAATACTCACAGGCACGAATCGTCTCCTTCACATTCGCTTCCGCCGCTCCAGCCAGAATCGGCACCCGACCACGCACCTGATCCGCCAGAATCGCCACAATCCGCCGACGCTCCTCCGGAGTAAATCGAGTGAATTCGCCGGTCGAACCGTTCGGATACAACCCATGAACTCCACGGGCAATCAGCCAGTCTGCGTAACGCCGCAGTTCGCCTTCATTGATTCCGCCATCAGCGGTGTAAGGCACAAGGTTGGGAGTAAAAATGCCCTGCAGCTTCGATGCAGCCATGATTCCGAACTTTCCGATGACATCAGTTTTGACGCCGACAGCCGCAGCCACCAGCTTCACTCAGTTCCACTGCCCCTATTAAACCTCACAAACTGGCAACCGGCGCGAAGAATTTTCAGCCGAATCCAGCCGTTCCCGAGACCGATTCAGGGCACCGGGGGTCGCTGAGGCAGAGCAATCCGACAGCAAACTCCCCCAGACGGCAGATTCTCCAGACAAATCGCACCACCATGCTGCCGCACGATCCGCCACGACACACACAAGCCAAACCCCAGGCCACGACCCGCAGAACGCCCCGAATAAAATGGATCAAATGCATGCCGCAGCACTTCCGCTGATCCCAGACCCGGCCCATTGTCCTCCACAGTCAATTCCACACAGTCTTCAACCGCCCTGCCGGACACCACCACCGCACCGGATCGCGAAGCACCGCGCAGAGCCTCACACCCGTTCCGCAGCAGATGACAGATCAGAACTCCGAGCTGCGCACGATCTGCCGTCAGTTCCGGATCACCCTCACAATCACTCCCCACCGAGACCCCTGCCACCCCGGACTGACGCAAAACACCTGCACACTCCTCCAGCAAAACCCGCAACCGAAACGGTTGCGCATGCAGCGCCGGTGGTCGCGCAAACAGCATCGCGTTCCCGATCATATCCCTGATTCGCCACGCCTGTGCACCAATCGTCTCCAGTGACTGACGCAAATCAATCCCCGCAGCACCCCGCAACTGCAGTTGCGCCTGACCGATAATTGTCGCCAGCGGATTGTTGATCTCGTGCCCCGCACCAGCAGCAAACTCAGCCAGCGCCTCCATCCGCGCAGGATCAGGCAGCAGCACCGCACGCCCCTCAACAGCAGACAGCAGTCGCCTCGATAATACTTCCAGCAGTCCACGCAGCTCCGGTCCCGACTGCAACTGCTCAGCAGGCCCCACCACCAGCCCACACAACAGATCCGGCCACAAAAGCACTTCACCCTCACCCGGCTCTGCACCCGCAGCTGCCAGCAACTGCCGAAACTGACGCGAACTGACGAACACCGAAAGACCACCAGACAGACGCATCGGCATCGCCTGAACCTGACCATCCTCGCCACGTCGATACTGCAGTCCGCTGATTCCACCCCCGGCAACAGACCCCACTATCCACACCGAACGACACCCGAACTGCCGCAGCCAGACATCAGCCACCGCCGCCGATATGTCACTCCACGAGCCTCCACGCTGCAGACAACGCAGCAGACCCCACTCACCCACACCTGACTCCCATCCGCTGTCACCCGCCACTACAGCACCTCAAAAACAAAACGGCCACCAAAAGGTGGCCGCTTACCTGAACTTACCCGCCACAGGCACGGCGGAATCTGCACACCCGGATCCTCAGGTCTGCAACTGCTCAATGTCCAGCAGCCGACAGATGTTGTCGATCAGAGCCTCCACCTCAAATGGCTTCTGCAGGAAATGATTGGCCCCGGCGTTTCGCAGGTCCTGAATCTTGTCCGCTTCCACCATCCCGCTGATACAGATGATGCGGACATCATCCAGAGCAGAATCGCTGCGGACACGCTGACACACTTCCTTACCATTGATGTCCGGCAGCATCACGTCCAGAACTATGATGTCCGGATGATACTCCTTCACCATCATGCCAGCATCAAAACCATTGTTCGCAACACGCACCTCGAATCGACCGTCCGCCTGCAGAGCATCAGTTATCAGCTCCACCAGCTCAAGATCGTCGTCGACAATCAAAGCCTTGCGCTTGCCCGATTCCAGAGCGTCCGTCGGAATCCCGTTCTCCTTCATGAACTTGTAAAGAACGTCACGAGGAATACGGCGAAAGCGAGAACCCGGGACGCGGAATCCCTTTAACTGTCCGGAGTCAAAGCAGCGAATAATCGTCTGCTGACTGACCTTACAGATCTTTGCCGCTTCACCGGTTGTGAACACTGTTTTCATTTGCACAATCCGTTTTGAGGAAAAGCGATGAGCTGCCAGACGCAGCATCCCATCGTCCGGAAGTTCCCGGACGCCATCCCTGACGCTTCCACTCGTGAACCCACAGGACTACCGACTCTGCAACCGCTGCCAACAAAATCCATCATCAGTACACCAGATCGGCATACCAAAAAATGCCGGCAGATACCGAGACAACTCCTGAGATCCTGAGTCAGAACTCGCCTAAATCCCTGAGAGTTCCGAGGATGCCAGCGGTCAAACCGCCAGTCATCCCACGACACCATCGCCACCACAGACCACATCGCTGCAGTCCCCGTGGCACGGTAGGAGGTAAAGCTGAGTCCCTTCAGTCCTCTGGATCCTGCTCGACCTTCGGGAGTTCCCCCGACTTTGCCAACCCTCGATCCCGCCGATTGTATCCATCCGCATCAGACGGTCAACGGCAGTTTCCTTTCCGCATCTTGCCTGTATTTACGGCAAACTCATCGTAAATTCTTCGATTTTCTGTGCAGAATTCCCAAATTCCACTGGCTCAGCCCATCCAGCTGCACCGGAAAAACAAAAAAAACGGCGGAGTTACCCGCCGTTATCAGCAGAACTGCACAAATCAACAGGTTCACTCAAGCCCCCGCTCCACCTTCTCCGCAATCTCCTGCAGTGACTCCTGCAAACGCTCACGCACCTTGTCCGACTGCTCAGATAACGCACGCAGATACTGCGGACTCAATGCCCGATTCAGCTTGTCCAGCATCGATGCCGCCCGCTTCCAGAATTGCTCTGCCGTCAGTTCCACTCGCTCAGCCGGATGCTCCTGAACACTCACAGGGGCACTGCCGGCGTCCGCCCGAAATGGTGCATAGCTCGAGTCACCCGCATCCCGAGCCACTGCGTCCATCGTTGCCACCGCACCGGGCCTTGTACCACCCAACCCCGCCCGATCACCCGACCCGCTCGGCACATATTCTGCCGGATCCACAACACGCGACAGAGGCACCGTTGACGTGTCCACTGCCGCCGGGGCCGCCCACTCAGAATACCCCTCCTCACTCTCCGCAAATAAATCCTCACCACGCTGAGCCTTCCGCCAGGCACGCATTTCCGCAACCGTCGCCGACTCATCACGAGCCCATGCCAGACAGTCCTCAGCATCGTCCCAGTTCAGCGCTACGTAGAAAAATGACCACTTCAGCGCTGCATAACTCTCATACACACCGCCAAACTTCTCCCAGACCCGACGACGCTGAAAAATCTGGTCGCCGCTCAAACCCACCATCTGCCCAAAGTCGACATCCGTGCGACCCTTCGCATATCGCGATGTCCACTTCGATGCACACTCGCCCACCACCCAGTTACACTGGCTGACCGCATCACGAGCGACCTGAATCAACTGATCTTCCGTCTCTGCCATCGTTGCTTTCCCGCTGCTCACCAATGACACACAAACACACAAACCTCCATGCTACGCACCAGAATCCCCCGCTTCCATGCGCCGTTCCGCGAACCTGCAGCAAATCCACAATGTCCTGCTCCCAGCCACTCCAGCATACCAAAACCACAAAAACACCGCAAAACACCAGAATTCACAAAAATCCGGCAAAGGTCCCCCGATGTGCCGAAAAATGCCCAGATTGCCTCCTCTGAGATTTCCCCGGGAATTGGCTTCAGCAGCCTCGACCTCCTGCCGATACACTCGTTATAGAAATCCGGAACGGTGGGCTCGTGAAATTCTGCCCATCTCTCCCGGATTTCGCTCGGGGCGGTAGCCAAGTGGCTAAGGCAACGGATTGCAAATCCGTCACGCGAGGGTTCGACTCCCTCTCGCCCCTCTTTCAAAAAACCTTTCCAGTTGGCCCCACAGCCCTGAGAAAGGTTTTTTTATGCGCCGCTTTCTGCACGCATCCTGGAACCGGAACCCGCTGATGCCCACCTGCAAACACCCCACAGCCTCCCCTCGGCAACTCCTGCAATACGTACTGCGGACAACCTGCTGCTGCATACTACTGGCCTCCATCACGCCACAAGCCTCCGCACAAACACAGCGCCTTGAACTCGGAAGACGACTTAAACGCTTCGAAATTGCCTGGGAACAGGCCTCCCCCAAACAACGCTCTGAATCCATCAAACCCCTGAAACAGGCCGTAAACAGCTTTTTCAGCCTCCAACTGTCTCAGGCCGGACAGCAACTGGACAATGCATGGTTCGCTGTCCGCAGCACCGATCCTCCGTCGCAGACCGAAAAAACCGCCATCGCCCACTCTCTCTCCGCCCTGCCCCTCTGCGCTGTGCCCGAAACAGCCGAACTCAGACTGCATCTCACCCCCTTCTACCCGCTGGAATCCACACTCCCGGAGAACACTCTGCTGCAACTCGTACTCAAAAACAGATCCTCAGAAACTCTCGCCGAATTCCAGTGCCCGGCCTCCACTGCCTCGGCCGGCACCACATGGAACACCGGCCCCCTGCCCGCCGGTGATCACCACATTGAAGCCACACTCCACGCCGAAAATCAGACCATTCGACTCCCCGGCATCAGCATCAGTCGCATCCCGGAACTTCCGCAACGACTTGAAAAACTCAAACAGGTTGCCGAAACACTCCGTCAGCAGGCCCTGTCAGCCTCTCCTGCCCCCGACCTGCCCCCGGCCACACTCGCCGCCGCCGCCACTGCACGCAGCGAAGTCGCTCTGCTGACAGCCGCCAGTGAAGGTCGCTCCACCGAGGCCGACTTCCCCCTGCAGGACAGACTCCTGATCGCCGAACAGCTGGCGGCCAGCCCCAGGAACGCCGCCGAAATCATCGCACGGCACAAATCCCCACAGGACCTCTGGCTCACTCTCGCAAAAGGCAGAAAATCCGCCCCCGTCCGCCTCAGACTGCCCGCTGATGCCACTGCACGGCCAAAACTTCCCGTGCTGTTCGTCTTCCACGGTGCCGGTGGCAGCGAAAACATGTTCTTCGAAACCTACGGCGCCGGACGCACCATCAGCGAAGCCAGCAAACGCGGCTGGCTCGTCGTAGCCCCCGGCCAGGGATTGCTCGGACTGTCGCTTTCAGTTGCCGATATGCTCGATAACCTCGAACACTTCACCACAATTGATCGCAGTCAGGTTATGCTGCTGGGACATTCCATGGGTGCTGCCCAGGTCATGAGACAGATGCAGCAGGACCCCGCCTGTGCCCGCGCCGCAGCAGCACTCGGAGGTGGCGGACGCATGACAACAACTGCTGCTGCCACTCTCACACCCGTACGCTGGTATGTCGCCGCCGGAACCGAAGACTTCGGGCGCGCCGGAGCCATGCAGTTGCACCGCAGCCTCAGCAACGCCGGTGTCACCAGCGAATATCACGACTTCCCGAACGTCGAACACCTCGTCATTGTGCAGGCCGCCACCACCGACGTCTTCCGCTTCTTCGATCAGTCACTCACTGACGCAGACTCCGCCAGATAATCATCGCTGACGCTGTACCCACAACTGCTCCACAAGCTTTCGCCGCTGCTGCAGTTGATCACGCTCCACACGCAACTTATCCAGCTCCACCATCAGATACTCCGGCGAGGATTCCAACCCGCGATTCGCAGTCGCAGCCAGATACTCAGCAGACTCACCCCGAATGTCCTGCACGATCTGCCCACACTCCGACTCCAGCTGCGACAGCCCCTGCAACTCCAGCTCCAGTTCTTCTGCACGTGATGCTGACTCCGACTCACTGTCACTGAACCCAGCCTCCTCGTAACAAGCCAGTCGCCTCAGCTCCGCCAGACGCCCGCTCGCACGGTCTCGCATCGGCCGCTGCTGCAGTTCCCGCTCCAGCTGATCACAGACCAGTGCATACAGCAGCCCACTATTCCGATAATCTCCGACAGCCCAGCCCTCCTCCGCCAGCCTCAGTCTTTCCGCTACAGCCTCCGGAAGCGGACCAGCACCCGCAAAGCGATCGCGAAAGACCAACAGCAGCCGACTCCGCTCACGATCACACCCGGCAGATTCCCCGAAGTACAACGTCAACCGCTCACGCACCACACGCCGCAACTGCTCGTCCGGTGGCAGCTCCACAGGAAGCTGGCCTCCCTGATACAGTGCCACCAACCAGTGATTCGACTGCGGCCACAGCTTAGACCACGCATACGGAATCTCAGAACTGCGTTTCCACGTCACAACACTCTCAATCTGAATGCTCCCTGCCAGGACGACCAGCAGAAACCAGTGCACACATGGCAGCAACCAGCAGCAGTGTCGCCATAACCGCTTCCAGTGACACTGCACTCGTCCGCCTGATACCACCGTCAGCAACCACAGCAGTAAAGCCATCAGCGCCGGCACCGTTATCAGTGTCAGCACAACCAGAGTTTTCCAGCTCACAGCCACCTCGATCTTTCCGCGCTCGGTAGTTGACTGACATATTCACAGTTCCCCTCGCGTTCGATCCCCGGCCACATCAGCCAGAATCTCCTGCGACAGCAGTTCGGTCGCCAGCCTCAGCAACTCACCCTCACGGTCAACCTCTCTGCGAACTTCTGCGGTGGACTGCTCCAGTTGCTGACGCTGTTGACGCTGCTGATCAACAGACTGCCGACGCCGCTGCAGCTCAGCCAGTTCAACCCGCAGTTGCTGCAATCGCTCCTGCTGCTGGCGAAACTCCAGCCGCACGCACTCCAGATGCTCAGCCTCCCGCAACCGCTGCTCACGCCGCTCCATAACTTCCTCACGCCGCTGCTGCAGTTCCACGGACTGCTCCACAATCGCCTGTTCCGCCACCACCAGCCCGCCTGCTCGTGCCAGCAGATCCTCACGCGGTACTTCCGGCGCAGACAGACGCTGCCGCAACTCCAGCGACCGCACCAGCAGACTCCCCGCAGCCAGTTTCAATTCACCAGCCGCAGCCGGCAACCGCCTCTGCTCCCACTCACCCTGCAGCTTCAGGATTTCCTCACAAACCGCATTCACCGCCTCCCGCTCAGTTCCATCAGCCAGTCCACTCAGATCCTTCTGAATCGACTGCAACTGCTCGCGCAGTATCCGCAATTCAAACGAATCCGCCGAACACAATTCGGACAGCTGACGCAGCAGTGATGCAACCTCTGAGTCTGCACGCAATGCAGCTCCGCTGGCCAGCTTTGTCAGACACGCACGCTGATTCTGCTGCAGCTCCACCAGCCTCCGCTGCAGCGGACTGCCAGCTTCCACTGCCGACTCAATCCGCTGCAACTCTTCACCTGTAACCGACACCAGACTTCGAGTCAGTGACAGATGCTCGGCGGCTTTCACCGCCAGCCGCTGCTCAATCTGCTGCTTCCGGTGCTCCAACTGATCCAGATTCGACAGCAACGCACGCAGCATCGCCCCCGGAATCATGGAACAACATCCCAGCACCAGCAGCCACTTAAAGATACCGCAGCCACGACCAGCTTCCGCCCCTTTCAGATTCATCGTCCGCCACTCCCGCAAATCGCTGCACCATCGGGTCAGATTCACAGCCCCGCCACCGGAGCATCAGCACTGTCTCTTCGCAGTCGCTCCAGCAGATCCTGATGCCTTGCCGCCCGACTCAACTCACTCTCCTGACCGTCGCGCAGATTTCCCCGCGCGGCGTTTGTCGCCTCAGCCTCCGCAACCTCAGACCGCAGCCCCTCCAGGTGCCTCCCGATCTCCGCAGCAGCCGAACCACCCGTCCGACCAGCTGACTCCACCAGATCCAGTAGTTGCCGCCGACTGCCCGCCTGCTCACGCCGCAACTGCAGCGACTGCCACTCTGACTCAGACTGCCGCAGCAGATCCTCCATCTCACCCACCACTGCTCGCCCTTCAGCCAGTACCCCCTCCAGCTCAACCAGGGCGTCCCGCTGCTCCTCCAGACGACGCTGCTCCCGCTCCTGCTCTCCAGTCAGTCGCTCCAGCTCGTCCGCAAACTGAGTCCCCGACCATTCCCGACCGGCAAACAGCACTGTACCCTTGCCTTCCGGCACCGGCTCCGCAGCAACTGCAGCATCCCGCAGCAGCACCGAACGTCGCTCAATCGCTGATTCCAGCTCCACCGTTAACTGCTGCAGACGAGTCTGTTCCGCTGCTGCCAGATTCAGCTTCGCCCGCCGCTGCACAATCTCTTCCCGAAATTCCTCCAGATCATTCGCCAGCTTGCGATCACGCACACCCGTCGGCAACTGCTGCTCCACCTGCCGAGCAGAATGCTCAATCGTCGCACGAGCATACCCGTGGGCTCCACTGAACCCACGACCCGCCGACAGCAGAATCAGCAGCACCAGCGCACCACCCGACCAACCGACCACCCTGACTGCTCCCAACATCGCACACCTGCCTTCCCGTTTGATTCGTCGTCCCGATCCACACAGGACCTCAGACACCAACCCCGGAAACGCAAACCGCAGTTTTCAGAACAGTCCGCAAAATTCAGCGACCCGCCACTGAAATGATCAGCACTCCCGCCATCAGCCCGGCAATGCACACGGCCTTGACTCGCCAGTTCTGCTCACCATACATCCGAATCCCCGCCACAAATGCAATCACCACTGAAGTCCTGCGCAGCGGCGAAATCACAGAAATCAAAGCACCCTGCTGCTCAATCGCATGAAAATACACGAAGTCCGACACCAGCAGCAGCAGTGCAATCGCCGGTATCGACCAGCGCCACTCAAATGGACTCGACGCCCGCCCCGCTCGCCACCACCAGGTCGCCAGCGGCAGCATCACCGGGACCAGATACACCGAAAACCACGCCTGCACCGTCGCCGATCGAAATCCACTGTCGGCCAGTAAAAACTTGTCATACAGCGAACTGCCAGCACCCAGAATCGTCGCCATCACCATACAATACACCCAGCGATCCCGGTGAAACACTATTCCCTCGCGACGACCAGCCAGCGAAAACGCATAAAACGAAATCAACACCACCCCCACCCCCAGCCACTGCCACATCGTCGGACGCTCACCCAGTACCAGGACCGCCGCCAGAATCGTGACAAACGGACTGCTGGCTCGAATCGGAGCCGCTATCGATACCGGCAAATGCTTCAGCGCAAAGGAAGCAAAGACCCACGAGCTGCCAGCCAGCAGGGACTTGCCAGCCAGCATCAGGTGCCCCGTCCAGGACAGATCATCAACCCGCAGCAGATCACTCGGCAGCAACCCCGGCGACAGCCTCGAAACCAGTATCACCGGCAGATACACCGACGCAGACGTCAGCACGTTGAACAACAGCACCACCGGCACCGCATTCCCGCGCAACGACTCCTTCTTCGCAATCTCATACAATCCCAGAAACACCGCCGACAGCAGACTCAGCACAATCCAGTTCATGGCCCACCCAAAAAAACAGGCCCGTCCGCCAGAAACGACGAACAGGCCCACTTGCGTCACAAACTGCCCCGATACAGAGGCAGATGGCTTACAGTATCGCACGAATCTTCGTCAGAAACTCACGATTCGTCGGAAAACGATCCATCGTCTTCGTCAACTGCTCCATCGCCTCCACAGGACTCAGACTGATCAGACTCCGCCGCAGCATCGTTATACCCTCCAGCAGATCCGCA
Organism: uncultured Planctomycetaceae bacterium; assembly: GCA_903896675.1. Classification (GTDB taxonomy): domain Bacteria; phylum Planctomycetota; class Planctomycetia; order Planctomycetales; family Planctomycetaceae; genus SXXK01. The sequence continues at coordinate 37,393 of CAITYU010000289.1, forward strand.
GCCAGAATCTTCTCCTCACGGCGAGTCCCGGAACGAGTAATGTCAATCGAAGGCCAGATGCGACGATCTGCCAGTTCACGGCTGAGCATCATTTCCATGTTGCCCGTCCCCTTGAACTCCTGGAAAATCGCCTCGTCCATCCGACTGCCGGTATCAATCAATGCCGTACCGCAAACCGTCAATGAACCACCTTCGTCAAAACGTCGAGCCTGACCGAAGAGCTTCTTCGGGACGTCCAGAGCACGAATGTCCAGACCCCCGGTCGCCGTCCGCCCCGTATTGCTGTACTTGTTGAACGCACGAGCCAGACGAGTAATGCTGTCCAGCAGAATGAAAACGTCCTTACCCTCCTCCGCCAGACGCTTCGCCCGCTCAATAATCAACTGCGCAATCCGAATGTGACTCTCCACATCGTTGTCCAGCGATGACGAAATCACTTCGCCCTTCACCAGACGACGCATTTCCGTCACCTCCTCAGGACGCTCGTCAATCAGCAGCACCATCAGATGAATTTCCGGATGATTCACACTGACAGCATGAGCAATGTCCTGCAACAGCATCGTCTTGCCGGTTCGCGGAGGTGCCACCAGCAGTGCACGCTGCCCCTTACCGATCGGACACAACAGATCCATCACCCGCATCGTCAGCGGTTTAGGACCCGTCTCCAGACGAATCTGCTCAAACGGATTGATCGCTGTCAGCTGGTCAAAATGCCGAATCCGGTCGTAGTCCTCCGGAATCAGACCGTCGATCGTCTCAACCTCCAGCAGACGCGGACCCTGATTGTGAGTCCCAGCACCCACCTCGCCACGGACCAGCACCCCTTCACGCAAACGGTACTTTTCCACCAGCGAACTGGAAACAAACGGGTTCGAATCCTCTGCAGCATAGTTCCGCTTCGGATCCCGCAGAAACCCATAACCCCGATTGTGCAGTTCCACAACTCCCTCAAAGGTTCCCTCAATCACCTCGGCGGAAGGTGAAATGCTCCGTGGCCTGCGTGGCATACCACGATCACGATCACGATCGCGATCGCGTCCACCACGACCACCACCCATCGGCTGACCACCCCGATGAGCATTGTCGCCACGCCGATCTCGCGGCGCCCCAGGACCAATCGGACCGCCCCGACGACCACCATGCCGACGATTCCCACCATCCGGACGACCCGCATCAAAACGCGGACCGTCATTGCGATACCCCTGATCACGAACAAAATGATCCCGCTGACCCGGATCTCCCGGACCACGTTCCAATGGACCGCGATCTCCCGGACCACGCTCACCACCGCCCCCACGACGACGACGACGACGACGACGACGTGATGGACGACGGTCATCCCCGTCGTTCACATCATACCCGCCACCACCAGAACCCGGACCACCTTCAAAGTCACCCTCACCCTCGGGGCCCTGACCACCACGGTCCTCATCACCGTCAGAGCCGCCACCAAACAACTGGTCCGTATACCGCTCCAGATCATCCTCACGACGCGGCGGACGGGAAGCACCCGAACCACCAAAACCATCATCACCACGACGACCACGCCCCCAGTCCTCGCGGACACCCTCAGGCCCACCCTCAGCACTCACTCGCGACTCGCCACCATTCTCGCCAGCCGGTGGACCATCCTCGTAACGCGATGACTCATCACGACGTCGCGGGAATCGACGCCCCCCCGAATCGCCATAACTGTCCTCCCGACGGCCACCACGACGCCCACGATCACCACGCGGCTCACCACGATCACCACGCGACTCACCACGCGGCTCACCACGGTCACCACGCGGCTCACCACGGTCACCACGCGACTCACCACCATCATCGTCGACAAAATCCAGCTCATCGGTGCTGAAATATCGCATACCAGTCTGCGACTCAACGTCCGCCAGCTGCCGCTCAAAACGATTCGATGTCCGGTCCGTCGACTCCGACCCCGCAGCGTCCACCGACTCAGACACTGAGTCCCCATCCGGACCACGCTGAGTCTCACGGCGCAGACCACGCTCCGCACGCACCCGCCGCGGACGCCGAATACCTGCATCCTCACCAGCCACCGCACCTCCCGCGTCCGACGGGCGAGCTTCATTCACAGGCTCCACCCGCTCAGGAGCCTCAGGACGCTCGACAGCCGCACGACGGACACGAGTCGGACGAGGCTCGGCGGGAACCGCAGGACCACCTGCATCCGAATCCACTCCCGAACCAAAGTCATCAGACTCCGTCGGCACAACCGCATCCTCCGCAGACGCTGCTCGCCGCGAACGCCCCGGTGCGCGGGGTTCATCTGCTGATCGGGAAGGTGATCGACGACGAGGACGCGGGCTGGTTCCGTCAGAATCGGAACTACGTGAAGGCATATCAAAAGCTCGGCAGGACAGTAATCGGAGAAACAGCAGTCTGCACAATCGGACCGCTTCAGATAAATTGACCGGCATGGATTCCGCAGCCACACTTGCAGCCCGCGCCCGGCATACAGCCGGTACCCAACTTCCGGTTAGACCACCGCCAGCAACGCTATCGCTGATGCCCGTGGACACACTAAGGTAAGAAGTCACTGCCTGAAACACAGACAGCACAAAACACTGAACCGTTCGAGAACATAGCCCCCGAAGACACGACCCCGAAAATACGAGGCCCCAAGCAGGACTTCCACGACTGAGCCCCCCGAAACGACTTCGGAAGACCATAGCCACCTGCCCGCTCCAGAATGCCCGCTCAGGACCACCGGGTACCCGCCGCAATACTGCCACCGCAGTCACGGAATTCAGAGCACTACCAGTCGGCAGAAAATCGGAACAGCAGCCAGAACCCTACTGTAACGCCAGCAAAAACGCCAGCGTGAACAACCGCAGAAATGCAAAATTCAACCAGCAATGAACAAATTAACAACGGCAGGAAAAGCAGGCGAGCAATACCAGACAAAGAACCGACCAACATCACAGCCCACTCGGTCCCCTCTGCTGCCGTCCACTCTAGTATTAACGGATCACACCGCCGTGTCAATTCAACTCTTCCATCCAGACAAAAACATTTTCAAGAGCACACCCGCCCCGCCAAACTGCCACCAACGGTGACCCTGAGGATCAGACAGGTTGCAACGACACTCATCCACACCCCGCAACTGCAGAACACCCGATACCGCAGGTAAAATCGGCCACAAACTCCACTCACGCCCTGCAATTCTCTCCCCAGACCGGAATTTCACTCCGCTTCCCTGCCGAAATCCCGCTCCAAACCAATCCCATCCCACACTCGACCAACGAACCGAAAGGACTCAGTCGATGCGCTACATCACCGGCCTCGCCCTGCTTTTTGCCCTCTCCACCACCGCCACTTCCGTCGCCGGTGATACACCGGTACACGTGCTGCCCGCTACCACAGCGGTCAAGTCCGTCACCGTACAACCAGTCTCCGCACGCCGAGTCACCCGGAGCTCAAAACAAACGTTCTTCGGCAAAGTCATGGAGCTGGAACGTCGTAAAAACGCCTGGCTCCGACGAACATTCCTCGGCCGCTGATGCCAATCAGTACGCACGCCCAATCAGGCTCTGCTCAGTGGGGCGTTCTGCTCGCAAACAGATCGCCCCACCGAAGTGCCCCATACGCTCGGACACTGCACACCACCGGAAGCCCCTCACGGCCCCCGACGGTCTCGACCACGCCCAGCGCCGCCTCCACGCGGACCATTTCTCGGCCCGCCACGCTGACCTCCACGCCCCCCCGCGAATCCACCTCGCCCACGCTCGCCAGAGCCGCCTGAACGTCCACCTCCACCCGGACGGAAGCCCCCACCCGGGCGCGGTCCACGCCCACCAAACCCCCGCCGCTCCTCACTACCCGCTCCCTCTCCACCGGTCCCTTCTCCACCCGGAGCAAAACCGCCCTCTCGAGGGCCGCCCTCTCGCGGAACACGCTCTCGTGAACCACCTTCCCGCGGACCACGCTCTCGCGGACCACGCGATCTCCGCTCACCACCACCCGGAAACTCAGACGCGTCCCGACGCGGTGCACTGCGCCGCACCTCAGATTCACCCAGCTCAGAAATCTGCAACTGACGACCTGCCACCCACGCTCGTCGCAGCTTCTGAAAAATCTCCGGGGGCATCCCAGCAGGCAACTGCACCGTACTGAAGTCATCAAAAATATCAATCCGACCGATCCGGCCACTGTCCAGACCGGACTCGCCCGCTATCGCCCCTACGATACTCCCTGCACGAACATCGTGCACACGCCCCACCTCCAGCCGAAAATTCTGCATCGGCCCCTGCTCACGCTCACCCCGAAACGCCCCCCGCGGCTCCCGCGGCTCCCGACGCTCGCCGCGCTCGAATCCACGCTCGCCCCGAGCACCACGATCGCGGAAACCAGGCCGACGATCACCTCCCCGCTCAGAAAACCCCGGAGCCCCA
>CAITYU010000290.1 GCA_903896675.1 uncultured Planctomycetaceae bacterium
AGTTTTCAGTGGTCAGTGGTCAGTGGTCAGTGGTCAGTGGTCAGTGGTCAGTGGTCAGTGGTCAGTGGGCGGTGGTCAGTGGGCAGTGGGCAGTGGGCAGTGGGCAGTGGGCGGTGGGCAGTGGGCGGTGGGCGGTGGGCGGTGGGCAGTGGGCGGTGGGCAGTGGGCAGTGGGCAGTGGGCAGTGGGCAGTGGGCGGTGGGCGGTGGGCGGTGGGCGGTGGGCGGTGGTGACAGCAAGGACTGCAGAGCCGTTTTTTTCACCACGGAAGAACACGGAATGACACGGATAATCGCGAGGGGTGCGGGGGGATCGAAAAAACCGAGGTTTGGTGCGGAGCACTTGTAAGGGCTTTTTCGGCAGCGATTTTCGGAATCCCCAGCCGTGTTCCGGATTCTGCCAGGACTCGCTGGTGGGGCCCGTGGTAGACTATGCCGTCCCCAACCGTTGGTCTCTTTTCAGGGCTCGCAGAGGATATCCCATGCAAGCTGTTCTGCCGGCACTGCTGCTGTGTTCTCTGACATACTGCTCGGCTTCGGCATGGGCTCAGCAGGTCCCCACCTTTGACCGGGACATTCGTCCGATTCTGTCGGATCGTTGTTTTTTCTGTCATGGTCCGGACAGTGCCAGGCGTGAGGCGGATCTGCGGCTGGACGATCGAGCGGCAGCGATTGCTGCGGGGGCGATTGTGCCGGGCCATCCTGACGAGAGTGCGATCATCCAGCGGGTGCTCAGTGATGACGCTGACACCGTGATGCCGCCGCCGCATGCCAAGCTGGGGAAACTGAGTGCGGACGAGGTGAATCTGCTGCGGCAGTGGATTCGCGGTGGTGCTGAGTATCAGGGGCACTGGTCATTTCTTCCGGTGCCGCGCAGTGACGCGACGGATGCGACGATCAGTGGGCGTGTGGACCGTCTGATTCGTCGGCAGTTGTCTGAGCGTGGTCTGCAGCAGCAGCCGGTGGCTGATCGGCAGACTCTGATTCGTCGGCTCAGTTTTGATCTGACGGGATTGCCACCATCAGCGGCTGAGGTGCGTGCGTTTGTGTCAGCGGCCGGGGAAGCCGAGGCGTTGCCGCCGCTGGTGGATCGTCTGCTGGCATCGGCTCGTTATGGCGAGCGGATGGCAGTGGACTGGCTGGATGTGGCTCGTTATGCGGACAGCTATGGTTTTCAGGTGGACCGTGAGCGACAGATGTGGCCGTGGCGGGACTGGGTCATTGACGCGTTCAATCGCAATCTGCCATTTGATCAGTTTGTGACGTGGCAGCTGGCGGGTGATCTGCTGCCCGGTGCGACTCAGGAGCAGATTCTGGCGACGGCTTTCAATCGACTGCATCAGCAGGAGGCTGAGGGTGGCAGTGTGGAGGAGGAGTATCGGGTGGAGTATGTGAGTGACCGGGTGCAGACATTTGCGACGGCATTTCTGGGACTGACGTTCGAGTGTGCTCGCTGTCACGACCACAAGTACGACCCGATTACTCAGCGTGAGTACTATCAGTTGTTTGCGATGTTTCAGAACATTGATGAGGCTGGGTTGTACTCGTATTTCACGCTGTCGCCGCCGACGCCGGCATTAACGATGGCGAATGCCGCAGAGCAGGCGAAGCTGTCTGAACTGCGGCAGCGAGTGTTGCAGGCGGAGGCTGCGTTGCAGTCGGAGCGTGTTGCGGGTACGGAGCGTTTTGGCGGCTGGCTGAGTGCCGTGGATTTGGGTGAGTTGTCACTGTTATCGAACGAGCAGGCGCGATTTGAATTTGACGGTCAGCAGGGTGGTCAGCTGGTGAACGGTGTGCGAGCTGACCAGCCTGGGGTGCTGCGTGGTGAGAATCGTCTGGTGGCGGGTCGTGTGGGTGAGGCGGTGCAGTTTTCGGGTGACGATCCTGTGGATCTGCCGGTGGGTAATTTTCAGCGGCATCAGCCGTTCAGTGTGTCGTTATGGTTGAAGGCTCCGGATGTCAAATCGCGAGCGGTGGTGATGCATCGTTCGCGTGCGTGGACGGACGCGGCCAGTCGGGGTTATGAGTTGTTGATTGAGGATGGTCGTCTGAAGTGGTCTTTGATTCATTTCTGGCCTGGCAATGCGATATCGGTGGGTGTGCGGCAGCAGTTGCCTGTGAATGAGTGGGTGCATGTCACGGTGGTTTCGGATGGCAGCAGTCGAGCGGCCGGGCTGTCGATTTACGTGAATGGTGTGCGTGCCGAGACGGATGTGATTCGCGATTCGCTGACTCGCGAGATCACGGGTGGAGGCGGAGACAACATTGCTCTGGGTGAGCGTTTTCGGGATCGTGGATTTCGGGATGGTTTGATTGATGACGTGCGGGTGTTTGATGCGGGGCTGACGGAGCTGGAGTGTCTGGCGGTGTTTGATGGGGCGTCGGCAGTGGCGGTGCTGAGTGGGGGCAGTGGGGGTGTGGGTGCTGGTGTGGGTTTGTCGGCGGGTGTGCGGCAGCAGCTGCTGGAGTGGTATTTGTTGCGGCGTGATGCGGGTTATCAGGGTTCGCTGCAGCGTCTGCAGGAGGCTCGGCGTGCCGAGGCCGACTATTTCCAGGGTTTGCAGGAGATTATGGTGATGCGTGAGCTGGCTGAACCGAAGCCGGCATATGTGTTGTTTCGTGGCGAGTATAATCAGCGTCGGGAGCAGGTACAGGCGGGCGTACCGGCGGCGTTATCGGCCTTTCCGGAGGGGGCTCCGCGGAATCGCCTTGGACTGGCTCGCTGGCTGACCAGTCCTGAGCATCCGTTATTGGCGCGAGTGACGGTGAATCGGATCTGGCAGAGTTTGTTTGGTCGGGGTCTGGTGCGTACAGCGGAGGATTTTGGCAGTCAGGGCAGTCGTCCATTGTATCCGGAGGTGCTGGACGAGTTATCGGATTATTTTATGCGAAGTGGCTGGGATATGAAGCGGCTGGTGCGAGCGATTGTGCTGACTGAGACGTATCAGCAGCGGAGTGTGGGTGCGGCCGGATTGATGGAGGATGATCCGGACAACGAGTGGCTGGCGCGGGGGCCGCGTTTTCGGTTATCGGCCGAGATGATTCGTGACAATGCGCTGATGTCAGCGGGATTGCTGAGTGAGCGGATTGGAGGTCCGCCGGTGAATCCGTATGAGATGACGGAGGCCTTCAAGCCGGCGGGTGTGAGTGGGGGTGACGAGGCGTATCGGCGGAGTGTTTATACGAATTGGCGTCGCACCAGTCCTCCGCCGGCGATGCTGGCCTTTGATGCTCCGCGGCGTGCCGTTTGTACGGCGAAGCGTGAGCGTACGGATTCACCGTTGCAGGCTTTGATTCTGCTGAATGGTGTGCAGTATGTGGAAGCGGCGCGGGTGCTGGGAGAGCAGTTGTGGCAGGGCAGTGGTGGTGATGTGGAGGCGATGATTCGTGAGGGTTGTCTGCGGTGCTGGAGTCGTGAGCCGGACGAGGCGGAGCTGGGGATTCTGAAGCGGTTGTGGGGTGAGCAGTTGCAGCATTTTGCGGGGCAGCCGGAGCGGGCTGCGGAGTTGTTGTCGGTGGGGCAGCGGAAGGCTGTGGCGGGGGTATTACCGGCCGAGGCTGCTGCGGCCACTGTGCTGGCTCAGGCGCTGCTGGCTTATGACGAGTGTGTGGTGCGTCGGTAGTGGTATTGGTTCGGTGTGAAGGTGTTTTTGTTGAGGAGGCGCGAGATGCTGTCGGAAATCCTGTCACAGAATCGGCGGACATTTCTGTCGAATTCGGGCCTGGGTCTGGGATCGATTGCGCTGGCCGATCTGTTGTCTCGGGAGGTGCGTGCCGGGGAGGGTCAGGAGTCTGCGGTGGCGGGTGTCGGTGATGTCGGGATGTCCGGACTGACTCATTTTGCGGCCAGGGCGAAGCGGGTGATTTATCTGTTTATGTCGGGTGGGCCATCGCAACTGGATCTGTATGACTACAAGCCGTTGCTGAAGCAGCGTCATGGTGAGCAGTTGCCGGAATCCGTGCGTGGAGGGCAGCGTCTGACGGGGATGTCGGGTAATCAGTCCTCGATACCACTGGTGGGTTCTCCGTTTGGATTTCGGCAGTATGGTGGTGGTGGGGCGTGGTTCAGTAATTTGCTGCCGCATACAGCATCGGTGGCGGATGAGTTGTGTGTGATTCGATCGTTGTATACGGAGGCGATCAATCATGGTCCGGGTGTGACGATGTTTCAGACGGGGACTCAGATTGCAGGTCGTCCGAGTATGGGGGC
>CAITYU010000291.1 GCA_903896675.1 uncultured Planctomycetaceae bacterium
CTGCTGGCGATGTCATGCTGCTGTGTACTGTCCTATGGTTTATTGTTTGATAATGTGATTTCTCTGCCAGGGGTTTCGCTCTCGGCGTGGTGGATCCGCGAGGGCAGCAGCCTCACGGCAATTCTGGCAGCCGTTTGTATACTGGGGTTCTCCGCAACTTACACAGGTTCTTCAAACCTGACGAAGGGCGACAGAACAGTTTTCTTCCTCGCAATGACTTTTGCGATGCTGTTTTGTACCGCACATTTCGTGCTTCCGTTCAGGTCGATCAATCGCATGCTTAGCTGCCAGCAGACCATCGTGGTCCTGGCAGCACTCTGGATCACCAGCAGTCGCTGGCGACGTTACGGGCATCGCGAGGATCTGGTGCTGTTTTTGACACTGATCCTTTGTCACACCCCTGCGGTGCTGCTGATGCTTCAGTTGCTGGGCTGGATTCCCATCGGGATGACGCCAAGTTCATTGCGGTTCATGGCAATGCCGGTGATTTTCTGCAGTCTGTTTGTCGTGCTGCTGCAGCGACGGCAGGCTATTGCTCAGTTGCAACTGAACACTGCATTGGCACAGGCGGGGGAGGCCGATGCGAAACTGCTGGCACTGCGGCTACAGTTGAATCCTCATATGCTGATGAACAGCCTCGCTGCGATTTCCTGGCTTTCAACTGAGTCGCCACAGAAGATTCCTCGCTTTATCGAGAATCTGTCCGCCATCCTGCAGAGCCGGCTGCGGCCATCGACCGGACAGTTCTGGAACGTCTCAGCAGAAATCCAACTGGCGGAAAACCTGCTGGAGCTGGCGGCTGTACGATTTGGTGACCGAGTCAGACACTCCACCCGCGTCTCTGCCGAAGCGGCCCGGTGCCTGCTGCCGGAGATGCTGGTTCAGCCACTGGTGGAAAACGCCATTAAATACTGTCCCCTGGACCTGCCACTGGCCGAAATTCGCGTCGTAGCCGAACTTCAACATAACCGGTTATTGATTACCGTTGAAAACTCCATCAAACCGGGAACAATCGGAAATGTTCCGGATGGACTGAGAATCGGGCATGCGAATATTCGCCAGAGACTTGACCTTTTGTACGAAAAATCTGCAAAGTTCACGTTTTTTGCGGCCGAGTCTGTCGTGACAGCACAACTTGAGCTTCCCATCCTGACCACTGCCACGGCTTCATGACTGCATGCAGCGTTGTCTGCCTTGACGTTACCGGAAGCGTGATATGCAGAATCTGCGTTGTCTGATCGTTGACGATGAAGTTCCCTCCTGTGCCCTGCTCAGAAACCAGCTGATGCAGTTTCCTGACGTTGAGGTGGTGGGGGAATGTGGTTCCGTAGCATCGGCAATTGAAGGCATCCGGCGGTTGCAGCCAAACGTGCTGCTGCTGGACATTCAACTGGGTCCGGAAAGTGGCTTCACAATTCCAGCCTCCCTCGAATCGCCTCCACATATCATTTTCGTAACCGGGTTTGATCAGTACGCGGTGCGAGCATTTGAGCTGAACGCAGTCGACTATCTGCTGAAACCGGTTTCTGCTGCAAGGCTTTCAGAAGCCATTACTCGCGTTCGGCAGCGAAGCTTATTGCCCCTCCGGCCCTCCGGGCAGCTGCAGGAGGATGATCTGGCCCTGATTCCGCTCGGAAACTCCGGGTTCTTCACTCAGGTCCGGGATATTCTTGTGATTGAGGCCCAGAATCATCATTCTCGCATCACGCTCGATTCCGGCCGAGTGTGCATTGTCAGACGTCAGTTGCGGGAGTGGATCCAGTCGCTTCCGGCCACCATGTTTCAGCCCATCGATCGGTCCTTTCTGATCAACATTGACCGGATTGTGGAGGTCAACTCGTGCTCACGAGGGGGTGTGCTGACTCTGGGGAACCGCCGTGTCGAAGTTCCTCTGGGCCGTGCGGCAGCACGCAGAATGCGACAGCTGCTGGAACTGAAACAACACCTCACCAGTGCACCACATCAGCGGGAATGAAATTCAGCACTGCTTTCTGCTCAGTTGGCAGGAATTGCTGCCGAATGTCACTGACCGAACGGTCCTTTGAGGTAAGATGCTGCCTTGGAGTTCGTATTCCGCAACGCTGCAAACACAAGCCCTGAGCCTGCAAGTGCTGGTGGGAGTACCCTTCACGGGATAGCTCCGTCGACCTCGCTTCAGGCCCTTGTTTTCAGCAGCCTCGCCTCGATCACCCGTCGCGCAGTCCGGAACAGCCCCCGCATCAAAGTTGAGCAGACAATTTGCCCCGGGCCCGCTCGGCTCGGTTGGATTGGCTTAAATTCCCCGAACCTGCAATGCTACCGCCTGACGCTCCAGGCTCCATCGCGATTCGCGCGCGGCAGGCTATGGCAGTCGATCCAATCCAGGACATCCCGCAGAATGGCCCACCCGGGCGACATCGGACAACCATGAGTTCGGCATCAACCGAAGCAGACCAGCTTCCTTCAGGCACACTTCGCGAACTTGTCCGAGTGGCGCTGCCGCTCATGCTCAGCTCCGGAACTCAGTCGCTGATGAATGCGACGGACCGGGTGATGCTGGCGGGCTGTTCGGAAGACGCGTTGGCTGCCGTGACTCCCGCCTCCATGCTGTACTGGTCTGTCGTCTGCATACCCATGGGAGTGGTCCTTTATGCCAATACCTTCATCTCGCAGTATGAAGGCGCCGGGAAACCCGAGCGGATGCTGTCGGCCTTCTGGCAGTCCTGCTGGCTGGCCATGGCAACGGGCCTGCTGCTGCTGGCTCTGCTGCCGCTGACCCGGCCACTTCTGGCAATGACCGGACACGCCCCGGCAGTCGCGGAATTTGAAGCACAGTACTTCAATACCCTGTGTGCCGGTAGTCCAGTCGCACTTGTCGCCATAGCCTGCAGCTGCTGGTTCAGTGGCCAGCGAAGAACGGGTGTTGTCATGCTGGTCAGCATGCAGGCGGTGATCTGGAACTTCGCCGTTGACTACCTGCTGGTCTACGGAATCGGGCCATTTCCCGAGCTTGGAATCCGCGGTGCAGCCATCGCCACGGTGAGCGCCCGCTGCACCGAACTGGTCTGTTATCTGGTTCTGCTGCGACAGGATGCCATCTCACGAAAACTGCCATTCAGAGCCGAGTGTCGGCTGGACCGCGAGCTGCTGTATCGCTATCTGAGATTCGGGCTGCCAAATGGTCTCCACTTCTTCGTCGATAACTCGGGCTTCGCCGCATTTCTGCTGCTGGTGGGACGCATCAGCAGCACTGCACTGGCCGCCACCAACATCGCATTCAGCATTAATGGACTCATCTTCGTGCCGCTGCTCGGGTTTGGCACGGCGATCCAGACCCTTGTCGGACATCATATGGGGGCCGGACAGATCGCTCTGGCTCGCCGTACCACGTGGCAGGCCGCGGGACTGGGAATTCTCTGGACTGGCGGAACAGGCCTGCTGCTGGTGCTCTTTCCACAAGCCGCCCTGCAACCGTTCTTCTTTTTTTCATCAGATGCCGGAGCCAGTATCGCACCGCTGGCGGCACAGGCGGAAGTGCTGCTGCAGTTCGTCGCTGTTTACTCCGTGTTCGACGCACTCGCCGTCGTTTTCTCGTCAGCGCTGCGAGGAGCCGGAGACACCGTCTTCCCGATGCTGCTCACCTTTGCCTGCAGCTGGCTTGTTATGGTGCTGCCAGCATGGCTCGCCACCGAACACTTCGACCGACAACTCCGCTGGCTCTGGCTGGCGGCGTCCGCCAATATCATCATCGCAGGTCTGCTGATGATGCTGCGTTACAGGGCCGGAGCGTGGCAAAGTATCAGGGTCATCGAATCCAGCGAAAAATCCGTCCCCTGATGTCTCTGGAAATTCTCATGCCGAAATCACTAGACTACCCCTCCCACGCCGTCAGCCAATTGCCCCTTAAGCCACTGGATCTCCGGAATGTCTCAGAACAGACAATTGTTTGAATTTGAAATTGCCTCCGATACGCTGCTGCTGACCGTCAATGGGCCTTTTATGGAATTCCGCGATTCTGACGTGCGCAATGCATACAATGAAGCCTACCGACTGCTCAGCCAGCCGGGAGCCCGCCACCTGCTGGTTGACTTCTCAAGACTGGAGTATTTCGGGTCCACATTCGTCGGTATCCTCATCCGTCTGGCTCGCAAGGTTCGACAGTGCGGTGGTGAGACTGTCCTGTGCTCACTCTCTGGCACAATGCAGGAAATGCTGCGAACACTGATGCTGCTTGAAAACACAAAAACCGATTTTGTGATGAAACCGTTTGCCGATACCCCACAGGCAATTGCGTATTTACAGTCACTGCCACCAGTTTCCTGATTCGTCACAGATAAACGGCCGTTGCCGAAAGCCCCGTATTCATGGCTGCAGCCACCAGAATCAGAACCCGACTACTGCTGCTCACGGTTGTCGCGCTGCTTTGGCTGGCCGGTTGGTGGCTGCTGCCGCAGCACTTCAGTCTGCAGATGCTGGCCGCACATGACGACACGGTTCGCACATGGTGTCGAACCCACACGGCAATTGCTCTCCTGATACTGTTCGCAGCATACACGGTAGTCACCGCGGCCAGTATCCCGGCCGCTGCTTTGATGACCATGGCTGCAGGCTGGCTGTTCGGATTCTGGCAAGCTTTCGTAGTGATCAGTTTCGCTTCCACGCTGGGGGCTGCCTGTGCGTTCCTCATCAGCCGCACCCTGCTGCAGGATGCCTTGCTCGCCCGCTACGGACGTCAGCACCAGAAACTACTGCGCGCCACAGAACGCAACGGCGCCGCTGTGGTCCTGCTGCTCAGACTGGTTCCAACAATCCCCTTTTTCCTCGTGAATATACTCCTCGCGCTCTCGCCTATCCGGCTCCGCACCTTCTGGTGGGCCAGCCAATTGGGAATGCTGCCAGGAACTGCAGTCTTTGTGGCTGCAGGAGCCAGTCTGCCATCCCTCAAAACTCTGGAATCGCAGGGGACCGATGGAGTCCTGACATGGCAGACTCTGACCGCTTTTCTGGCACTCGGCTGCCTTCCAGTCGTCATCCGACTGCTCCGCAACGGAAACACAGGGGAAACAACAGCAAATGATCACTGACCATCAGATCGAAATCCGAGTCCGCTACAGTGAAACCGATGCCATGGGATTCCTGCACCACGCCAACTACCTCAAATACTTCGAAATCGGTCGCACGGAACTCTTCAGAACCCAGGGCGGAAGCTATCGACGCATGGAAGAACTGGGACTGTTCCTGGTGGTCACGAAAGTCCAGGTACGCTATCGCAGACCCGCCAGATACGATGACCTGCTCACTCTCCACACACGCATCGCTCGCACCACGACTGTTCGACTGGACCACTCATACCAACTGTTCCGCGGAGACGAACTGCTCGCAGAAGCTGACTCCACACTCGCCTGCGTCGACAGACAGGGCACACTCCAGATGATCCCGGAGGACCTCGTCGCACTCACTCAGGAGCCTCGCGCATGAAACGACTGGATATGACAAGTCCCGGAGCCAGACTGGATGACGCTCTGGCCCGACTTGAACACACGTGGCTGGAAACACGCCAGCATTGGAATGACCCCGTGGCGGATCGCGTCGAAGAGGAATACCTCGGTACCATCCGTGCCCGCGTCAGAACCCTGCTCGACGCAATCGCAAAATCCCAAACGCTGCTCCGGAAAGCCGAATACGAGTGCCAGCATCCACGCGAACGCACGCAACAACTTTGAAGAAACGAATCTAAACAAACGTACAGGCCCCGTCGCCTACCCATCCTTCGCATGCCCAATGACACCCACGAAAATCAAAAAAAACTGGCTTTGACGCAGTTTCCCTCGAACAAAATCCACCGCTGGACTCGTGAAGGCGGTAGTCGGTCTGTTGAATTCCTGCAGATTCCCATCCGTGAGCCTGCTCAAAAGATTGCTCTGAACCACTCAGGTATGTAGCATTATCGCAAGAAATGTCGAAAAATCTTATGACTGAGGCATCCACGATGGATACCACAAATGTCGTACGGTCCCCTGCTTTGCAGATCGGAGCCGAGTTGTGAGCACGATCCCCGCCAAAATTCCAGGAACCTCCAACCCAGGCAATGCCGTCGCTGCAAGCGGTATGGCATCCGAGGATGGTGACGACCAGTCCCTGGTCTGGGCACTTTACGATGCTGTGCCGGCATGGGGTATCAGCCTGCTGCTGCATGCCTGCATCTGTCTGCTGTTGTTGACTGTAACCCTGCCCGAAATCCTGCTTCCGGAACTGAATATCACATCCAGTATCGAGCAGGAGGAAGTGCAGGCCGAAGAGTACGTCATTGACAGCGAGCCCACAGAACAGTTGGGCAGCATGAGCAATCTCAACATCCAGGGGGCCTCCGCGGCAATCGCCCAAAGTAAGGGGCTCGATAATCACCGGGAAGAAATCCGCCGCATCGAAAGTGCCATCGTAAACCCGAAGATTGAGACCTTCGAGGCCCTCACGATGCCCAGCGAAGCGGAAACCATTGAGAACATCGATCTGACTGGCACAACGGAGCATCCCGGTGGCACGGAAGGTGCCGTGGATCGCATGACTCTGGAAATTGCCGCATCGCTGCGACAGCGGAAAACCCTGCCGGTTTGGCTCTTCGATGAATCAATCTCTCTGGAACACCGTCGCGAAGAGATTCTGGCACGATTCGAAAACGTCTACCGACAACTGGGCCTGATGGATGACATCGACACCAAAGAAGCGCTCCGCACCGGCATTGTCGGCTACGGCCAGGATGTGCATATCCTGATGGAGGAACCCTCCAGTGACATTGATGAGTTGATCAAGGCCGTGAAGACCATTAAAAGTGACGTCTCCGGAGTGGAAAACGTCTTCACCGCACTGAACATGGCTCTTAAGCAGTATGCTCCTGTTCGTCGTCGCATGCGCGCCAATATGATGTTCATTATCGTCACGGACGAACGTGGCGACGACTTTGGTGGCGACAGTTACGCGATCCTTGAAGACACTGTCCGCAAACTCAGCCGCGAAGGCGTGCGAGTCTACTGCATAGGGAATTCTTCCCCGTTCGGTCGCCAGAAAGGCTACGTGCACGTGAAATGGACGGCTCCGGACGGCACGGAATTCGAAGATGACCTGCCGGATGCCGATCAGGGTCCGGAGACTCCTCTGGCTGAAGGTCTGCAACTGCCGTTCTGGACAGCCAATGCCCAGCAACTCGAACGCATGTCCTCCGGTTACGGCCCCTACACGCTGTCCCGTCTTTGTGCCGAGACCGGTGGAATCTTCTTTGTGGCAGATGATACCACGGTGCGAAAATGGGACCCGCAGATCATGCGGCAGTACGCCCCCGACTATCGCCCGGGTCTCGAATACCGTAAACAGTTGCAAAGCAATCTGGCCAAGCAGGCACTGATTGCCGCGGCACAATTGGCGGTCAACGAGCCAGTGCCGATTCCGCAGCGTGCGTTCCAGGCCAACAACGACAATATCCTGCGCGAACAGATCACGGAAGCCCAGAAGCCCCTGGCAGTGCTCGATTACTTCCTGCAACGGGTCCACGAAGCGCTGGAAGTGGGCGAGAAACACCGGGAAAAGCTGGACACCGACCGCTGGCGTGCGCAATACGACCTCGCCATGGGTCGCGTGCTGGCGATGCGCGTGCGTGCTTACGGCTATAACTCGCTGCTTGCCGAAATGAAGTCCAGCCCGAAGCGTTTTGAAAAGGAAGGCAGCAATCAGTGGCTGCTCCAGCCGTCCGAAAAAATCGAAGGCGGTGCCAATGTCCGCAAAATGCACGACAAAGCCCTGCTGTATCTCAACCGAATCATCGAAGAGCATCCCGATACGCCGTGGGCGTTCCTGGCCAAAATTGAACTCAGTGAGCCACTTGGCTGGGAATGGCGTGAGGGTCAACTGGCGATACCGCAGATGGGTGGTGCCAACGGAGACAACCCGCGTCGTCCTGTTTTTGCTCCGGAAGAAGAAGAGCGTCGTCGACAGGCTCAGGAAATGCAGCGGAAAAAAGACCAGTTCAAGCCCAAGGTCTGACCCCACTCTGACCAGCATCAATCATCACAGCATCGATTCACTGCTCCCCACGGGTTCTTCATGTCCGCTGATCCGCTGATCGAGGAAACCCCGTCAGGTCTGTTCTGTCGCCGAGGTGGTTTCTACATCGACCCGTGGGCGAGGGTTGAAAAAGCTGTCATCACTCACGCCCACGCCGACCATGCTCGACCAGGCTCGGCTGCATACCTCGGCAGCCACGACGGTCGACGGATTCTCAGATCAAGACTCGGACCCTCCGCCGTCATCGAAACACTCCGGTATGGCGAAACCCGGCAGATGAACGGTGTGCAGGTTTCGCTGCATCCCGCCGGACACGTGCTCGGGTCTGCTCAGGTCAGAGTGGAGTATCGGGGCGAGATCTGGGTTGTCAGTGGCGACTACAAAACGGAGCCCGACCCGACATGCGCTCCATTCGAAACCGTACGCTGTCACACCTTTATCACGGAATCAACATTTGGCCTGCCGATCTACCGCTGGCCCGCTCAGCAGTCCGTCTTCGCTGATATCAATCAATGGTGGATTCACTGCCGCGATGCCGATATTCCCGCCGTCATCTTCGCCTACTCACTCGGAAAAGCTCAGCGGCTGATCGCAGGAGTCAATCCGGACATCGGCCCCATCTTCTGCCACTCCAGTGTGGAAGAACTGAATGGCGAGTATCGAGCCAGTGGTGTGCCACTGCCACCAACATTTCTCGTAAGTCAGGCACCAGCCCGCAAAAAGTGGGGCGGAGTCCTGCTGATCTGCCCACCGGGTGCAGCCGAGTCTTCGTGGATGAATCGTTTCGCCACAGCCTCCACCGCCATGGCATCCGGGTGGATGCTGACTCGTGCCACCCGACGCTGGCAATCCGTGGACCGCGGATTTCCCCTGTCAGATCACGCGGACTGGCCCGGACTGCTGAACGCCATCGAACAGACGGAAGCCGAACAGATTCTGGTGACTCACGGTCATACCGAACCTATGGTTCGCTATCTGCAGGAACAGGGCAAAAAAGCTCGCACCGTCGTCACCCGGTTCGCCCCGGAAACTCACTCCGAACCGGTCGCAGCAGCAGCGACTGCTGTGAATGCCGGACCGCATCAGTAGTGGACCTGACACCGCCTGCCCCGAAAGCTCCCCACATGCACAAGCTCACTCCAAAGCTTCGTCTGACCTCGCTCCTCCTGACTCTGGCTCTGAGTGCCCAGTCGCTGCACGCCAACGACGAACTGCTGCCGCTGTGGCCGCAGCATGCCCCCGGCGAGTCCACAATGGATGAGGGTCGCACGCTGCCATTTCGGGAAACCGAAACACCGCGCGTTACACGCATCACTGATATTACCCGACCCGCAATCACCATCCATCCGGCCTCACAGCCCAATGGTATGGCAGTGCTGATTCTTCCGGGCGGCGCATTTCGTCGCGTCGTCACCGACAAGGAAGGCTCCGAAATCGCCGCCTGGCTCAATCAACACGGCATCACAGCGTTCGTGCTGCGCTATCGAGTTGTCGATCGGGATGTTCAGGAACCATGGAAAAAACCTCTCCAGGATGCTCAACGTGCCATCTCACTCATACGCTCGCGGGCGTCCGAATGGCAACTGAACCCCAACCGAATCGGCGTTGCAGGATTCTCGGCCGGTGGTCAGGCCGCTGCCAGACTGCTGTGCGCCGGACAACACCGAAGTTATCCCGCGAGCGATACCGTCGATCAGCAATCCCCTCTGCCGGACTTTGGTCTGCTCATCTACCCCTGGAATCTGTGGGATGAAAAATCCGCCGGCCTGCTGCCCGAACTCACCGTCGATGCCTCCTGCCCACCGACCTTCCTCGTGCACACACACGACGATCGCGCCTCCTCATTGAGTTCCGTGATGTTCTATGCCCGACTGCGACAACTCAATGTCCCCGCAGAACTGCACGTTTTTGAAACCGGCGGACACGGGTACGGCCTGCGACCTGTCGCAGGTTCTCAGGTCAGCTCATGGACCACTGCTGCCGAAAACTGGCTGACCCGAAGAATGGCTGCCCGCTGACAAACCCGTCGGCACACGCGACAGCAGCGGCAGAATCAGACCCGCAATCGGGCCGACCAGCAGCAGGATCGCCCTGCGTGAAGTTCGTTGTTACCTGTCCAGCATTCCGCAGAACACAAAAAAAAGGCTGTTCAGCCGTGAGACTGAACAGCCCGGGAGGATGACCGCAGGATTGCTCCCGCGGTCAGCAGTGACTCCCAGTTCCAGCCGCTGCCGCTCAACGGCGCTGCCGTCCCTTCGGAGCGACTGGCTCACAATACAACCGATCAGACCTTCACGGACTTCACGGTGCGAATGATCTCTGCAGCCACCTTGTATGGATCCGCGTTCGAAGCCGGACGACGGTCTTCCAGCCAGCCCTTCCAGCCGTTGGTCACTGTCGCCACCGGAATGCGGATTGATGCGCCACGGTCCGATACGCCAAAGCTGAACTTGTCGATCGACTGAGTCTCGTGCTTGCCCGTCAGACGCATGTGGTTGTCAGCACCGTAAACAGCAATATGTTCCTTGATTCGCGGCTGAAACGCTGAACAGATCTTTTCATAGGTCTCGCGACTGCCACACGTCCGCAGCACTTCGTTCGAGAAGTTGGCGTGCATGCCCGAGCCGTTCCAGTCCGTGTCGCCCAGCGGCTTGCAATGCCAGTTGATCGAAACGTTGTACTTCTCGGCCGTACGCTCCAGCAGATAACGGGCCACCCAGACCTCGTCGCCAGCACGCTTCGCACCCTTGGCGAATACCTGGAACTCCCACTGACCCGTGGCCACTTCGGCATTAATGCCTTCCACATTCAGACCGGCCTGCAGACACAGATCCAGATGCTCCTCAATGATCTCGCGGCCAAACGCGTTCTTCGCACCCACCGAACAGTAGTACGGGCCCTGCGGAGAAGGATAACCACCAATCGGGAATCCCAGCGGCAGATTCGTGTCACGATCCCACAGGAAGTACTCCTGCTCGAACCCAAACCAGAAGTCCCCGTCGTCATCAATCGTCGCACGTCCGTTCGACTCGTGCACCGAACCGTCCGGATTCAGAACTTCACACATCACCAAAAACGCATCAAGACGACCCGGATCAACAAAAATCGCTACCGGCTGCAGCAGACAGTCGGAAGAACCACCCGGAGCCTGATTGGTTGAGCTCCCATCAAAACACCACACCGGACACTCTTCCAGTGTGCCCCCAAAATCCTTCACAATCTTCGTCTTCGAACGCAGCACCTGCGTAGGTCGAGTCCCGTCCAGCCAGATGTACTCAAGCTTCGATTTCTTCGCCATGGTCTTTAACTCCTCCCGATGAATTTCTGTACACGACAAGCTCTGCGGTCATCCCTGGCCTCACTCAGCCAAAAACTCCCGTCACTGCCAGGCTTCTTGTCGCCAAAGCCATCCCCACCGACATTTCGAGGATGTGCCTCACACAGACACGAAAATCACTGCTCCCCGATCAACCCAACCCACAACACCCCGCCCGAAAAATGTGCAACGCCGCACAAAAGACAGGCAGAGAATGTGAAAAACCGAGTTAAACTGCCGGCACTCGATAGCATAGCACGTCACGTGCCATTCCGGATCTGCAGATTCTGCAGATTCCAACACACAACGTAAACAAGGTCCTCACGATTCCTTGGCAGGACCGCACAAAAACACACCAGTACCCCGGCACCGCCCACTTTTCACCTCTCAAATTCCTCATTTTGCTCGAATCCCCGCTCCCTCCGCCCCGCATCCCCATGAACTGCATTCGCCAGATTCAGATCAGGCTTGACTTCCCCGACGAATTCCCCACGATGAAGCAGCGTTCGCGATCGTCCCACAGCTTCCCGCTGACTTCCTGCCTCGAAACCCCGCCATGTCTGCCAGCAAACTGACTTTCGCCCAAATTGTCACCTTTGGTATTGCCGTCGCCACCGCATCACTTTCCGCTCAGGATCAGATCGACTTTAACCGTCAGATCCGTCCGATCCTGTCAGATCTGTGTTTCAGCTGCCACGGTCCCGATAACAACAAGCGACAGGCCGGGCTTCGTCTGGACACCGCGGAAGGTGCCCGCACCGTACTGGAATCCGGACACGCCGCGATCGTGCCGTTGGACCCGTCGGCCAGTACCATTCTCAGCCGAGTCGTTTCCAGCGACCCCGATGTCGTCATGCCCCCTCCTGCCACAGGCAAATCTGCCACCCCCGCTCAGGTTGAACTCCTGACGGCCTGGATTCGTCAGGGGGCAGAATACCGCGGGCACTGGTCCTTTATCCGCCCTGAACGCTCGCCCGTGCCCACGGTCAAACATGCGGACCGTGTTGCCAACCCGATTGACAACTTCATTTTCTCCAGACTGGAAGCCGCCGGACTTGCCCCAGCGCAGGAAGCCGACCGCGTTACGCTGATCCGCCGCGCCACGTTTGACCTCACAGGCCTGCCTCCCACGCCTGCCGAAATTGACGACTTTCTGGCTGACAACAGTCCGGAAGCCTTCGCAAAACTGATCGATCGACTGCAGCAGTCACCCCGCTACGGTGAGCACATGGCTCGCTACTGGCTGGACCTGGCGCGCTACGGCGACACGCACGGATTGCACCTCGACAACGAACGTTCACTGTGGAAATACCGCGACTGGGTCATCGCTGCCTTCAACCAGAACAAGCCATTCAATACGTTCACCATCGAACAGCTGGCGGGAGACCTGTTGCCCGACGCCACACTGGATCAGAAAATCGCGACCGGCTTCAATCGCTGCAACGTGACCACCAGTGAGGGTGGCTCCATCGATGAAGAGGTCCTCGTACGCTACGCTGTGGACCGCACCGAAACAATGTCGACCGTCTTTATGGGAATGACGCTCGGCTGCGCCGTCTGCCACGATCACAAATTCGACCCGGTCACTCAGAAAGAGTTCTACCAGCTATACGCGTTCTTCAACGCCTCGGCAGATGCTGCAATGGACGGCAACGCCCTCGCGCCACCTCCGATCCTGAAAGCTCCAACGGCCGAAGAAACCGCCAGACTGGCCCAGTTCGATTCCGACATCGCCTCGATTCGTACAGACATGGATACCCGCATCGCTGCTTTCCCCTACAGTGACCCGGGGACGACATCAGAACCTGTGGTTCCGGAGCGTGGCGACTACGTCTGGATCGAAGACGACGCCCCGCCAGGGGCCCAGCTGCAGGGCGATACGCCGTGGGAATTCGTCACAGGCCCCGATCACCCCGTGCAATCCGGCACAAAATCCACCCGTCGCCGCGCTGATGCACTCAGCCAGCATTTCTTCACCGGAGCCAATCCCACCCTGAAAATTGGTGCCGCAGACCGCCTCTTTGCGTGGGTTTGGCTGGATCCCAAAAATCCTCCCAAAACCGTTATGCTGCAGTTCAACGATGGCGCCTGGGAACACCGTGCATTCTGGGGAGCAGACGCTATCCCATTCGGTTCAGGAGATACCCCCGGACATCGCTCCATGGGACCGCTCCCGGAAACCGGAAAATGGGTCCGCCTCGAAGTGGACGCAGCCCACGTCGGGTTGCCCGCAGGTTCCGAAATCAATGGCTGGGCCTTCACGCAATTCGGCGGAGAAGTCTGGTGGGACCACGCCGGCAGCGTCACACAGACTCCCCAGGCAACTCGCGAATTCAACTCCCTCGCCGCCTGGGAAGCTTTCGATCGCAGCCTCGAAAAATCGTCAGTTCCCCAACCGGTCCGCGACGCCATCAAAATCGAATCCGACAAACGTTCGCCAGAACAACAGCAGCAGATCCGTCGCTACTTCCTGACCAGTGTCTATGGCCCGTCGCGTCAGGACCTGGAACCACTGCAGAAACGGGTCGATGAGCTGACAAAGCAGCGGAATGAACTCGACGCTTCCATTCCTGTCTCCATGATCATGCAGGATCTGCCCAAACCCCGTGACACCTTCGTGCTGCGTCGCGGCGAGTACACGCTGAAAGGCGAAAAGGTGGAACCCGGAGTACCGGCCATCTTCCCCGCACTCCCCGCTGATGCCCCCCGCAACCGACTCGGGCTGGCACGCTGGCTGACCGACCCTGCTCATCCGCTGACAGCGCGGGTCGCTGTCAATCGCTTCTGGCAGCAGATCTTCGGCACAGGGCTCGTCAAAACGGCTGAAGACTTCGGTTCGCAGGGACAGTGGCCCTCCAACCCGGAGCTGCTGGACTGGCTCGCCGTGGACTTCGTCGAATCGGGCTGGGACATAAGACGTCTGCTGAAGCAGATCATGCTGTCTTCCGCTTACCGCCAAACCTCCCGCGTGACACCGGAACTGCTGCTGGCGGACCCGGCTAATGAACTGTTGTCCCGCGGTGCCCGCTACCGCCTTGACGCCGAAGTCGTACGGGACTCTGCCCTGCTGCTGGGCGGACTGCTGCGTGAAAACCTGGGTGGAAGAAGTGTCCGGCCTTACCAGCCCGATGGCATCTGGGAAGCCGTGGCTTTTGTTGGCAGCACGACCCAGTACTACAAACGTGATGCCGGCGATGCGCTCTACCGTCGCAGCTTGTACACATTCTGGAAACGCACGGCACCGCCACCATCGCTGATGGCCTTCGATGCACCGTCCCGCGAAACCTGCGTCGCTCGCCGCGCTCGCACCAACACGCCACTGCAGGCGCTGGTGCTCATGAATGATGAACAGTACGTTGAAGCGGCCAGAAATCTGGCCTCGCGAATGTTGCAGCAACCCGGAGAGCTCAACTCCAGACTGGCGTGGGGCTTCCGCCTGTGCACCGGACGCAGTCCGGAACCCGCTGAACTGGAAGTGCTGCAGCGGACCCATTTTCAGCATCAGCAGCATTTTGCAGCCACGGCCGGCGAGGCTGATAAGCTGTTGGCCATCGGACTGTCGCCGCGCCTGCCGGAGATTGCTGCTGCCGACCATGCCGCCATGACCATGACCGCCAACCTGCTGCTGAATCTGGATGAAACCATCACTCGCGAGTAACTGCGAGGGTGGTGGAACGGTTCAGGACGCGTCACCTGAGGGAAAAAGCCGATTCTACCGACGGTGTCTTTCGCGAAAACTCGAAATCCCCGCATTTTTCACCACCAGACAGGACAACTCCGGCACTCTCCGGTATTGTTCCGGCTCTGACTTTTCAACCACATTTCATACAGGATCGTGACGCATGGCGGTCAAGGTTTATTACGACGACGACGCGGATCTCAGCCACCTGAAGGGCAAGACCATTTCCATCATCGGCTACGGCAGCCAGGGGCATGCTCAGGCACAGAATCTGCGCGACAGTGGCTGCACCGTCGTGGTCGGACAGCGTCCCGGTGGTCCCAACTACGATCTCGCCATCAGCCATGGCTTCAAGCCCGTTTCCGCGGCCGAAGCCGCCGCTCAGGGTGACCTCGTCAACATCCTGCTGCCGGACGAACTGCAGGGCGATGTGTACCGCAACGACATTCGCCCCAACCTGAAGCCCGGCAATCTGCTGATGTGCTCACACGGCTTCAACGTCCACTTCGGACAGGTGCAGCCACCTCAGGGCGTCGACTGTGCTCTGGTTGCCCCCAAAGGCCCGGGTCACCTCGTCCGCAGCGAGTATGAAAAGGGCGGTGGCGTTCCCACCCTGATCGCGCTCAGCGACAATGCCTCCGAAACCTCACGCCAACTGGCTCTCGCCTACGCAAAAGGCATCGGCGGAACTCGCGGTGGCGTGATCGAAACCACCTTCGCAGAGGAAACTGAAACCGACCTGTTCGGTGAACAGGTCGTGCTCTGTGGTGGTGTCAGTGCACTGGTCAAGGCCGCCTTCGAAGTGCTGGTTGAAGCCGGCTACCAGCCGGAAATGGCCTACTTCGAGTGTATGCATGAACTGAAACTGATCGTCGACCTGTTCTACCAGGGCGGCCTGAACTATATGCGATACAGCGTGTCGAACACCGCCGAGTACGGCGACTACACCCGCGGACCGCGTATCGTGACAGAACAGACCAAGGCCGAAATGAAAAAGATTCTCGCCGAAATCCAGGCGGGACAATTCGCCCGCGACTGGCTGCTGGAAAATCGTGCTGGACAGGCTTCCTTCCAGGCGACTCGTCGCCGCGAACGATCTCACCAGATCGAAAAAGTCGGCAAGCAGCTGCGAAAAATGATGAGTTGGATCGCCTCGAAGGAAGTCTGACTCTGCGGATCGTCATGCTGTTATTGCGGCGGGTCTCAGTTTTGCGGGCCCGCCGCTTGTTTTTCTGCGGCAGTTGATTCAATGGATGTTCAGGAAATTCTGCCGGTGAAGCATCCAGTCCGGGGGACAGTTCGACCCCCGGGTTCCAAAAGTATTACCAACAGAGCCTTCGTGCTGGCGGCTCTTGCAGATGGCCCGGTCAGGCTCACAGGGGTACTGGACAGCCAGGACACGCAGGTCATGGTCGAAAGCCTCCGCCGCCTGGGCTTCGATGTGCAACAGGACCAGGACGCCTGCACCTGCCTCGTGCAGGGACTTGGCGGAAACATCCCCGCCTCCTCCGCCGATCTCTGGCTGGAAAACAGTGGTACCAGCATCCGTTTTCTGGCAGGACTCTGCACGCTCGGCACAGGACGGTATCGGCTGGATGGTTCGGCACGCATGCGGCAGCGACCAATCGGTGATCTCGTTCGGGCACTGCGCCCGCTGGGAGCAACTCTGGACTTCGAAACTCCCGGAAGTGATTGCCCCCCCCTGCTGATCCATGGCAGTGGCGGAGCGGTCCGTGGTGGCGAAACTCAGATTGAAGGCAGCATCAGCAGTCAGTTCCTTTCCAGCCTGCTGATGTGCGGACCAGCCTGCGGCCAGCCAGTGACCGTCAAGGTCACCGGCGAACTGGTGTCGCAACCCTACGTCCGGATGACTCTGCAGATGATCCGGGATTTCGGAGGTCGCATCGATGCTCCCGCTGATCTCAGCCATTTTCGCATCCACCCCGGCCGTTATCAGTCTCGAACTTACGCTATCGAACCGGACGCCTCGGCGGCCAGCTATTTCTTCGCTGCTGCTGCAATTACCGGAGGCCAGGTGACAGTCACCGGACTGCATCAGCGGTCAATGCAGGGGGACGTGCAGTTCGTCAGTGCTCTGCAGCAGATGGGTTGCCATGTGGACTGGCAGGAGGACTGCGTCACCGTCATCGGCAGGACTCTGCGCGGGATTGATATCGACATGAACGCAATCAGTGACACGGCCCAGACCCTCGCGGCCGTCGCTGTGTTCGCAGACAGCCCGACCACCATTCGCAATGTGGCTCACATGCGACACAAGGAAACAGATCGCATTGCTGCAGTCGTAACCGAACTGCAGCGTGCCGGGATTCAGGCCACAGAACACTCGGATGGACTCACCATTCAGCCCGGCACGCCAACCCCCTGTGAGATTCGAACCTACGATGACCATCGGATGGCTATGAGTTTTTCACTTTTGGGCCTGAGGGTTCCTGGGATCCGCATCCTGGACCCGGGCTGCACGGCAAAAACGTATCCTCGGTTTTTTGCTGACCTGACGGCTCTGTGCGGGAAACATCACTGATGAAAAAGTTTCCGTCACCGGCCGGACGCGGACCAGCGGGCAGACGTCGCCCGGTGCCAACCATGACGGCTGTACAGGCTGTGGAACCCTATGCCAACGGCCGAGTTCTGGCATGGGCTGCCCTGCAGCAATCCGAACGTGACGAAGCCTTTCTGCAGGAAATCTTCGCAGACTTTGACTCCAGACACCATCTCTCCCCAGCGGAGCGTGCACTCGCTGTCGATATCTCATCGGGCGTGATCCGTCGTCGCCGAACCCTCGACCGCATCCTTGAAAGTCGAGTTGCCAGACCGCGGTCCCAGACTGAACCCGAGCTCTGGCAGATCCTCAGAATGGGCGCCTGCCAGTTGCTGTTCGCCAGAACACCGCAGCACGCCGCCGTAGCAGCCACCGTGGAACTCTGTCGCCTGCTGGGCCGGGAACGCTGGACCGGCTTTGTGAATGGAATTCTTCGCAGCATCTGCCGGCTGACGGAAGTTTCAGCGGACGCTGCAGCACCTGCCGGTCCCTCGCGCTCAACACTGGCCGTGAACGGCGGTGGCTGGCTGCCCCTGAACGAAGATATCTTTCCCGACCCGGTCACCGATCGAGTTACATGGTTTGGCGATGTCTTCTCGCTTCCTTCCGTTCTCGCCACACGCTGGGTCTCGCGGATGGATGAAGCCACGCTCCTGCGAACCGGCTTCTACTGCTGCGAACCACCCACTGTCGCCATTCGCGTCAATCAGCTTGCCGCAACCACGGAATCCATAGCCGAACAACTGACAAAAGCCGGTTGTGAAGTGCAGCCGGGCCACATTCCGCAAAGCCTGCTGCTGCCACGCAGCCAGAGAATTGATCAGTTGCCCGGATGGGCAGAGGGTTGCTGGAGCGTCCAGGACGAATCGGCAATGCATGCTGGCCTGCTGCTTGCACCACAGCCCGGCGAACAGATCCTCGATCTTTGTGCGGCTCCAGGCGGCAAGTCTGCTCATCTGGCAGAATTGTCCGGGGACAAAGCGGTCATTATTGCCTGCGACGTCTCAGATCGACGCCTGAATCGAGTGCGTGACAACGCGCGACGACTCAAACTTCAGTCCGTCCACACACGGTTGATCTCGCGCGACGGCAGTGACCTGCCTCCGGGACCCTTTGATGCCGTCCTCGTCGATGCCCCCTGCACCAACACAGGAGTGCTGGCTCGGCGCCCCGAAGCTCGCTGGCGCTTCAGCGAACAAGGCCAGCAGGAATTGATCGTCCTGCAGACACGATTGCTCTTCGAGGCCATTCAGCGGCTGCGTCCCGGTGGTCGCGTAGTGTACAGCACCTGCAGTATCGAGCCTTCTGAAAACCTCGGAGTTGTGCAGGCCGTCATGTCCGCCCTGCCGCAACTGCAGTTGGTACAGCAGAGTGAGCACCTGCCAGGGCAGCCGGCCGACGGAGCGTGGCAGTGCCTGCTTCGCAGTCCGGGCTGAGCCAGCTTTACTTTTTGCGGCCAGGAACTCAGAATCCACGAGGTCAACTCCACAGCCCCGCCTTACGCCCCCAGCCAGGGACCCGCCATGACTCTGCTCCATCGCATCCTCACGTCACTGCTCACGCTTCTCGTCACCGGCCTCTCCGCAGGTCTCGTGCCCGCAGATGACGAGTGGCCCCAGTTCCGCGGTCCCGATGGACAGGGACGGACGGAAGTACAGGGTCTGCCACTGACATGGAGCGAAACAGAAAATGTTGTCTGGAAAACAGCGCTGCCCGGTGAAGGACACTCCTCGCCAGTCATCTCTGGAAGTCAGATCTGGGTCACCGCCGCCATCGCGGAAAAACTGACGGAAGAAGAGACGCAGAAACGACTGGCAGCCATCAGGAATCCTCAAAGTCTCCAACTGGCCGGCTCGCTGCAGTTGCAGGCCATCTGCGTCAACCGCGATTCCGGAAAGATTGAACATGCGGTCACGCTGTTCACCATCCCCGTGCCCGAACCCAAACATGCACTGAACAGCTATGCTTCACCCACGCCCGTCATCGCAGGCAATCAGGTGATCTGCCACTTCGGCACATACGGTACGGCCTGCGTCAATCGGGAAGACGGCAGTGTTCTCTGGCGAAATGACAGCCTCAGGCTGGAACATCAGAATGGTCCTGGAAGTTCTCCCGTCGTCTGGAATGACCTCGCTATCGTGCATCTCGACGGCACGAACACTCAATCGATCGCGGCACTGAAACTGGCCAGCGGAGAAGTGGCCTGGCAGACAATGCGGTCCGGACAGATGGATCCCACGCCGGAATTGCAGAAAGCCTATTGCACACCGCTCCTCGTGCAGACCGCCGATCGCCCCCTGTTGATTTCTCCGGCCGCAAACTGGGTCTACGGATACGACGCACGCGACGGTCGGGAAATCTGGAAGGCCAGCTACGGCCAGCTCGGATTTTCCACTGTGCCCAGGCCGGTCATCAGCGGAGATCGTGTGTATGTGGCGACCAGCTACATGCAGTCTCGACTGCTGGCGGTAAAATTCGATGGAACCGGGGATGTCACCGCATCGCACATCACATGGACATCAGATAAGCAGATTCCCCAGAAGCCCTCGATGATCGCCCGCGAAGGACGACTGTACTTTGTCAGCGACAAAGGCATCGCACGCTGTCTCGACGCTGCCACCGGTGATGAAAAATGGTTCGATCGCCTGCCCGGAGACTACTCCGCCTCTCCTCTGTCCGCAGAAGAACGCCTATACTTCTTTAATCAGGATGGCATCTGTACTGTCCTGAAAACCGGCGATCAGTTTGAAAAGATCGCCGAAAATCGGCTGGATGCCGGATTCATGGCATCACCTGCAGTCGCCGGAAAAGCTCTGTACCTGCGCACCGCGTCCGCGCTGTATCGCATCGAACAGAAATAGCTTTTCCCGGCTGGCAGTGATGTATCAGGAGCACACAGTCATGGGCTCTGAAAACCGCACTGTTCGGAAAGCTTGCTTTCTGCTGAAAATCCTGCTGACACTTGTCAGCAGCTTGACCTGCGGTTCAGTCGCGGCCCAGTCTGAAGAAGCTCCGAAACTGGTCGTGGATTTCCGTGGCCCTGTCGGCCGAACCCGTGCTCTGGGATTTGCCGGTTCAAACCGCCGTTTCTTCTCTGCTGGTGAAAACAAACGGCTGCAGTTCTACGACGTGGCCAACAACACAATTGTCCCCGGCAGTGTCATCCGCTGGGAATTCGCCCGCGGATCTCTCGGAGAAATCAACGACGCCAGGGCCTCTGCAGATGGATCCAGAGTTCTGTTCGGAGGCAGCTCGCTGCGTAATGCAGGGGGCGATCTGGTGCTCGTGGACACCGGCACTCAGGCCGTCCTCGCCCACTTTTCAGCACCCGCAGAGGTGGTCAGTGTGGCACTTTCGCCCAGCGGACGGACCGTTGTCGCCGGTGACCTTTCCTCCGGAATCACCGCGTGGCGACTGCTCGATGACGGCTGGCAGCAGCGTGTCGTGCGTCCGGGGGCCCCACAGCCCGATGCCGACTCCCTCTGGAATCCCATTGCCGTCATCGATGATGCCAAAGTCCTGTTCGTCGCCGTGGCTCCGGACAACCGGGATTTCGGCCTGTTGACCGCCTGCGACCTGCAAACCGGAGAAATCACCAGCGCGACGACACCCGTTCCGCTCCCGGCCTGCAGTCTGGTGACCGCCAACCACGAACGCCAGACCCTCTGTCTCTCTGCCTCCATCGACGGAACTGTGCTGCTGCACACCATTGCATCCGCTGACCCTCCGCGGCAACTGCTGATCTCTGAACTGCTGAATGGACAACTGCGTGAACCCTCGATTACCACCGCAACACTCGCTCCGGACGCCACACTGCTCGCAATCGCCGGAGATGGGCTGGAAACGGACAACGATCAGCAGGTGACATCCTTCATCACACTGCTCGACCTGCCCTCACTGCAACTGCGGGACATTGTCCGGTTCACCGGCCAGGCCTGCTGTGAATCACTCAGCTTCAGTCCCGATTCTTCGCACCTGCTGGCCTGTAACGACATGGCTGAGACGGCCCTGCTGTGGAACCTGCGCGATGCAACTGGAAAAGCGACTGAACGTCCATTGACTGCTCCCCCGTTGTCTGTTGCCGGTCGCGGACGCTCATTTCAAACCGCACGCTTCGTGAATGACAAGTCAGCCGAACCAGCCGGGTATCAACTGCACCTGACCGACGCGCAGTCACACATGTGGCAACTTGAACCGGGCAGCGGAGAACTGGAGCAACTGCCCCAGTCACTGCCGGGCTCGCCGACGCAGGCTGTGAATGGTCCCGACACGTTTGCACCCGGCTGGTCAGTCACGGCAGAGCCTGTTTCGGATGACGGTCGCACCCAGACCATTCGGCTTGTGCCCCCGACAGGCAGCCCGGCAGCACCACCTCCGATACAACTCAGCATCATCGATCAGGGAACCTTTTCCGGCGCCTTTGTATTTCTCCGAGGCACCAACGAACGCCCGCTGGCAGTTGCCATCGGCACCACACTGATTGACGGAATCTTTCTGTATCGCATCCCCGCCACCGATCAGCAGCCGCTGCAGCTTGTTCGCTATTTTCGCGATCACGCGGGAACAATTCGTGACCTTTCAGTGTCCACCGATCAGCGATTTCTGGCCTCTGCTGCTGCAGATCAAACCGTCAGGATCTGGAGCCTTGAGGGGCTTGATCAGGACACACAGCGTTCGATTTTTGGAGGTCGCGTTGCACTTCAGCCGGACGGTACTGTACAGGTTTCGGAACTGAATCCGGCCGGTATTCTCTACGCTCGTGGCCTGCGGAACGGCGACACCATAGCCGCCGTCAGGACCGCTCTGCAGCCCGATCGACTCGTGCTGGATCCCGCAGAAACAGCCCGATTATTCAGCACTCACCCCGCATGGGCCACACTCGATCTCTGGCTGACCCGCACCGGATTTGACCCGAACAATCAGGAAGCAGGTGCTCGTCGGCTGAATCCTGGCTGGGAACCACTGCTCACACTTGTCGCTGACAAATCAGGCGAGTGGGTGCTGTTTACCCCGGAGGGCTGGTTCGATGCATCGATCGTTTCCGGTGATCGACTGTTCGGCTGGCAGATTAACCGCGGTGTGGCACTGCCGCCGCGCTATGAACCCGCTGAGCATCTGCAGAAGGAGTATGAAAAACCGGAGGTGATCCGGCAGGTGCTGCAAACCGGCAGCGTCCCTGAGGCACTCGCAGCCCTCAACCGCCCGGTCATCGGTGATCTGCAGATTGAACTCAGGAATCGAGTTCTTGCTCTCCCCGAGATTCGCATCCTGACTCCGCCCGACGGTCTTGCGGCACAGGCCCCCCTTCCGATCCCCATCGTTGCCGAAATTCGGTTCGCACAGCCCCAGGATGCCGCCGCCTTTGAACTCGCGGCGGCACAGAATGGACGCCAACTGACCGAACAGAATCGTGTGCTTGCGAACGGGATCCTCACAATCACCTGGTCCAGCCAGACGCTCGAAGCCGCCAATCAGTTTTCCGTCACCGCCCGGGAAATTGGAAACGATCTGGCCAGCAGCGATCAAAGCAAAGCAAACGTCAGTGTGCTGGCCGCAGCAAAGCCCGACGATCCGCAGGCCCGAGTCTTTCTGCTGGCACTGGCGGTTGATGCCTATCAGAAAGTTCAGCCGCTGCAGTTCTCTGTCCAGAGCGTCACGGCCTTCCGTAAAGACCTGCAGTTGCTGGCCAGCAGACGGGAAAACGCGATGACAGAAGCCCGCGTTCTCGCGGACAAAGCTGTCTCCACCGAAACAGTCAGGCTGAACCTGAATGCCTTCCTCAGCGAACGACAGAAACGGGCCTCGCCGGATGACCTGATCATCATCGTCGTCTCGGGGCAGGGCGTCTCGCGCACAGTGGCCCGCGGCAGCAGTATCCGTCTGAATGCCCTCGAAGAGTTCTTCTTTCTGCCGCCGGAAGTGGATCCCAGGGATCTGCGCCAACTGGGTCGCGAGGGAATTCGCTGGAAAAACCTGTGCGATCCAGTCAATCAGTCAGACTGCGATGTGCTCTGGATTGTCGACGCCAGTCACTCGCAGCGAGCACGCAACGAGGCCAAGGCGGCGTTCAGTGAGTGTCGCGGACCACACGGCCGACACGTGATCTTTACGGATCAGACCGAGGCCGTGGAGTCAGCCGGATGGCAGGTGGAACCCGGCGAAACTGGAAACTCGTCCCTGATGACGGCTGTGCGTGAAGCACTTCTGGGCCACAGCCAGACGCCGGAAGCCGACAAAGCCGTCGCCGCATTGTGGCAGGATCATCAGTTGAGCTTTGACGACCTGTCTCAGTGGACAGCAGGTCGTGCACAAAACCTGGCTGCCTCTGTGGGAAAACGCCAGAAGGTTGTTTATTCCCCGACCGCCCCCGGCTCTGCAATTCACCCGCTGATCCTTGGCACACGTAACGTCGCAAATCAGTGACCGCCACCAGATCGCGATGCCACGCACTGCAATCCAGACGTCCATCGCACTCCGCGTGTCTTCCTCCGAACGAAACTGCAGTCCGCCTGCCACCGCTTACAACAGCCAAACAGCCCAGCACCGGCACACCGCAGCTTCAATCCCGCAGACGGCTGCCCGTCAGCTTCAGAAATAATCGCTCCAGACTGGGATCATGCGTCCGAATCGAACGCAGCCCCGCCCCCGCAGACACCAGTTGTTGCAGTACCCGAGTCACCTCTGCGGCGACATTCGCCTCGCCACCCGCGTCGCTCACAAGACGCAGAACACAATCGCCCCCATCCCGCTCCACCAATACACCCGCACCCGGAACAAAAGTCGCCGGAAGGGAACTCAGATCCAGCCGCAACTCCACCTCCAGTGGTATCTGCTGCAACAGCCTCGCGATCAAATCACACACCAGCATTCGACCACGGTCCACGATCGCGGCCCGCGAACACAACTGCTGCACCTCCTCCATGTAGTGACTGGCATAAATGATCGCCGTACCAGATTGCTGCAACTGCCGCACACAATCCAGCAGATGCGCACGACTCTGCGGATCCACGCCAACCGTCGGCTCGTCAAGAATCAGCAGACGAGGCTCGTGCAGTATCGCCGCCGCAAAATTCAGACGCCGCTTCATCCCGCCGGAAAAATGACCCGCATAATCGTCTGCACGGCCATCCAATCCCGTCTGCCTCAGCGCACACTCCACCCGATCCTGCAATCGCTGCCCACCAAGCTGATACAGCCGCCCGAAAAAATGCAGATTCTCACGCGCCGTCAGGTCCGGGTAAATCGCCAGATCCTGCGGAACCACACCCAGCGTCAGACGAGACTCACGCTCACGACGTGTCAGCACACGACCGCACAGTCGGACCTCACCAGCGTCCGGATCCAGTAACCCGGCAATCATCATCATCGTCGTGGACTTGCCCGCTCCGTTCGGCCCCAGCAAGCCAAACGCCTCCCCCTGCCCAACCTGAAAGCTGACCCCGTCCACAGCCTTCAATGTCCCATAGGACTTGCACAGCCCCGCCACATCCAGCAGCACCGCCATGCCACACTCCGCTGATTCTCAGCACCACAAACACAGAAACCCGCGTCATCCGACGCGGGCTTCATCACTTTTCGGAAGTCCCGCTCCCGCAGGCCCCAGGACTTCTCACTTTACTGAAGCTCTCAGCCATCCGACTGATGAACCCCTCGCGGCTTCCGCCACACGCATTACAGCATCCGGCAATCTCAACTGCAAGCCCACTCACACGGGAAAATGGCCGCAGGCGTGCCCGGTGGTTCACACCGGACACGCCCGCCGTCCTCCGTCACCGGGAACATGTCACTCCGTTTTCTCGCCGGCCTTACGAGCTTCCAGTATTTTCCCAATAAACTCCGACAAACCCGGGCCACGCAACGCAGCCGCATCTGCCAGAATCTCTCCCGTGTCACCATCCACCAGCAATACAAAAGGTATCGCACTCACGTCATGCATGCCACCCAGAGTCGTCTCCCAGCCCTTGCCTTCGTAAATCTGGTTCCACGTGATCTCCTGAGACTCGAGGAAACTGGTCACCTTCTCCGACATGTTCTCCTGGTCAAAACTCACGCCCAGAATCTCAAACCCCTTTTCATGCCACGCTGAGTAAGCTTCCTTCATATGCGGAATCTCACCGATGCACGGACCACACCACGTTGCCCAGAAATCCAGCATCACCACCTTGCCCTTGTAGGCTTCAGGAAACTGTATCTCTTCACCCTTCATCGTCTTTGCAGAAAACGACAGAGCTTTCTGCCCGACCGCCAGATTCGGTGGCAACGGCTGCTGCTCAATCGGCTCCGCTGACTTCTCCAGTGTCAGACGACCATCCGCAAGAGCAAACTTGTAGGTCGTTCCCGTAAAATTGAAAGCAGTCCCGATCTGAGCACTCTCGAAACGACGACTGACACGCCCATTCCCGTCGCGATCAATCGGCAGCGTCGCACCGTCAGCCAGTGCTCCCGAAACAAACGTCGAAAACGGACGACCGTCCAGTTCAAAGGAATACTCAGAACCAAAGTCGGTGTAGAACATCAGAGTCGTCGCGAGCTGCGCACGACGCGGATCCTTCGGGTCGAAACGATACAACCCCAAAGCACCTGTACGATCGGCAGTCAACTGCACCTTACCACGGCCAGTATACTGCTTCAAACCTCCACGCTCTTCACTCTTCCACTCTACGGCCGGATCATTCGTCAGATCACCGTCGGCATTGGCGTCAATGAACAAACGCCCCTCTTCGCCCTCCGGCTCATCAGCTATGAACGCAAACTTCCGGTCACCCAGAGTAATATAGCCGAACTTCGGGGCCTTCAGGCCGTCAGGCGTCTTCGTCACAATTGAAGCTTCCTGATCCATCGCTGCTCGCTGCGGACGATAACCACCCACACGAGCCGTCACGCCCTCTGACAGAAATTTCTCAGTCACCTCTTCAGCAGACAGCCCCGCAGAAACTGCCACCGCCGCTGCACACACACCCAGAACCCGCCCCAGCACACCCGCTGCGGACCTCAGTCTCCCCGACAGTTTCATGCCAATCATCTGCAAAACCCCTATCAGCAAGGTACCACCAGAAAACCAGCCAACCGGTCTGACAGCGGAGTATCGCGATCAGAACAGCACTCGGCAAGCCTGACACAGTCGCCAGTTCAAAACTGATCAAACACCCCGAACACCCCGGAATCAGTACAGCCCCTGACAGTCCTCCAGCCGCGTTCCCCGCTCATCCGTCACCGCAAACTTCGAACCCTTGTACATGCTGGTCCCGGCGTAGCGTCCATCCTTCGACATCACATAAAATGAAATGTCAAAATCCGGCTTTCCGTCAGCACGCCGCAATCGCTGCTCGGTCGTCTTCGCGATCCGACGCAGCACCTCCATACCCGCCTCCTCCGGACTTGCACCGCTCCGCATCAGCTCCACTGCAGCAAACGAAGACAGATTCTGCAGGTTCGCTTCGCCACGTCCTGTACTGCCGCACGAACCAACCTCGTTGTCCACATACAGCCCGGCACCAATGATCGGCGAATCACCAACCCGGCCAGGGATCTTGAACGCCAGTCCGCTGGTCGTCGTCGTGCACGACATACTGCCCCCAGCACCCAGGGCCGCACAGTGAATTGTTCCCGTCGGACGGCGAAAACGCAGTCGCCCCGTATCCTCGACCAGCACCGAATTCCTCCGAAAGAAGTCCGCCACTGGCGATTCCGCGTCTGCTGGATCCGGCAGCCAGTCGTCCCGCTCACTCATTGTCTCCTTCCACCGCAGCCAGATTTTTCGCGAATGCTCAGTCAGCAGATTCTCCTCCTGAAATCCGTGCGCCCTCGCAAACTCCAGCGCTCCTGCTCCCACCAGCAGGACATGATCGGTCCGCTGCAGCACCTTCAGCGCCACCTGAGCCGGATGACGAATCCCCTGCAATGACGCCACTCCACCCGCTCGATGCGTCGGCCCATGCATCACTGCCGCATCCAACTCCACCACACCACGCTCATTCGGCAGACCACCATAACCCACACTGTTGTCCAGCGGATCGTCCTCCACCAGCGCCACACCACCCACCACCGCGTCCACAGGATCCAAACCCTCCTGCAGCAATTCCCACGCCTTCTGCGTGGCACTGGCACCGTTGCCCGACGCGATCACCCGCACAGGGCCCGCCACCCGCGTCCCGGCTGATGCCCCCGAAGACACTGCCGCAGCCGCCACACTTGCGGCATGCATGAACAAACGACGCGTCACATCCGTCATAATCAGTATCCCGCCCAAATCAATGTCGTCCCCCACGACGGCCAGCCGCCGACTGCACCCGTATGATGCTCAAAACTCTCGCCGTTTGCAAAGCCGCCACCGCCCACCTCACCAAACCGCGAAATCGATCATCTCAACGCCACTTTCCGCGATCTGCTTGCCACCTGCCGTTTCCAGTGGTAACCTCACAGCCGGAATTTCCGAAATTCCCGGGAACCGTGCCGCCCAGCCGGATCCCCAAATCCAACTGTCTGCAGGCACGCTGGCACTTCGCCCTGCTGACACAAGTTCGCCTCCAGCCACAGGCCCGCGGCATGGTCGTTGTCAATATCCCGATTGACATTCGCGAAGTGGCGGATGAACCCGCCCCTCAGGATGATCTGCTCGGAGTCTACGAGCTGCAGGAGTTTCGCTCCGTCCCGCCCTTCAACGGCATGAAACCCGGTCCCGAAAATTTCCCCGGCGCCATGATCCTCAGACGCGTCCACCGTGGACGAGTCCTCTGCCACCAGGGTGACCCCGGCCGCACCGCGTTCCAGATCCTCACCCAGCCCGATGCCCTCAACGTGCTTAAAGCCCTGCGTCGCTCCATCGATGCCGAAGCCAAAGCCATCCGCGATGCCCTCGCCACCGGAGTCACCACAGAAACCACCGCTGACGAACTCGAACGACTGCAGCGCCGCGACGCCGCCGAAGCCCCCTTGCGAACCCTCCGCGCCGCCCGCCTCGATGAAGAAATTCAAACCCTCGAAACCGCTGTCGCCGCACGCCCCGCAAACAGCACCCCCCGGATCGTCGCTCAGGCTCGCCTGCTCGTCGCACCACCCGGAAATCGCCGCGGACTCCTCAAACGACTGCTCAGCCTGCTGCCGCGGTTCGGTTCCGCCCCGGCCAGCAACAGCCGACTGCCGGATTACATCCCCAACGATGGCCCACAGGACCTCAGCGTCGGAACCCTCAGCGCACCAATGTTCGAAGGGGACCTGTTCGGCGAGATGAGCTGCATGAACCTCGCACCACGCTCAGCCACTGTCATCGCCACAGAAGGCACACCCGCAGAACCCGTGTACATGATCGAGATGGTCCGCAATGCCCTCGATGCACTCCGCGGAAATGCCGAATACCGACGTCGGATGGACGAGATCTACCGGACGCGAGTCATGGAAACGCAGGTCCGCAGCCTGCCACTCTTCCGCTCCCTCAGCGACGCAGACTACAAATGGCTTTCCAGCCGACTGGATCTCGTGGAATTCGGCGCCGGGGACATCATCTTCGATGAACACGACACTGCCAACGACTTCTGCTACGTCGTGCGAAATGGCGTCGTCAAGGTCTCCCGAGGACTCGGCTGCCTGCCTGGACCGGATGAAATTCGCAGTCCCTCCGCACTCCTGCAGGAACTGCAGTCACTCGCCAGCAACAGCCAGCTCTCCCCGCAAATCTGTCAACTCCTCCAACCCCTGCTCACTGCCCTCCCGGCACAGCCCGCCAGCGATCCAGCACTCGCCGCAAATCTCAGAAAACTGCTGAACCAATGGATCCGGACCGCTGACCTTCACACAAAAATTGCTGCCACCACAGAAGAACTCCTCGAACGCTCCGGTCTCAATCAGTACGCCGCCGTCTTCGCCGATTTTCAGGAGAAAACAGCCGACTGGTGGGAACTTGAAGCACGCATCTTTCATCGCATTCTGCTCGACAGCCTCTGCCCCAAAGGGCTCAAAGCACGCACCACGGCACTGCAGCAGCGCCGCACACTTTCCTACGCCAGTCGCGGAGAACTGATCGGCGAAATCGCACTCCTCCGCGGCGAAGAACGCTCCGCAACCTGCCTCGCCTTCACACACCCATCCTCCGGACAGAAAACTGCCACACAGGCCAACCTCATCCCCCAGCGTGTCGAGGCCGTCCGCATCAGTGCGGAAACACTCAAAGGCCTGATGGAACGCTCGCCCGCATTTTGCCAGCACGTCGATGAAACCATTCGCCAGCGCCAGGACCGTGATCAGCAGACGGCCGTACTCGCCAGCACAGAAAACCTCGCCAGTCAGTCGCCCGAATTTGAGTCCCTCGGACTCGCATGGGGCCAGTCACTCATGGTCATCGACCTCGATCGCTGTACCCGCTGCCAGGAATGCGTCAAAGCCTGCGTCGCAGCCCACGATGATGGTCGCACTCGACTGTACCTCGACGGACCACGCTTCGAAAGCCGATACCTGATTCCCGTCAGCTGCCGACAATGCCTTGATCCCGTCTGCATGATCGGTTGCCCCGTCGGCGCCATCAACCGCGGAAACGGTGGCGAGATCCGCATCGCCGATCACTGCATCGGCTGCAGCAAGTGCGCCGATCAGTGCCCCTACGGATCAATTCAGATGGACCTGCTCGATTCCGCACACGAACCCGATGCCGATCTGGCCAGCCTGCTGGGCCCGGGTTACGTACTCCGCTCTGTGCAGGAACGTGCCGTCGTCTGCGACCAATGCAAATCCACCCCCTCCGGAAAACCTTCCTGCGTCTATGCCTGCCCGCACGAGGCAGCCATGCGCGTCGAAGGCCTGAACTTCTTCCAGAAACTCTGAAAGGCCCGGCGTGCTGCTCGATCGCACTCATTCCCGCTGGGCCCTGCTTTCCGGCCTGACACTCACCATCGGTGCCACCGCATGGTTCATCTGTCACGCAGCCTCGCCAAATGGCCTGTCAGGTGGCAGTGTGCCCGGACTGCTCTTCGGCATCATCGGAACTCTTATGATGTTCTTCGCCGGGCTGCTCGGAGCCCGGCGACCACTGCGACACCGACGCATCGGCAGCGCCAGCTTCTGGCTCAAAGGACACCTCTGGCTCGGAACACTGTGCATCCCCTTTATTCTCTTCCACGCCAGCTTCTCACTGGGCGGATTACTCGAACAAGTGCTCTGGTTCTGCCTCGCCTTCGTCGCAGCGTCCGGCTTCTTCGGCCTCGCCGTACAGCAGTTCCTGCCACGGTTGCTCTGGAAAAATGTACCGCTCGAATCCTTCGAGCCCCAGTCGCCATGGCTCTGCGACCGCATGACACTCACCGCCGATATTCGCATCTCAACAGCCTGCGATCGCAGCCTCCCGGAGATCAGCGAGCATCTCCGGCAGTCCGCTCGCCGACTGGTGCAGGCCTTCGATCAAATCGTCGCAGGCAGCGAGAGCCGCAGTGAAAAGAATGCCCGCAAACTGCTCATGATGCAGCAACTGACCCCCATCGAACACCGCGACTACTTCTGGTCCATGGCCAAATTGGCAAAGAGCGATCTGAAAGCCATCACTTTTGAAGGCGACTTCGCAGATCTGCTGGCAAAAATCTATGAAAATCTTCGCGAACTGCCGCCCATCACCGCTGCAGCAACTTCCACCAATGCCGGCACAAAACCAGAACCAGGCCCCGTCGTAATATCACACCCGCGCACAACCACACCGCCACAACCCTCTGCTTCGGCCCCAACACAGCAAAAGGCGACTGACAAAGCCCTCGTCGCTGCAACCAGCAACACCGCACAGTCCCCCGCCGAACACACACCCGCGAATACCCAACCCGCCGCACCTGCCGCACCACAAACCAAACTCTCACCCCTTGAACTCATGAAGCAAAAGGCGGCAGAAAAAGCAGCCGCCGCGGCTGCCGCCGCAAACAGCACCGCACAAACACCCGCAGAACCCACAGCCGAGACCACCCAACCCGCCGCACCTGCCGCACCACAAACCAAACTCTCACCCCTTGAACTCATGAAGCAAAAGGCGGCAGAAAAAGCAGCCGCCGCGGCTGCCGCCGCAAACAGCACCGCA
>CAITYU010000292.1 GCA_903896675.1 uncultured Planctomycetaceae bacterium
CAGCCCGGGTCACCCCATCGTGCTCCCGAGTCACCCCCTCACACTCCCCCGGGCTCCCCCAGCCCCATCCCTAAAACACACCGTCGCCCAAATACCACCAGCAACCTTAGCCACCAGCAATAGCCGCCCGGGCTAAAACCCAGTCTACACCCTGATCACTGAAAACTGATTACTGATTACTGCCCACTGACCACTGACCACTGCCCACTGACCACTGACCACTGATCACTGATAACTGATAACTGACAACTGACAACTGACCACTTCTCACCGCGTTAGATTTTCAAACATGTAGAGTCCGGATTTGCCCGGGCAGATCAGATCGATGTCGCCGTCGCGGTCGATATCCATTGCGACCAGCTGCAGTCCGGTGCCGGCGGAACCTTTCGGGAAATCTTTCAGGGCCCAGCGGTCTTTGGCGTTTTCCGGAGCATTCACGGCCGGGTCACCCTGAAACACCGTGTGCTTCTGCCATTTGCCGGCAGTGCGGTCATACTGAAAATAGAACACCACTGAGCCATCAGTCGCCCCGGCTTCGGACTCATGCGCGTAGACTCGTTTACCGGTCACCAGTTCCGGTTCACCTTTGCCATCCAGTTGAGCCAGCACGAGGGTATGCACCTGGGAGAAGGTGTCATCGATGGTTTGTCGAGTCCATTCGCGGGTGCCATCGGGTTTGTGGGTCTGTCGCAGCCAGTACAGGCCGAACCCGTGTCCGTTGCCGTACAGGACATCATTGAGTCGATCGCCGTCGACATCATAGCCAAGGATCATGATACCGGCGGCGCCAAGGCTGAATTCGGCGTGGAAAGTCCAGTGGCCGTCGGCTGTTTGTTCGTACCAACCTTTGGGAGTGATGACATCGTTGCGTCCGTCGCCATTGAGATCTCCGGCACCCACCCCATGTCCGGCTCCGGCATTTCCCAGATCGCGTTTGGTCCATTTGACGGGGTTGCGGGAAGTGAGTTCGTAGAAGACGACAGAGCTGCCGACGTTGGGCAGGAATTCGGGTAGCGAATCACCGGTGAGATTCACCATTTCGCCGGTTTCCATGTTTCCGGGCAGATCGATTTCGTGTTCCTGCCATGGTTCGG
Organism: uncultured Planctomycetaceae bacterium; assembly: GCA_903896675.1. GTDB lineage: Bacteria > Planctomycetota > Planctomycetia > Planctomycetales > Planctomycetaceae > SXXK01. The sequence goes on from CAITYU010000292.1 coordinate 1,095, forward strand.
TGGCTGCCCCGCCGGGATTCTGCACCCATCCGACTCGCTTGCCAAAATAGTTGCAGGTCACGATATCGGGGCGACCATCGCCATTGACATCGAGGGGCGAGTCAGCGAAGTCTTCGTGGTAGTGCGGATTGGGACCGCTGGCGGGGACTTCGCGAACTTTGTGTCGAGTCCATGTGGGGGCTTCGTACCATGAATCACCACAGAAGATGTCAATTTTTCCGTCACCATTGAAGTCTGCGGCGCCACAGGCTTCGTAGGGGGACTGATCATTGATGGTGTGTTGTTTCCAGCGGACGGACGGCAGGTCGTCAGCGGCGGTAGCGGTGGCGATGAAAACCAGAGCCGGGCTGGCGATCAGAAAACGAGCGATTTTATGCTGGATTGTCATAACGAGCGTTCTTATTACGGGGTGAGACGTGGGGAGCCATACCGCGGCAGTTGTGAAGTCTCTGGAAAAAACGGGGGCGGTGCAACCGACGCCACCCACCCCCTCGGGAGGGCGAGGCTCCTGCCGAGCCACCGAGCCGGCTCAGCCGGCGTTTCGCCCTCCCCTCGCATCCCCCCCGCACGCCGCCGCCTGTTCTGTCGCGACACGATTGAGTATCATCTGTTCTGTCTGTTCTGCCAGCCGATGTTTTCTGCAGGATGCCGGTTCATGCGTCAATTCTCTGCGGTGCTGTTTTGTCTGACTGTTCTGCTGGCGACGTCTGCTGTGACGACCGCACAATCCCCGTCGGCCATTCCGGAGATTGCCCCGCAGTCCGCCGGTTTTGATGCATCGCGACTGAAGGTGATTGAGGAGGTTGTGCAGGAGAGTTTGTCGCAGTCAAAGATGCCGGGGTGTGTGGTTGTGGTGGGTTGTCGTTCGGGTGTGGTGTATCGGGGTGCGTGGGGGTTCCGCCAAACCTCACCGCAGCAGCAGCCGATGGAGCTGTCAACCGTGTTTGATCTGGCGTCGCTGACCAAACCGATTGCGACGGCCACCAGTGTGATGCTGCTGGTGCAGCAGGGCAAAATCCAACTGGAGGCTCCGGCATCCACCTACTGGCCCGAGTTTGCTCAGCAGGGCAAGGACCGGATTCTGATCCGCCACCTGTTGACTCATACAGCCGGCCTGATTGCCGACAATTCGATCAGCGACTATGCGGGGACTCCTGAGGAATCGATGGCGAAGATTGCGGCATTGAAACCCGTGGGTGCTCCGGGCGAGCAGTTCATTTACAGTGACGTGGGATTTCTGGTGCTGGGCCGGATTGTGCAGCTGGTGAGCGGAAAGAATGTGCATGAGTTTTCTCGGGAGTCGATTTTTCAGCCGCTGGGGATGACGGAGACCGGTTATCTGCCGGGTCCTGACCTGCGGGCTCGAGCGGCGGTGACGGAGCAGCGTGAGGAACGCTGGATGCAGGGCGAGGTCCATGATCCTCGAGCCTATGCTCTGCAGGGCATTGCCGGTCATGCGGGATTGTTTTCGACGGCCGACGATCTGGCACGTTATGCCGTGATGATGCTGAATCGCGGCACTCTGGGATCCGTGCAGGTGCTGCAGCCTGAAACGTGGTCGCTGATGACGACAGCGGTCGATGTGCCGCGTGGTCGTCGAGCTCTCGGCTGGGATGCTCGCACGGGCTATTCATCGAACCGCGGCGATCTGATGACGTCAGCGGCCTTCGGCCACGGTGGTTTCACGGGCACGGGAATCTGGATTGATCCGCAGGCGGATCTGTTTGTGATTTTCCTCAGCAATCGAGTGCATCCGGATGGCAAGGGACTGGTGAATCCGCTGATCGGTCGGATCGGCACGATTGCGGCCGGGGCGCGGCGAAGTCTGCCGGTCACGTCATCGGCAGGCGTGCTGAACGGCATTGATGTACTGCAGCGGGACGGGTTTGCTGCGCTGCAGGGACGGAAAGTGGGATTGATCACGAATCAGACCGGTTTGAATCGGGACGGTGTCAGCACCGTGCGACTGCTGCATGAGGCGAAAGGTGTGCAGTTGAAGGCATTGTTCAGTCCTGAACATGGTCTGGAGGGGCGACTGGATATCCCAAAGATCGGCGACCAGCAGGATTCAACAACAGGGCTGAAGGTGTTCAGTCTGTACGGTGAGACGCGCACGCCCACCAAAGAAAGTCTGCAGGACCTGGATACGCTGGTGTTCGACATTCAGGACATTGGCTGCCGGTTTTACACGTATCTGTCGACGATGGGCAATGCGATGCAGGCGGCGGCCGATCATGGTCTGCAGTTTGTGGTACTGGATCGTGTGAATCCGGTGGGTGGTGTGGCCGTGGATGGACCGATTCTTGATGACGGAGAGCAGTCGTTTGTGGGTTATCACACGATCCCGGTGCGACACGGAATGACAGCCGGCGAGCTGGCTCGCATGTTTCGCGCAGAGAAGAACATCGCGGTGGATCTGCAGGTGATTCGGGTGGAAGGCTGGCGACGCGGACAATTGTATGACGAGACAGGTCTGACATGGACGAATCCTTCACCCAACATGCGGACACTGAATCAGGCGCTGCTGTATCCCGGAGTGGGACTGGTGGAGATGACAAATGTGTCGGTCGGTCGCGGCACGGATACACCCTTTGAAATCGTGGGGGCTCCCTGGATCAGGGAACGTGTTCTGGCCGAGCACCTGAATGGGGCGGGATTGCCGGGGATTCGGTTTGTGCCCGTTCGATTTACTCCGCTGTCGGCGAAGTTCCCGAACGAGGTGTGTGGAGGGGTGCAGTTGATCATCACGGATCGTCAGATCGTGGATCCTCTGGCTATCGGCATTCAGCTGATGTGCAGTCTGCAGGCACTGTATCCGGAGCAGTGGCAGACAAAGAATCTGAATCGACTGTTGAGCAGTGTCAAGGTGCGGGATGCGGTGCTGGCAGGTCGTGACCGTGCTGAGATTCAGCGATTGTGGGCAGGGGAACTGGCGCAGTTTGTGGAACGTCGGCAGCAGTTTCTGGTTTACGAATGACTGATCAGAATGGTGTGCTGAAGGTTTCACCGCCGGCACAACTGACCACGGCGGCAATAATGCTGTGGCTGATCCGGTCTGAAACAAACTGGACTGAACCGTCTGCCAGCAGCAGTTGGGCTCCGCCGGTATGAAACGAATACACGGCATTGTCATTCGAACAGTTGATTACACAGCGTCCGCCACTGCCGTCGACATCTGAGCCATTGATCAGAAACGTGCTCTGCATATCGGCCCACGCAGCCCCGCTGCTGAACTGCGCCGGGATTCTGCGGCCCAGTTGCCAGCGTTGCGGTCGGCCGGCGTCTTCCCAGATGACGGCGGTTGAGGATGTGCCGTCGAGACAATCACGGACGCGGCGTGCCGAATTGAACTGCAGCAGGCCGGTGCGACCAGCGAGCGTTCCCGGACCGATCAGGTCTGCGAGATCAGGGTCGATGCCATTCACGGCAGCGTAGTCGGTACGACCGAAGATCAGCAGACCTGCAGGCACTGGCAGCAGCCCGGCCGCACCGTAGTCGGCACGACCACCGACGGCGGAAGGACACAGATACGTGGGCACATCAAAGGTGGCAGCACGGATATTCAACGGCGACACAGGGGCCGGCAGATTCACGGCAATCGGCAGATCGATGCGGAACTGGCTGTAAAGTGCGGGTTGACCCAGATGGGGCAGGATGACAGTGAATAGCGAGTGCCATGCCTGATCCGAATTGATGCTCAGAAAGATGCCGCAGGGCGGGAAGCAGGACTGAGTGTCATGATAGTGGTGCAGGGCCAGACCGATCTGCTTCAGGTTGTTGCGGCACTGTGTGCGACGCGCGGCTTCGCGAGCCTGCTGTACGGAGGGTGCCAGCAGGGCCACAAGAACTGCGGTGATCGCAATCACGACCAGCAGTTCGATCAGAGTGAAACCCCGCTTTGCGGGTTTGTTCACGTGGGCAGACATGGCATTGGTGGCAGCCTCTCAGGGCAGTTTCAGGTCGATCGACGGTACAACATTGCGGGTGTTCCTGACTTCAAAACTGAACCCGGAAGTCTGAGGATTTTCGTAGCGTCCGAGGAATTGATCAGCAAGAACGGTATCCGGTGCGCCACCACCCAGAACACCGCCCGGTGATTCGATCGATGGTGTTCTTCTGGTGAGCGTGATCAGATACCGTCCGGGCAGTGCACCATCACCAGGGGAACATGAAGTCAACCGAAAGCGACCGTCAGGTCCGCTTTTAGCACTGGGACGCGAATAGATCTCCGGTTGTTCCTGCTGTACGTGAAAAACAATGTTGACACCCGGAGCGGGTTGTCCGTTAACGGTCACAAGCCCTTCGACCGGAAACGTCAGGCTGGCGCCTGAGAAACACCCAGCACAGGCCTGCAGCAACGTGGCAGCAGTGACGACGTTTAATGCGCTTAAACTGCGGAAAAACAGCCGCATAGTGCTCACCAGTGATGTTCGCCGGAAGGATTGCATCAAAAGGTGAGCGTCGACGTTGCTGGTCAGGCAACCAACAACCATCTTACACCCACAAAAAATGCTCGAATGCCATTAAACTCAGGAAATCAGATTTTCACCGGAAGCCGTGCTGGTTGTATCGATTGCACTTCGCAGGTTCTGGCTCAAGGCCAAATGTAGTGCGCGGTTGGAAGACGTCTTTTAACCACGAAAGCCGCGAAAAGAAGGAATTGCAGAGGCATCCAAAGGCGAGCCGCACAACCGCATCTCGGGAGGGCGAGGCTCCCGCCGAGCCGCACAACCGCATCTCGGGAGGGCGAGGCTCCCGCCGAGCCGCACAACCCCACTCGGGAGGGCGAGGCTCCGGCCGAGCCGCACAACCCCATCTCGGGAGGGCGAGGCTCCCGCCGAGCCGCACAACCCACACTCGGGAGGGCGAGGCTCCGGCCGAGCCGAAACAACCCACACTCGGG
>CAITYU010000293.1 GCA_903896675.1 uncultured Planctomycetaceae bacterium
CACGCTATTTGAAACCATTCCGTCAGGCCACCCCTGCACCCTGCACCCTGCACCCTGAAAACTGAAAACTGAAAACTGAAAACTGAAAACCCACCCACCTCCCCCCACACTCCGCCAGTTGTCCGCACCGGCATTTCCCAAAAATCCAGGAAATGCTGTCACACCCCACCCCCAAAACAACTACTGGCAGCAACGTGCCGGGACAATCCGCCCATTTTCGCAAACCCACTGTTCCGTCAGACCGGAGTCAATCATGCTGGAAATCCAATTCCCATTTTTCACCACCCGCCAACTCCTGCACTACAGCCTGCTCCTGACCCTGCTGGCATGCCCCACCAGGACCGCAAATGCCTGCGATGACGTCCTCGGGCTCTGCCTGAAAACCTACGGCCCCGGCGGAGGTGCCCTCGTGACCACTGTGACCGGCACGGCAGCCGGAAACCTGTTCCGCGAAGGCGACCGAACCCGCTACAAACTGATTGCCGGACAACACGTCATCAAGGCAGTCAACGGCAACCCGACAGCCACAAAGGAGGAAGTTGTCGAGGCTTTGCGGCAGGCAGCCGCCGGGACAATCTCACTCGATGTTCTCAATATCGAACGCGGCACGACTCGCACCTATTACACTCGAAGAACACCGGGCAGACTCCGAACTCAAAATAACAATACCAGTATTCAGATGGACTCGCCAGATTCCGCTGGCTCAATCTGGAACACCCCCGAAGCATCGAACGCTTCAGACACCAGCTACCTGCAGAATATCGGCAGCCGCCTCGACCAGGATCGCTTCAACCTCAATTACTCACGCAACCGCGACCACCGATCCGTCTACGACAACTGAGACCGCCCACCGCCCAGCAGCGCCACCCCGACCACTGGCTGAAATTTCCCCCGCTGACTATACTGGCACCACCTGCATAGAACAGGCAACTCCGACCACAGGATGGCCACACGGTACCTCTCAACAGGACTCCCTTCACGTGCACACACTCCGCACACACACCAGGACCCTGCTCCAATACCCCCTGCTCTGCTGCCTGTTGCTGCTCGGCTGCACCGCTGAAACACCCGGTACATGGAAACAGCCTAAGGTCGAGGCTGAAATGACTCGCAAGCTGGAACTGCAGCAAATCACCCTCACACCCTCCGCCTCCGGCTTCGAAGGCTCAGGCACCGCACAGGACGGCGAAACCTACAAACTGAAAATCACCCAGGACCCGAACAAAGGCCGACTGGACTGGACCGCCACTGGTGATCGTGGCTCCAGCGAAGAAGGCTCCTGGACTCTTGAATGAAACTGACTCCGCCTGATCCTCAGGCCGGTTTCGCATTCAGCTTCGTGATCCGCACATGGCGGTCATAGTGCGCCGTAGCCACCGTGACCCCGTCACCCTGCAGATCCATGTCCCGCGCCAGACTGGCCAACTGGAACCGATGATAGTCCTTGTCCGCCTCGGGCTTCCAGAACAACAGCCAGCCCCCACTGCCGCCACCACACACACCCATCAGTGAACCGTCCGCCAGCCAGACCAGCCGCCACAGGACTCCCTGAGTAATTCCCTCGGCCAGCTGCTGCTTCTCTGCCGCACCACTCTCCAGACTGAACAGAATTACCAGCGGCTCATGCACCGCACCCAGCGGGTTCGACGCCTTGTACAACCCACCCGCCGCCAGACGCTTCCCGTCCGGACTGACTGCCAGAGCTCGCACGCCGCCAAAATCCACCTGCTGGCCACCGTTGTAGGAATACAGCGGAGTCGCATCCAGCTTGCGCTGCTCGGCACCCGTCTGCACATCCCACTGCCGCACACTGCCACCAAGGTCACCCGAGAACAAAGACTTGCCATCCGGATGAAACGTCACCGAATAGACCTGTTTCTCGTGGCCCGATAATTCACGCAGCAGTGCCCCATCCGACAGATTCCACAAACGCACCATGTTGTCATTACCGCCACTGGCCAGCACCGTTCCGTCCGGACTGACCGCCAGCGCTCGCACCCACGCAGTTCCATGGCCCTGAACCGTCCGCACCAGCTGCGGTACCTCAGCCGTCGCCGTCCACCAGCACAGACGACCGTCACAGCCACCACTGATCACCACTGAACCGTCCGACGAAAATGCAAACGCATTCACCCACGTCTGATGACCACCCTCCAGCACAGTCTTCACACCGTCCGACAGCCGAAATCGCTGCACCAGACGGTCTTCCGATCCGCAGAACACATACTGACCCGTCGGATCAAAACGACAGGACACCAGAGGCCTGTCATGCGCCCACTGAGCAGCCGACCAGGCAAGTTTCGGATCTGGAATTTCCACAGGGGCTGAGGCAGTCAGGAGCATACATGGTCTTCCTGAAACTGAAGGACAAAGGCAGGCGGGAAACGTACGGCAGAAGTCAGGCGGGAACGCGTTCGGCGGAGATTCAGACAGCCTCAAAGATATGCCGCAGCCACAGTGATGTCACGCTGAATGCAGGCCCGGCACGGCGATTCACTGAAGTCCCAGAAGTGAGGCCATGCTGGTCGGCGAAGGTGGCCCGAATCGCGGCTCCAGAGAGACCCCCACACCCACGTTGTCCTTGCTGAAATCCAGCCCGAATCCAAAATGCAGAATCCAGTCCAGTCCTACCCGCGAAAACGTCAGCGTCGTCCCGCGAGCCTCACTCTCGGCAATGTCATAGGCCATCGACGCCGTCGAAATCCACTTCGGACTCATCTGATAACTGTAACTGCCAATCGCTGTCTGACTCTTCAGATACTCACCCGCTTCCACCTCCCGCAAACCCAGATACACACTGCCACGCAGACTGCGCTGACTCAGAATCCCAATGCTTCGTACCGCACCCGCGTTGTCAAAAATGTCCCACGATGCATCCGTCAGCAGACTGGTACGATCACTGACATTCCAGCGGTAATGACTGTAAAACAATCCGAAGTCACTGCCGAAGTTGTCACGGTCCGGACGCGGAAAGAATGTCGCCCCATACTCCCACACCATCCAGTCACGGATCCGCGGAGCATTCTCGGGACCGGACTTCGTCTGCAAACGATCCCGAAATCCAATCCGCAGCGCCTGCAGATTGTCCGCAATCTCATGAAATGGTGCACTGCTCCACAAACCCGCACCCTGACGCAACGCATAGTTCCGCGGATTAAACTGCTCCGGAATCACACCCGAAAAAATCTGCTGCGAATATCGCGCCCGAAATCGCTCCTGAGAATTCTCATCGATCTCATTGTACTGCGGAATCTCACTCATCCCCGTACTGACACTCGTCCACGCATACTCCAGCATCGTGTCATGCTTGTGCGCCAGCCCGTTTACACCCAGCAGTGCATTCCGCACAAACGGAAACACCCGACTCGCACTCAGCCGCGCACGCAATCCGGCATTCACCAGCGTCCGATCCACGGACTCGCCCGCAAAACCCGATCCCCAGTACGCCGCCTCACCCCCCACAAACGGCTCCAGTGCCACCGGACCCGCCGAAAACGGCGCCGCCAGTTCGTGTCGAGTCATTGCTGCCACACCCGCCGCATCCGTCATGTACGACAAACCAGCCGGATTGAAGGGATCCGCCACGTTTGTCGGAGCCTGCAGAGACTGCAGATCCGCATAACCCACACTCGAATGCGAACTCCAGTACGCCAGACCATCAAACAGCGGTTGCGAAAACGAATACAGGTCGCCGCGAGGCAACCATTGAGTATTTGCTTCGAAACCACTCAGATCCGCTCGACCCCACAGACGCGCCGACCACGCGTCATAGTCCTGACGCACACCCAGCACCGTCTCCACATCCTTTTCCATGTCAAACCGCGACTCGTGAAACTGCTCCAGATAATTGCGGTCCGACAGATATCCAATCTCACCAAACAACAGCGAACCACCCGGCAGCGTCTGACGATGACGCCACGTCACCTCTCCTCGATTGCTGTCCTCCGGCTCCAGCTTGCGACGATCCAGACCCAGATTGTCCAGCCCACCGTCATACTGATAATAAATCCGACCACCACCCTGGTACGGCCCATAAGGATCGTCACCGGAGTAGCGCCCTTCAATACCCGCCCCCACACCACGATCCGTCCTGATGTCACCCAGCAGGTCCAGACGCAGGCCCGGCTGCTTCTGCAATCCAAGCAGGCGATTCAAATCCCATACCGTTTCCAGCTGCGCACCAAAGACACGGTCGTTGGCCACCGTAACACCCCGCAGCGGTATCCCCGGATCCTCCGCCGGTCCACTCACCTTCGGCAGATACAGCAGCGGAATATCTCCCACCACAAAACGATTGTTCAGACTGGTCACCCACGGCGAACTACCCACCTGCGGACGATTTGTCAGCGGATCCACTCCAACCACTGCACTCGGACCCGGTTCAACAAAAATGTCGCTGGCCTGCAGCCGGTAACCCGGCTTGCCGTACGGACTGGTCGTTGCCCACGCGTTCTGAATGTGAAAACGATCACGACCCAGCTGCCGCATTCGCTCACCACGCACCCGGAAATCACTGCCCGTGGTCGGTAAAAATGCCCGCAGCTCCGCATTCAGCAGCAAAGCCCGATTCCCCGCCGCATCAAAAAATCCATGCGTCGCACGAATCACATTCTGGTTCTGACGAACAACTATGTTGCCTTCCAGATAGACCTGGAAACGAGCATCTGCGGGCTGCACCACCGTCGTACCGGCTTCCAGCGCATCACTCTCGCCAGCCTGAGTCCAGATCACCACACGATCCGCTGACAGGTCAATCAGGCCCGGTGCCATATTCAGGCCCTCAACCTGAGAATCCAGACCGTCAATCAGCACATTTACACCACCCGTGATTACCGTCACACGCTCCGCCGGTACCGTGTCCGGATTCGTCGACGATTCCACTCGCAGAGGATCATTCGAACGTGGCCGAATCTGCACCCGCCGCGAACCCGATTCCGACGCCGGCTGCACTGCCGGGATCGGAGCTGAAAAGACATCTGATGGCGACTGCATCGATGCCAGTCGCGGCTCGTCCAGACTGCCTGGGAACAGCCGCGCCAAAGCCCGCCGCAACAACGGCTGATCCGCTGTCTCCGCCGCTGTCGACTCACGCACATCAAACACCGGTACCCCCGCTGACTCAAGACGAAACGCCAGCGCCCCCGTGGAACGCTGACCGTTCCGATCCGTAATCGTCAGATCCTCAGCATAGATCGCCGTGTCGAAACCCTCATTCGTTTCCGTCACAAACACCGCCATCCGCGCACCAGCGAATGTCTGACCCGCCTGCGAAACCTCAGCCTGACCCGCAATCAAATGCACATCCGTGGCCGACCACCGCAGCGTCTCCTGATACAAACCCGAAATCCGCAGCGGCGCTGCAGCGTCCTCCGTCAGATTCTCCGCCGGCGAAACCCGCGGAGCTGACTCACCAGCAGCAGACTCCGACGACACACCCCCAAACGTCACAGGCTCCTCCTGACCGCGCGCAGCCACCGACGGAACGACCATAAAGGTCGCCAACAGCAACAGCATCAGTACGGTCAAGCCATGACGCATGCCGAAGGCACTGCCTCGAGGAGAAAAAGAGGGCAAACCGACAGGAGGGCAGGTAAGACAGGACAGAATGTCAGCCAGAAATCCAGGCGCAAGCCCCGGATCAATCCGCACTATACGGGCAGCCCCGAAAATGGGTCAATATCGGACCGGGCCACAGAATCATTCGTAAACTATTAAATTCAAACAACTTACGAACGTCACCCGATTCTACCGAACGGTTTTCCCCCGAGATTTCTCAGTCGCCGGCAGCCACGCTCCAAAATCCGACTCAAGCAGAATTGACGCCCCTCACAAAACCGTAGCCCGGGCACGTTACCCACCCCAACCCCGAAAAACACGGCGGTTTGCCACCCGGGGAAGCCGGCTTAATGCCGCAAAACGACTTTTGTCCCTCGCGTCGGCCGCGGCACAGGAATCAACCAAACCTGACCCGCTGGGTCTTCCTGCCCCGATGCCAGCCGCCGATCCCTGCGACACACCCTGACCAGAGACTTCTCAGAGAGTGGTCGTGGCAAAACTGAAACGACCCCGAAAACAGGGTTCCCCGCCTCAGGGTTTTCTTCCTTCGGGAGGGGAACCAATGAGCACCAGTTCGATGCCCGCCCTCAGGACAAACCCCGTTGGCTGCCGCCAACGGCTCGCCGTGGATGCCTCGATCAGTGGTGTCTTTCGCGGCTGAAAGACTTCTTCCCACCGCGCACTTCATCTTGCGTTGACCCGGAAAATGATGGTCGGATGCAACACGCAGGTCCAACTCATCCCGGATTGGTGATCTCCAGCCGATCCGCAGACACGCTCACTGCTGCACATTACCCCTTGCCGCATATCCCCAGCACCACTCGAAACATCAACACCGAACGAACAGACCACAACACCGTCCGAATCCAGTTGCTCTGCACCAGCTGCCGATGCAACTCGGCATCGAATGCCACACACAACCGATTGTGCACCGGCACCTGAATAAAAAACGTCGAAGCCCAGATTGCCAGTACAGCAACAGCCGCCAGCCACAATACACCACTGTGACCTGGTACCGGCTTCCACGCCAGCCACAGGGCCGTCAGCAGCTCAACAGTCATCAGCGGCATCACCACCGGAGTAATCCGGTTGCAGTGCTGCTGCTCATACCGCACAAACTGCTCCACACCCACCTCTGACATCAGCGGATACTGCACAATCTGGATCAGCCAGATCAAACCCGTCATCGCCGCTGTACTGAATGCGCACGTCAGCAGAATTCCCTGATTCATTGCGTTGGATCTCACCCCTGTCGGATTCTTATCGTTTTATTGCTGCCGCTGCCGGATTTCCGGAACCTCTGCACCCGCACTCGCGTCTCTGAAACTACCCACGACACAATACTCAGCGCAGCGGACTACCGCCTGTTAAAGACCTGTTCCCGATCAAATCAAGCAATTCACAGCATTTTTCCGGTGTTTTCAGCGTTCAAAACACCGACGGACCTGCGTCTCGTCCCGAATGCACTTCTCCTGTATCATTCGTTGTTCTCGCTCCGCCCGATTGTGACTCAAGGACTGCTGGTCATGCGTGGAATTCTGACTGTGCTCGCAGCGTTTTTACTCAGCAGCTCAACCCTGTTCGCTGTTGCTCAGGAACCGACCGACAAACGAACTCAGGCGGACGCCGCAATGCAGAACAACAATTTCAATGACGCCCTGCAGCTGTATCGTGAACTGCTGGCCGAACCCGCCGGCAGCAGCCACGACCTCCGGCAGGCTCTGCTCTGCCTGCAGCATCTCGGCAAAGTTCATGAGCTGGATTCACTCATCGAAAACGCCGTCTCCGTGCAGCCCACGCGGTTTGACCTGCTGCTGGCTGCCGCTCAGGGCTATCAATCCGCCCAAAAAGACGGATTTCTGATCGCTGGCAGCTTTGAACGTGGCGGACATCGCGGCGGTGGCGAATACGCCTCCGTCACCGCTCGCGATCGCATCCGCTCTCTCCAGCTGCTGCTGCAGGCCCTGCAGGCCGCTGAATCAGACCCTGATGTCACAGCGGCCGCCAGATCCAGTGCGTGGAATCTGGTCGCCTCTCAAATCAGCGCCGACCAGACCACGGAACCATGGAAACTGCAGCTGCTGTCCGACCTCACAAAACTGCCTGACCCGGAACCCGGACAGGCTCCGTGGATGTTTCGCGGTCGCGGACCTGGCACCCCATCCGCCGCACCCGTCGACGAACAGGGCCAGCCCGTGTTCCACAAACTGCCCGCTGCATGGGACTCCGCAGCCTCCGATGGCGAACGCTGGCGCTGGGCGCTGCACCAGATCACACAGCTTGACCCCGCAGGACGCAGCGAGACAGAACTGCGGTTCGCGGAATTCCTGCAGCAACAGTTCGGAGCCGGCACAGCATCGCAGCAGCCATGGGCCGAACCCATCCAGCCCGCTCAGGCCGACGGCAATCCGGACCCGCAGAAATCCTCCCTGCTGACACTCGAAGACAGCGAAACTCAGGCGCGACTGGCAACAGGTATCAAACGCTTCACACTGCCCGACGAATTCAATTTTCTGACAATCGCCCGCTCCATCGTTGATCGCAACGACGCCACCGCTCGCAGAGCCCTCGAACTGCTGATCCGGGAACACATGGATCGCACACAGTACCCACGGGCCGCTGCACTGCTGAAAGAACTCCTCGAACTGACTCCCGCCAAAGAGGCCGATGCCGTCCGCCAGCGGATCAGTCAGATCGAAGGCAACTGGCTGCAGTTCCTGCCAGCAGAAACACAGCCTGCCGTCGGTAAAGCCAGCTTCGATATCCGCTTCCGCAACGGTCGCCACGTCAGATTCTCAGCGGTCCCCGTCAATGTGGATCTGCTGCTGGATGACCTGCGCAGGTACCTCGCCTCAAATCCCCGGCAGCCGAATTTCCGCCAGGCACAGTTGTCGGATATCGGCTGGAGACTGCTTGAAGCCGACGCGAAAAAGTATCTGACCGGCAAGCCCATTGAATGGACCGTCGATCTGACTCCCGCTGCCGGTCACTTCGACGACACCAGAACCATCGAAGCCCCGCTGCCAAAGGCCGGTGCGTGGTGGGTACAGGCACAACTGCAGGATGGCAACACCACACGCATGGTCCTCTGGCTCGCAGACCTCGCCATCGCCGAAAAACAAACCGAAGCCGGCACCCTCGTCTACGTCGCAGATGCAGTCACCGGCAGCCCCGTCGCCCGCACCGATCTGCAGTTCTTCGGCTGGCAGTTCAATTATGACAATCAGCAGCCTCGTATCATAACCAGTCGCTTCGCCGATCGCACAGACGCCAATGGACTGTGCACACCGCCAGTCACCCCCCAGCAGACTCTGAACCAGTGGCTGATCAGCGCCAAAGCACCTGATGGTCGCACTGCCTTCAGCGGCTTTGGCAGCCTCTGGGTCGCTCAGAAAATTGAACCTCTGGCATGGAGCCCACTGAAGGTTTATGCCATTACCGACAGACCCATCTATCGCCCCGACCACAAGGTCAATTACAGCCTCTGGATCCGTCGCCCGCAATTCGCTGGCGACAACAATGAGTGGGCCGAGAAACCCGTCTGGGTGCAGATCCGCAATCCACAGGGTGAAGTCGTCTCGGAACAGCAAATGCAGACAGACGCCCGAGGTGCCGTTTCCGGTCAGTATCAATTGCCGGTTGATGCTCAACTGGGCACATGGTCCGTCATGGCAGCCGAACCGGTAACGGTTCTCCAGCAGGTACAGGAAAATGGTCAGTCAAAGACTGTCCAGGAAACAGCCCGGCAACCCCTCGGTGGCGGCAGCTTTTCCGTCGAAGAATATCGCAAGCCCGAATACGAAGTCACCGTTAAAGCCCCGCAGAAACCTGTGGCCCTCGGAGAAAAATTCACCGCCACTGTCAGCGCCACCTACTACTTCGGTGCCCCCGTCGCAGCAGCCAGAATCCACTACCGAGTCGAACGCAGAAAGAACCACGAACGCTGGTTCCCAGCCGCTCGCTGGGACTGGCTGTATTCACCCGGATACTGGTGGTTCACCGGTGATTACCACTGGTACCCCGGATTCAATCGCTGGGGCTGCCTGCCGCCGATCAGACCCTGGTGGAACTGGAATCCGGATCCTCCGGAAATCGTCAGTGAAGGTGATGCCCTGCTCGACGCGGACGGAACCTGGAACGTGGAAATCGACTCCGCTCCCGCCCTCGCCAGTCACCCGGACGCTGATCACATCTACGAGATCACAGCAGAAGTTGTGGACCAGTCACGCAGAACCATCACCGGCACAGGCAGCGTCATCGCAGCCCGCAATCCGTTCCAGGTCTTCGCATGGATGGATCGCGGACACTACCAGACCGGTGCCCAGGCCGAACTGCAGTTCCAGGCCAGAACCCCGGACGGACAGCCCGTCAGCGGAGTTGCACAGATTCGCCTGCTGAACACCTCCTGGGATCAGAACCAGCAGCTTGTCGAACAGGAAGTTCAGAACTGGCAGTCCGTCGCCGGTCCGGACGGCATCGGAAAACTGCGTCTGAATCTGCCACAATCCGGGCAGTTTCGTGCCAGCGTGACAGTCACCGATGCTGCCGGACGTCAGCAGGAAGGTGCTGTCGTTTTCTTCGTCCGCGGCCCCGCGGAAGATGGCAGAAACTTCCGCTTCAGTGACCTCGAGCTGATTCCTGATCGTCAGGAATACGCCGTCGGCGATGTCGTACGCCTGCAGATCAGCACAGCACGAGCAGACAGCACCGTGCTGCTGTTTGTACGTGCCCAGGACGGCAATTGCCCTGCCCCGCAGGTACTGAAACTGCAGGGCAAATCGACAGTTGTGGAACTGCCCGTGGCCGCCGCGGACCAGCCCAACTTTTACGTCGAGGCTCTCACAGTTTCCAATGGAAAAATCTACAGCGAAGTCCGCGAAATCGTCGTACCACCCGAAAAACGCATCGCTGTTGTGAACGTGCAGCCGGCTGTGGAAAAATACCGGCCCGGCCAGCAGGCAAAGCTGAACCTCAGACTGACAGACCTGAATGGTCGGCCATTCCGCGGCAATACCGTGATTTCCGTCTACGACGCCAGCCTCGAAGCACTCGCAGCCTCCAGCATTCCCGAAATCCGCAGCTTCTTCTGGGACGTTCGACGCTCGCACTACCTGCGAGTCAGCAGCTCGCTGCAGCGGTCGGAATCACCCGTGGCACTGCCCGAGGAACCGCAGATGCAGTTCCTCGGAACAGAATCGATGCTGTACAGAGGCCGGG
>CAITYU010000294.1 GCA_903896675.1 uncultured Planctomycetaceae bacterium
CCTGGCCGTCTACGGTCAGAGTCAGGCAGACGTTGTGCAGAAGTTGGAAGCGCTGCGGCAGCAGAAGCGGCAGAGTCCGCAGTCGCTGGTAGCCGCTGACTCAGTGGCGGGATACCTGCAGCGATGGCTGGCCGATGACGTGGCGTTGAACAAGTCTTTCAAGACTTTCGAAGAATACGAAGGTGCGGTGCGGTTGTTTGTGCTTCCGCATCTCGGGTCGATGAAACTGGCTGCATTGTCTGGTGCAAAGTTGCAGCAGTGGCAGGCTTCACTGGCTCGCAAGGGTGTCAGTGCCAACAGTCGCCTGCGGTCTATTCGAATCCTTCGTTGTGCGTTGAACAAGGCGGTGCGGTTGCGTCTGCTGCCGTTCAATCCGATGGCAGCAGTGGAAAAACCGCGAGTGATCCGCGAGGAACGAAAGCCCCTGGAACCTGAGCAGTGTACGGCATTGTTCGCTGCCTGCCGTGAGCATCGACTGGGTGATTTGATCGTGCTGGCAGCGATGACTGGGCTTCGTAAGGGTGAGTTATTCGCTCTGGAGTGGTCTGCCGTAAATCTGGCTGAGGGTGTGTTGGTGGTGCGGCGGTCGCTGGAGGAGTCCGGGAACGGTCGCAAGCTGAAAGAGCCGAAAACGGCAGCAGGGCGGCGGGTGGTGTCGCTGGGTGCTGAGGCTGTCCAGGCTTTGCAGAGTCGCCTAAACAAGGCAATCGCGGAGGGCATGGAACCGGACGTTGTGCCGATCGTCTTTCCCAGCACAACAGGAACCCACCTGCTGCAGTCGAATTTTGACCGGAACGTCTGGTATCCCATCCGGCAAGCTGCCGGAATCCCCGATACCTTCGTGTTTCATGACCTGCGACACACTCAAGCCAGTCTGATGCTGGCGGCAGGGGTTGACCTGAAAGTCATTCAGAAACGACTGGGGCACAGGGACTTTGCGACAACGGCAAACACCTATTCCCACCTGCTGGCCGGGGCGCAGCATGATGCTGTTCTGAAGGTCGATGAACTGCTGAAGCGAGCGAAAAACAGCGATTGAAAAAGCTGGTTGGTGTACGGCGTTGGTGTACGGCAACAAAACAGCAGACACCACAAAAGCAGAAAACCCAGTGAAATCACTGGGTTTTCTGCAACGTCCCCGGCGGGATTCGAACCTGCGACCTTCGGTTTAGGAAACCGACGCTCTATCCTGCTGAGCTACGAGGACTTCAGGGGGCCAACAGCAGCCTGCTGACACCCGATTGCTCGATTGTACCCAACTGCACCGCGAATTCCAACCCCCCAGGACCGCATGACACAATTGACATGCGTCGAGTTCGCTGAGCTCGCGTGATCAATCCCCTCAGTTGTCACCCTCCGCCGGTTCGCCAGTCGTCGGAACAGGCACCGTGGGTGTGGCAGACGCAGAACCCGGGAAAATTGATTGCAGCAAATCCGGTCGCCGCACCAGCAGGACACCAGATACCGTCAACACAATCAGCAGCAACAAAAGCCAGAACCAACGCCAACGCCCGGATGACAAATGCCCATCACCCACCTGACCGCCCGGCCCCAGTAACTGCACCGATACACCACCGCCAAATTCCAGTCGATCGCCCGCCTGCAGCGACCGCACCACAGCCGACTGACCGTTCACCACCGTCCCATACCGCGGCGACTCATGACGATAGAACCACTGACCACCTCGACACTCCAGCCAACCCTGAACCCCGTCAATTCCCGGCCCGGAAAGGCACACGTCGGCTGTCGCTGACACCCCCACTGATAACCGCGACTTCTGCAACGGCTGCCGCACAGCACCACCAGAAATCACAAGTACCCAGCCGCGCGGCAGGTCGCCCGCAGCAACCAATGGCGGCAACGCCGGTTGCCCCGCACCCGCCACACGCCGATTCTCCGACTTTGACGCTCCCCCGGCAACCGATGATCCCGCTCCCGCCACTCCCGCAGCAGCTTTGCCACGAGAAATCTCCGGATAATGCTCCCGCGCTGCCGGTGTCGATGGCGCAGCAAAACTGTCCGCCCCCACCGCCTGACTGTCCATCCCCGAAACCCAGTCCG
>CAITYU010000295.1 GCA_903896675.1 uncultured Planctomycetaceae bacterium
ATATGTCGGCAGATCCTGGCGATTTCAGAAAACTCTGCAACTTTCCAGCGGTTTCACCACACGGAAATGCAGGTTTTCCTGATTCGCCATGGAAATTTGGGAAGAATCCGCGGATCTGGCAGGACATCCGGGAGCGTCAGAAGCGTTCCAGCAGGCGGTTCAACTGCTGATTCACTGTCCGGTCGACTTTGTCACCCAGCCGCTTCTGCAACTGGTCTGCCGCCAGAGTCTGCACGAGTGTCGCGGTGTCCGGTTGAGGCCTCGTGATGGTGCCGCGAATTGGCAGTCTGGCGGTCCGACCTCCACTCGCCGCTTTTTCCAGCGGCACGTCCAGAGTCAGCTGCAGTTGCCCTGCCAGGCCCACAGACCCCGATGTTGCGAGGCGATACCCGGCCGCCTCGAGCTGCAGCCCGTGGTGGGTGACCATCCCCTGCTCTACTCGAAACGGTATTCGCTGCATTGGCATGCCTACCTGGAATCGGCTGGTGTCCACGGTCGCAGCCGCAGCCAGATCTCGGCGTCTTGCCGCTTCCAGAACTGCCAGCAGCGGGGTCAAACCTCCACCGGGCGCTGCCGCCGCCTCGTGAATGGTCAATTCTCCGACCGCGTGGCAGTCCTTCGGTGAATTGAAATCCCACAGCAACTGCTCCACTCGCACTGACAACGCCCCCTGCACTTCCACGGCATCAGCCAGCAGCGGATTGACATAGCCCAGCCACGCCGCACAGAACTCTCGTGTCAGTTGCAGTTGCTCCACACGACTGCCAGCACCCAGCGCCAGCCTGCAGCCCCACAAATCAAACTGCGGTGTCAGCACCGCCTGCCCATTGTTCAGGCTGCACTGAATCGGGGCCGACTCCAGCAGATAATCGGCCAGTGTCAGCCTCGCATCCGCTGGCCCCAGGGTCACTCCCCGGAAGGTCACCCGCTGCCATGCCACAGTGCCACTGCCCGTAAAACGCACCTTCGATCCCTCCGGCGGCGTTGTCTCTGTGTAAACCAGAGGATCCCCGGAAAATGTCAGCTGCGTTGTACCGGCACCCACCAGTTCCACTCCGGAATTCGGAGTAAACACGCGACTCTGCAGCACTGCCAGATCGTACTGCGTGTCCGCTGTGGCTTTGACAAAGATCCCGTCCTTTGTCGCCACACTGCCGCTCAGATTCGCTTCCAGGCCCGGCAGGCTCAGATGACCTGCTGTAATCTCGTAGTCTGTTCCCGTGGAAAGCGGCAGCAGGGAAAGCTGCAGCTCCGCCTGGTCCACAATGAACGCGGCTTCTGAAATCATTCCATTCTGTGGCTGAGTTGTGACAGGCGGACGCCGGCTGGAAACGGCCCGTACTGCGGCGGCTGGTGCATTCGCCACCTGCAGTGGAACAGCCTTCAACTGCAGACCGAAAGGCTGACCGGCCGCCGACTCAAAACGGCACTCCACCATCGCCTTCTCGGAAAGCCACCACGCATCATGCCACGGGGCAGCCAGCGTTTTCATGGCCGCCGCTGTCCCCTGCAGCTCCATCACGCCCGACGGAATACCACCGCTGCCGAACGGAATCTTCAGAGCACTGCTTGTGCACCGCAGGTCTGCCGATGTCACAGTCAGTGCAGTCAACAGCAGGTCCGCACCCTCAACAGCCGCCAGCGTTTCGAATTTCAATGCCGACTTCAGACCAGGCGCCGGCAGATCACTGAACTGACTCAACAGCTGCCACAACTGCTGCGGATCCAGCGTACCGGCAACCTTCCACAGCTCCTGCTGCGGCTGACAATCCAGCGTTCCACAGGGTGCAGTCAGCCGGGCGGTTGCCAGACGGGGTGCGCCATCAGAAAGCATTCCGGCCGCCTCCAGCTTCAACGAAGGCACCATTTGTCGCCCCGCGGAATTCAGCAACTGCAGCTCACTTGTTCCCGCCGACAAATCCCAGTGTCCCGCCGCGCCACCCGGAGCTTTCAGAGACACCGTCAACTGCCCGGACGACAGACTGACGCCACTGGCCAGCCCCAGTGTCCTCCGCAGTGGGTTGATCAGTTCAGGCATTGAGGCCGTGCAGACCAGTTCCAGCTGCCCGGCATTCCCCGCAGTACTTCCGGCCGCACGCAATTCCCCATTGCCCGAAACCGTCAGACAGTCCGAAGCAATGCTGAGCTCATCAATCGCCAACCCGTCCGTCGCCAGCGCCAGGGCCCCCTCGGCCGTTACCGTACCCAGGGTGATCCACTCCCCGTCCGCCCAACTGTTGCTCCGCACCCGAATCCCCGTCCCATTCAGCAGCAGGCGACCTGCAGCGCCACTGCTGAGGGAAGCTCCAGCCAGTCGAGCATCCAGGCCACCACTGATCTCTCCCTCCGCTTCCAGACCTCCGCCTGCTGCCTCCAGAAATGGTCGCAGCGCCGCAAGTTTCAGTTTCGTGGCACCGGCCTGCAGCTTCTGCCGGCCCGATTCATCAAGTTGCGGATCAAAATGCAGTTCCAGGTCTGCAGAACCCGCGGAATCCTCCAGTCGGGCGGTGAGACTGAGAGCCGGAAACTGGTCAACCGACTGCAGACGCAGACTGCACTCCACATCCCGCAGCACCGCAGACAATGACTCGCCCGCGTCCGCCCCGGAAACTGCACCGGCCTGATGAACAGCCACCACAGTGCCCCGACGAATCCTGATCCGCAGTTCAGGCAAACGAGGACTGCTGCCACTCGGACTGTCCGCACCCGCCAGTCGCTCCAGTGTGGTCAGCAGATTGCTGCCCGCCGCGCTTGACCGCAGCGACAGCTCCGGATCCTCGATCAGGATTTCCGTTCCCGCTCCCAGAACCCGCGCCAGTTGCCACAGTGGCCGCGTTGTCGAAATGCGATTGACCGCCAGCAATGGTCGCTCCTGCCGATCAGCAGGGCTCCCACTCAGGTCCTCCACCGTCAATTGGCGAATCTCCACAGGAGTCCACCAGTGCAGCGTGCAGCTCTGGAAATGTACGGCACCAGCCAGCGCTGGAGCAAATTTCTGCAGTACGGCAGGAGCTGCACCGGTCCACGTGATCAGACTGGGTGCCAGCAGCACCAGCAGCGTCAGCAACAGCAGGACCTTCAAAGGGAACCGCAGAAAACCGCGTTTTCGCCCCGGTGTGACTGCTGCCACCTGCTCAGTTTCACTCTGCTCTTCCAGAGGCACCCGAACCATGTCCATACCTGCGCGAATCAGGGCCATATCCGGACACGCCCACGGACTCTTCCGTAAGTCGATGCATGCCGGCCCTGTAGAAATCGGCACAGAACGCGATTGCAACGCAGTTTCTGATTCTGCCTCAGAATCTTCCCGGTAAAGCGCTGCCGGTCAGTGAATCCAGGCGGACTTTTCCGTTCAGCGATTTCGCGAAACGAGGGCAGTCTGCTGATATCGGCGAAGCGGAACCGTCTGCAGGTCCGCTGAACGCAGCATCGATTCCCATTTCGCAATGCGACTGTGATCATCATCCGACAGGCCGGTGGTGATCTGATGCTCAGCCCGCAACAGTGTATTCACTGCGGGACGACGGTCCAGCTCCACCACCACCGGCAGACTGTCGCCACGTTCGCGAATCGCCCGATTCACTTCAAGACGTGGTTCCGGGAACAGGTTATCCGGATGCAGTACCGAATTCAGTCGCGCCGTCCAGTCGCGCCACGTCAGACAGCGATCAACCTGCTCCGCATCCTCCCAGCGACACAACTCGATCCGATAAGTCAGTGCCGGGGAGGCCAGCACCAGCAGATTTCGAGCAGGCTCAAACGACTGCCGAAACTCAGGATTCAACTGAAACCTGATGAACTCCAGCTCCGCCCCGCCCACCGTCGCCGTGCCGGCAGACATTTCCTGCAGGTACTCCTCAGTCCGCAGTCGACGCGTTTCCGTATGGTGCCGAATCTCATCGAAGGTCACCAGCGTCTGAATCCTCCGCGAGGCACTGGCCACGACAAAATGCTTCTGCACCGGGTCGAACACACACAATTCATCGGCGAGTGCCACATAGTCAAAAATCCGACCATTGTGACACAGTGTCAGACTGCTGCTGACCACGGTCCCCTCAGCAGCCGGAGTGGCCGGATCCACTGCGCGAATCTGCGTCGAGATTTTCAGGCCCTGGGCGGCACACCGTTCTCCCGCCAGAAACGGCAGCAGCAATAGCCAGCTCAGTAACCACAGCTTGTTCATGTCGGCAGTCCCCTGCCGCACGAGTCACTCGGCTGCAGTCTGCCACGGACCCAATCCGTAAGACTGCAGCCCTGTTCGCAGCGGCCGGACTTCAGGCTACCCGGTTCTGCCCCTGACACTCAACGCCGTTCCGGCTTGCCAGTCAGCCGGCGGAACACTTTTCGCATCCGCCACCGCCGAGATCGGCAAAAGCTGCCGACCCCACAGAACTCCCACACACACATTCACTCCGCCGCTGACCCCGCACGACGGTTGCCACGCCCGCCCGGACCGGTTGCGGTCGGTCCGGACGGACGGGCATCATTCGACTGAGACACATTCTGCAGCACGGCAGCGCCCGTCTGCGGGTCCACCACAATCTCCGTGCCCTGTTCCGGAGGATCCAGAAACAGCAACTGCGGCGAATTAATCAGAGACTTGTCGATCTTTGCCGCATCCCCGCTGCGGATCTCACGTGCGCCCCCCGGACGATTCTGCCGAGCTACCTGCTGCAGTTCGGCCCGACGCTGCGGCAGCACGCCCTCCATGTCCGCAGCAATATCCGCAATCCATTCGGGATCATCCCGCACCGCTCGCGACATCATCACCGCGTACAACGACACCTCAAACAGATTGCGATCCATCAGACTGTTGGTCACCGGCGTCAGAACTTTGGCCGCACCCGCGACCGCAGGCGAGGGAAAATGCACAAACACATCCACATGCTGAGTCACAACGTGCGTGCCTCCGGTATGAGGCGTCAGCGAATTGCGAAACCAGATCAGCGCCGATGCCTGCAGTGGACGCGGCAGCAGTATGTGATGGTAACTGCCCTCGCAGATCATCAGCGTCTGCTTCTCATCCTGATACAGAATGTCGGCAATTCCCTCCGAACCATCCACCGCCTCCGCCTCGTACTCAGTGGGACCCGTCTGCCACATCTCGAAATGCGAAATTTCCATCACTCGCCACGTGCTCACCGCCACATCCGGATGTTTAATCAGATAGTGATAGACCGGCTGATCGACAGCGTATCGCAGCACCGGCAGGCGACGGTACTGATTGCATTTCTGGATCACCTCCGCTGCCCGAGCCCGTTTCTCAGGGCTCAGCCGATCCAGCGGAACGTCTGCCGCTGCTGCCTTCTGCACGCTCGCCGCGGAAACGCCGGACTCAACAATCTGAATGCCTGCCCGCCGGGCCAGTTCTTCCAGTTGATCAGCATGCAGGGAGCCTGGCCAGACCACAGCCAACAGGCAGGCACAGGCCAAACGGCCGATCAGCGAAAGCCTCCTCACGCAGCAGCGCCAATGCGACTCAGCGTCGCTGTGCCGCGGAGTATTTCGCCCCCGTATGACTTCCATGCCCGCCCCATTCCCTGCAGCATGCACGCAACGAATCCCCGGACACGCTGTGCATGTCAAACGAGAACCGGACAGACGGAGGGCGCTGCCGGAGCCATTCTGCCAATCGCCGACAGAAACGCCCGACTTGCCTGATCCGCCAGCACCCGGATTGCGGCCCCCTGCTTCCCCCCTTGGAAATCGGTCGTCGCAAAATCCGTCTGTGCGGTGTAATCGGTAAAGTCAATGTCGCTGATTGAGCAGAATCCCCAAAGACCACTGCCACAAAACCCCTCTGCACACCCGGAACACCCAAAATCCGGATGCGAAATTTTTTCTGTTTGCGAAAAGAAATCATTCCATCCCTATTGCAATGGAATCCGTGACAATTATACAACCGCGCGGTCCGTGTCGGCGGGAATTGCCGACTGACAAACCGTCAGTCGCAACCGCCCTCGCAGATGGATCGAAACTCAGACAGCAGCGTCAGTACGGGATGGAGTCGGCCGGAACTGACCAGCATTTGCCGACTTCAGCTCGGTCCCGCGAACGCAACAGCTTCACAGGTGCCGAATCAGATTTCCGGAGTAATCGCTGGTGGCTGATATCCAGGTTGATGCGGCAGACGGTGCAGCAAACGTCGCTGCAGGTCCGGATCTTGAAGAACCCCCGGGAAGTAGCGGGGCCCTGCGAAAGCCCGCCGGCCCCGCCCGTGCAGCTCGTGGCAGCGACCCCGCAAAACCCGCATCCGCTGCTGATGACTCCAGACTCAGATTCGACTCCGCACACACCACTCGTGTGCCCGTCCGACCCCAGGAAAATGAACGCACCGCTCTGTTCCGAGCGCGATTCTTTCCGGACACCACAGACAACGACTGGAATGACTGGCGCTGGCAGTCCCGGCATCGCATCCGCACTCTCGAACAATTCGAACGCGTGCTGGATCTGTCAATCGAAGAACGCGACTGCCTGTCCATGGGCGGAACGCTCCTGCCCACCGCTGTGACTCCGTATTACATGAGCCTGCTGGATCCGCATGACCCGCTGCAGGCACTGCGAAAAACCGTGGTTCCCACCACCCGCGAATTCGTTCGCATGCCAGGTGAGGCAGATGACCCGCTCGGAGAAGATGGCCACAGCCCGGTCCCCGGACTCGTTCATCGGTACCCCGACCGCGTCCTGCTGCTCCCACTCGATTTCTGCTCCACCTACTGCCGCTACTGCACACGGTCGCGAGTCGTCGGGCATGGGGAAATTCAACCCAATCAGCAGCGACTGGAAGCCATCTTCCACTATCTGGAAGATGCAGTCCAGGTCCGCGATGTGCTGATCTCCGGTGGCGACCCGCTTGCACTCAGTGACGAAAAACTCGACTGGATCCTCGGACGACTCCGCGCGATTCCACATATCGAATTCGTCCGCATCGGCACCAAAATGCCGGCCGTACTGCCCCAGCGAATCACTCCGGAACTGTGCAGTATGCTCAGAAAGTACCACCCGCTCTGGATGAGCGTGCACTTCCTGCATCCCGACGAATGCACCCCCGAAGCCACTCGCGCCTGTGCTCGCCTCGCAGATGCCGGAATTCCGCTGGGATCCCAGACTGTCCTGCTGCAGGGTGTCAACGACAGCGTCGAGGTGATGAAGGAACTGGTGCATAAACTGCTGCTGATGCGAGTTCGACCGTACTACCTGTATCAGTGCGACCCCATCAGCGGGTCCGCCCACTTCCGCACTCCGGTCTCCAAAGGACTGGAAATCATCCAAGGACTCCGTGGACATACAACCGGCTACGCGGCTCCTACCTACGTCATCGATGCACCGGGTGGCGGAGGCAAGATTGTGCTGCAGCCCGAAACCGTCGTCGGACGTGATGGTAACGATCTGCTGCTGAAGAACTTCGAAGGACGAGTCTTCCGCTACCCGGATCCGGATGGCACCGTTGGCTCAACGCTTGAAACTCTCAGCACAGCAACGGCCGCAGTCGTACCGCACATGTAAGAGTGCTGCCCGCCGCAATCCTCAGAAAGACCGGCCTCAACCACAAAAAAACCTCCTGCAGCAGAAACTGCAGGAGGTTTTCATGACAGCAGCACCGGCCGACAGATCCAGCCCCGATTCTCACACGTCCGCTGTGGTCCACTGACCATTGATTCGCCGCCAGACCCCTCCCGGATTCCGATCCTGCAACACCGGCGGCAGACGATGCTGACGCACCGCGTCATAGCACTGCAGCATCCCAAACCGCGTGACTGAGCCCGGCACACCCACCGCCGTAAAGCCCGGATGACCGGTCGCCGGAAACGGTCCGCCATGGTTCATCGCCGACACCACCGCCACGCCCGTCGGCATCTTGTCGTTCAACAATCGCCCCACCTTCGTACGCAGCACCTTCTCCAGACGATCGCAGGCCGCATCGTCGGCTCCCTGAGTCTCCGAGTAGATGGAACCCGTCAGATTGCCCTCCAGATGCTCGGCCAGCTCCGCCATCTGCTCCGGCGAATCCGCATGCACAAACAACGAACCATTGCCGAACGCTTCCGTCTGAAACACCTCCGGATGCTGCAGGAACCTGGCCGCGGAAACCTGCATCAGCGTGTTCTGACAGCAAACCCCCACGCCTCCACCCGCCTGACCACCCGTCACCAGTTCAGCACCCGCACCCAGAATCGCCTGCACGGCCTTCAGGAAGCTGCTCCGCACACCCTCTGCCAGCATCGTACCGGAAGCGGCCGCCGAAAACCTCGCAGCAACTGCCGCTGTCAGTGCCGCACCCTGCGCTCCGGACGGCACAATCACCAGCCCGGGATTGGTGCAAAACTGACCGGCACCCATCAGACAGCTCGCTGTGAACTCGTCCGCAATCTTCTCCATTCGCTCCGCCAGAGCACCCGGCAGCATAAACACCGGATTGATACTGGACAGCTCCAGATAAATCGGCTTGCCCGCAGCGTCCGCCGCCGCCTTCAGCCTGAGCCCCGTCTGACGAGCACCCGTGTAACCTATTCCACCAATCCGCGGATCCGACACCAGCCGCAACCCATCCTCATGAGACGTGCGATAGATCAACTGCACCAGTCCCGCCGGCATCCCCGTGCTGCGCAAAGCCGCCACCGCCGCCTCACCGAAAATCCGAGTCGTTTCCGGATGACAGGGATGACCCTTGGCAATCACCGGATTCCCCGCTGCAATCGCTGCCGCAAAATCTCCCCCCGCAATCCCGTTGTACGCATACGGAAAATTATTCGGACCAAACACCACCACCGGACCCAGTTGACCATACATCGAACGGATATTCACAGCCGTATCAATCGTCGGCACTCGCCACGATTCATTACGCGCCGTTGCAGCCGCCTGCCGAATCTGATTCACCGTTCGCGGCAGCTCCGCATCCTTCAGCCGCGGCGATTTCGCCAGACCCGTCTCTGCATGCGCAGTCTCAACAAGCTGGTCCGCACGAGCCTCTATCTCCAGAGCATACGCCTCCAGAAACTCAGCAAAACGCGAACCCGGCCAGCCCCGCATCTCCCGAGCGGCAGCCGCTGATGCACCAATCACCGCATCAATCTCAGACCACGAACTCACCGGAAACACCTGCGGCATCGGCTGCTGAACAGCCGGATTCACCGCCTGAAATGTTCCTGAAGCCTGCGATGGTACCCACGCACCATTAAACAGAATCGGCTGAATGGACATGCTCACAAACAAGACCTTCCTCGCAAAGTGATGCCACTGAAACTTCAGCCGAGCATCGGCAGAAGTGCCACCAGAGTACCCGCAGCAGCCAGCCACTTTCAACCGGCACGCCAGCCTCTAACAACCCGGAGAAACTGCTGGTCAACGGCGAATGACCACCTCAGATCCAGTCCCCAGCAACCCAAACACCTCGCGAATGTCCTCGTCCCCCAGATGCACACAGCCCCGCGATGCCGCACGCCCAATCGACTCGGGATCAATCGTCCCGTGAATCCCTATGTGGTCACCCAGACCCAGCCAGTACTCACCCAAAGGATTCTCCGGATCATCCGCCTCCACAACACCACCATCCGGGTTGTACCACGTCGGATTCTCCAGCTTCTCACCAACAGTAAAACGGCCCGTCGGAGTCCGACCGTCCTGACCAATCCCGATTCGATAATGCTGCACATACCAGCCATGCATGTGCACCGTCAGTGTGAACGCCGACAAATCCACCACAGCACCAAACGGTCCACGCACCACCTTCAGACTCTGACCTGCCTGCAATTCCTTCGGCTCAACCCCGTTCAGTCGCGCCAGATACTGCCACGGAAGCTCATACTCCCGACCAATCGACTCCAGAGTCTCACCCCAGGCCACAATATGCGGGTCACTGAACTGCCGCTCCGCAGATAAAAAGATCACCCGCGCCGACTCCTGCAACTCACCCGTCAGCAACTGCCTCTGCTCCGGATACTTCCAGTACAGCGATGACAACTCCGCATGCGATTCCAGCACATCATCCCGCTGCCGCAGCTCACAAGCCCTGCTCAGACCCGCCCCCAACTCAGCCGGCAAAGCCCGCTGAACAGCAGCAACCGCAGACTGCTCAACTTCAAAGGAGGCACGACGCACACCACTGTCGGTCGATGGCTCAGGCTCAGGCTCAGGCTCACTCAACTCAAACGACTCAGGCTCCGTCAAACCCACCCACTGGTCGTCCGACGACTGCCGCGCCTTACCTCCCGTCAATGACTGCTCCGACAATTCACTCTCGGATCCCGAAATGTCAGACCAGTCCCCGGACTCCACACCCGCAGCCCGACGCTGACCAGCACCGGATTCAGTCCGCACTACCACGCGACCATCCGTCAGCACACGCGGATACAAATCAAAACACCACACAAAAAACAAAACCGCTGCCACCGCGGTCAACCAGAGATGCCACGGAACAGACGGCTTCTGCTGCTCTGCAAACGGTTCCATAAAACACCTCCATGCCGAATGTCTCGCCGGAATTATGACCGGCACGAAACCCGACGCTGCAGACAATTCCCGCAGATCCGCCAATTCCCTGCAAGCCCGGAACACTCACGCAGCAGATTTCGGCAGTTTCTGCCGCATCAATCGCAAACAAAAACAACGGCTCAACATCACCGGGAGGGCGAGACCACCACCGAGCCGGACGTCAGTGTTCAGTTTTCAGTGTTCAGTGATCGCAAAATCCCCTCGGGAGGGCGACAACACCAACACACAAAACGCTCAAATTTCCGCGTTATTCCGCGTCATTCCGCGGCCATCGTTTCCCGCCGAGCCACCAAACCCTCGAAGGCGCAAGGCTCCTGCCGAGCCGTCAACCCCTCGGGAGGGCGAGGCTCCCGCCGAGCCGGACGTCAGTGTTCAGTTTTCAGTGTTCAGTGATCGCAAAATCCCCTCGGGAGGGCGACAACACCAACACACAAAACGCTCAAATTTCCGCGTTATTCCGCGTCATTCCGCGGCCATCGTTTCCCGCCG
>CAITYU010000296.1 GCA_903896675.1 uncultured Planctomycetaceae bacterium
AAACACTCCAGCAACAGCAGGTCGTTGACCGTGACGCCGCAGGCGATGGCCTGCGCCCGCAGATGCGCCGTGCTGGATTCACTCAGTGTCTGCAGCAGAATGGCCGGATGATGCTCACTGTCCGTGCGACTGCCGGTCGCCTTCTCCTGGCTGCTCGCCAGTCGCACCGGACGTCGCAGAAACAAACGACACAGTTTGGCAATCAGAGTCCCAGCCGAACGGCGGGGAACACCGCCAGAAGTGCTGGGTGCAGTTGACGGTTCCGCAGCCGGCAACGTACTGCGGCCGCGCAACAGCTCGGGACGAGGTGGTTCGAATTCCGGTTGCCGTCCACGCTGGGCGCTGTCCGCAGGACCATTGACATCAGGTTGCAGACGACCATAACGCGCCAGCAGCTCGGCAATCAGTTGGACAGCAGCAATTCCGTCAGCACAGGCATGGTGCACCTCCAGCGCCACACGCCAGCGTTCACTGCCGGCGGAAGATCCGGTCCAGACCTGCAGTCGCAGACATTCGCCGGCATGCAGATTCAGCGGGCGAGCCAGCGGGAGCTGACTTTGAGGGTCGGCATGGTCAGCAGCATGCCATTCAATGCTGACGCTCGCAGGAGTACCATCAGGGCGCAAAGCAGCAGCCACCCACCGCAGCTCACCGCCACAGTTTTGAATACGCGCATGCAGCAGGGGATGAGCATCAACCAGTTGGTGCACCGCCACGCGAAACAGAGATTCGTCCAGTCGGCCGTGTCCATCGACCAGCATGACAATCACCATCGGATGCGACGGCCGATCGTCTGTCAGCATGTAGTGTTCGAATTCGGACAACGGCAGTGGAAACACCGAAGACGATGCAAGGGTTGCGGCGCAGTGGTCCCCCAGAGCACCAGCGGTGGCCGCAGGCTCGGCAGGTTCAGCAGCGGAAGTCTGAGCAATATCGGCGGTACTGACGTTCATGATCCGAATCCATTCGGGGACGGCAACGCCGTCCGTTCCCGCCGGAGTCTACAGGGAAGGCCGGCCCAACCCCACCGCCAGCACATCGGATTTTCCCAGCTTCCAATGATCTTTCTGCAAAAATGACTCGCCCCCCAAAACCGCAGCCCGGGCTTTCCTGACGAGGGGGACAAAAACCGTAGCCTGGGCTTCAGCCCGGGCACGAACTTCTTGTTATCCTTGAAATCCCCAGTGTTTTTCAGGGAATGGGGCCGAGCAGGAATGACGCGAGGGACAAAAACCGTAGCCTGGGCTTTAGCCCGGGCAACCTACGCCCGCCTTCACCCCAACAACACCGCGTTTTTCAACCGGAGGAAGTCGTTTTGACACCCCCAGACGACTTTTGTCCCCCCCATCAGGAATGCTCGGGCTACGGTTTGTCCCAGGCGTCATTCCTGCCCGGCATGGACAAAAACCGTAGCGTGGGCTTCAGCCCGGGCAACTGACTTACCCCTCCACCCCAAAAACACCGCGGACCACTCCGTTCGAAACACTCCCGGGCTTCCGTGTCCAGCCGCGACGGAAACCGCCATAACGAACATTGCCTTTCGGTGTGTTTTGTGGTGGTAACTTGCCCGGGCTAAAGCCCAGGCTACGGGTGGGGGTCGACCACAGCGTCAGCAATGCCCAGGCAAACCAATGGCGATTCCTTCCGTGTTTTTCCGTGTTCTTCCGTGGTCCAAAAAACTGCGGACCACTCCGTTCGAAACACTCCGGGCTTCCGTGTTCAGCCGCGATTGAAACTGCCACAACGAGCATTGCCTTTCGGTGTGTTATGTGGTGGTAACTTGCCCGGGCTAAAGC
>CAITYU010000297.1 GCA_903896675.1 uncultured Planctomycetaceae bacterium
GTATTATTGAGATGCCCAATCAGCTGCGACTGTCCGAGACGGCGGTGATCATGGTGCATCCGTGGGCGATTGACGACAGTTGGGGCTGGAAGTCACCGCAGCCGAATGGAGTGGCCGACTTTTGTACTCCGGAAAAGAATGCACTTGCAGCGCGACACACGAAGCAGGTGATTGATCCGTTTCTGAAGAGACTGCGGGGCAAGGCAGCGTTTGTGATGTACAGTCTGCCGGGTGCTGCGGACTCGATTCGGACGCGGGTGTATCGTTCGTTTGCGAAGCGTCCGACGGCGGCGGAGCGGGTGTCGGGGGAGCGGGAGTTGCGGCGTGTGCTGTCGGAGTATTCGTATGTGGGTGAGGGTCTTCCGGCGCGGCTGCAGCTGGGGGCTCGGCAGCCAGTTGCCGATTATTTCCGTCAGTTTCCGGGGCTGGATGCCGGATCGCGGTTCAACGGGGAAGGGTTCTGGAAGCTGCCGATACCGGTGAGTGATTCGGTGTCTGTGGATCCGGAGGATGTGGTGATTTATGACGGAGAGGGTTATCCGCCGCTGCGGGATTTTCTGCAGCAGCATGGAGTGCGTCATGTGCTGCTGACGGGGTATGCGACGGACATGTGTTATTGTCGTACGACGGCGGGTTATGAGAATCTGTCGCGGGACTTCAATGTGTTTCTGGTGGCGGATGCTTCGCTGGCGACGTTTCCATCGAACACATCGCCGCGGTTTGCGGTGAATGCTGCGATATCGTATGCGGCGCTCAATCAGTTGGTGACGCAGGTGTCGTGGGTGCAGTTGAAGTCGGGAGCAGAGGGGAGTCGCTGAGATGGCTGAGCTGATGAGCAGGCGTGGTCTGCTGGGGCGTGCTGCCGGGTTGGTTGGTACAGCGGCATGCGGAGTGGGCAGCGTGGCGGCAGTCAGTGCCGGGTCGTTGGGTGCGGGTGCGGGCCGTGGTCCGGCGCAGATTGCGATTACTCTGGATCTGGAAATGAGTCGCAATTTTCCGCAGTGGGAAACGACACACTGGGACTACGAGAAGGGCAATCTGAACGAGGAGGCGAAGCGGTATTCGGTGGAGGCGGCGCGGCGTGTGAAGGCGGCTGGTGGTCTGCTGCATTTTTTTGCGGTGGGTCGAGTGCTGGAGCAGGCGGATGTGAGCTGGCTGCGGGAGATTCTGGAGGCTGGCCATCCGATAGGCAATCACACGTATGATCATGTGAACGTGCTGGCGAGTCGTGTGGAGGATCTGCAGTTTCGTTTTCAGCGATCGCCGTGGCTGTTGCGGGGGATGTCGGTGCAGGAGGCGATACGAGAGAACATTCGTCTGGCGGGTGAGGCGATGAAGTCGCGTCTGGGAATTGAAGCGGCCGGTTTCAGGACTCCGGGCGGTTTTCATGACGGTCTGCGTGAGCATCCCGGGATTCGGGCGATGCTGCAGGAGCTGGGATTTGGGTGGGTGAGCAGTCTGTATCCGGCGCATCCGAATACGCAGCCGCTGGAGGAACCGAGTGAAGTGGTACTGCGTGGGATCGTGGAGGCGCAGCAGCGGGCTCAGCCGTTTTTGTATGACGACGGACTTGTGGAGATTCCGATGAGTCCGATCAGTGATATCGGGGCATTTCGTGGTGGGCGCTGGAAGCTGGAATGGTTTTTGCGGTCGGTGCGGCAGTGTGTGGAGTGGACGATCGAGCATGGTGCGGTGTTTGATTTTCTGGCGCATCCCTCGTGTCTGTATGTGGTGGATCCGGAGTTTCGTGCGATTGATCTGATCTGTGAGCTGGTGGGTGGGAGTGGCGGTCGAGCGGAGCTGGTGGATGTGGGGGCGATTGCAGCGAGGGTTCGCGGCGGTGGCGGGAACTGATGTTTTTCGCAGCCACGGATGAGTTGTGGTGTGTGCCGTGTGATGTGGAGGTGGGTTGATGGTCTGGTTGCGTGGATTGGTGGCAGTTGTTGTTTGCTGTTGCGTGGGGGTGGCTGCGCGGGGCGGTATGTGGCAGGTGGAATCGGGGACGGAGTCTGGTCTGCAGATTGTGACTGCTGCGCGGACGACTCCGGAGTATACTCGGCGGAGCGAAGGGGATGTGATTGAGTTGTCGGACGGGCGTCTGTTGCTGGTGTCGATGGAGTTTTCCGGCGACGGCAGCGATTTCGCAAAGACTCGACTGGTTGCTCAGGAATCCGCTGATGGTGGTCTGACGTGGGGTCAGCATCGGGTGGTGACGGAGACAGCGGCAGGCGATATGAATGTGTATTCGCCGAATCTGACAGCGGCGCAGGACGGGGGCATTCTGCTGTTGTTCATGCGGCAGCACCGAGCGGGTGAGCTGACGAATCATGTGTGGAAGTCGCGGGACGACGGTGCGACGTTTGAGCCATATGCTGAGTTTATGTCGCGGCGGGATTTTTCTCTGTGCAATGCGACTGTGAAGCGGCTGGCATCGGGGAGGCTGCTGTTGCCGGCGAATCCGCCTGTGCCGGGGCAGCGTGCTGAAACCGGTCCGTATGCGGCGACGGTGTTGTGGAGTGATGACGACGGTCTGACGTGGAGTGTTTCGGAATCGCGTGTGCAGTTGCCGCTGCGTGGTGCGATGGAGCCGCATGTGGAGCAGACGGCGGACGGTCGAGTGCTGATGGTGCTGCGGAATCAACTGGGGCGGTTGTATCTGTCGGAATCTGTGGACGAGGGGGTCAGTTGGAGTGCGGCGAGGCCGACGGATCTGATGTCACCGGAATCATGTCCCGAGCTGACTCGCATTCCGGGCACGGACGATCTGCTGATGATCTGGAACAATTCGTTTGATCCGAAGTTTCGTTCGCATTTCGGGCGTCGCAGTCCATTGACGGCGGCGGTGTCACGTGACGGTGGTCGGTCGTGGCAGAACGTGCGTGATATTGAAACGGATCAGACGCGGGCCTTTTCGAATCCCGGCTGCAGATTTACTCGCAGCGGCAAAGCCATCGTGAACTACTGGACGTGCGAGTATCTGTCGGACTGGAGGATGCAGGATGTGATTGATCTGCGTGTGGCGGTGATTGATCTGTCGTGGTTTTACGGAGCTGGTACAGAGTCGGCGGCGGGTCCGCCGGGGGCGTCGGTGCAGCGGGCGATAGGCAGTCGGCGGGAACTTTTTGTGGATCGATTTCTGATAGAGCGGATGCGTGATGTGGAGCTGCGTCTGCATCAGCCTGTTGCGGCTGAGCCGATGGCTGAGCCAGCGGATGCGCTGGAGTACGGCACGGTGATCAGGGATGGCGATCTGTTCCGTCTGTATACTCGTGACGGCCGTGGTGCGAAGTTTGACGGTGATGAGTCTGAGGTGACGAGGTATTGTGAGAGTCACGACGGCGTGCGATGGACGAAGCCGAAGCGTGGTCTGGTGGAGCTGGATGGCAGTCGAGAGAACAATGTGATTCTGCATGAGTCTCCTTACTGTCATAATTTCTCGCCGTTTCTGGATGTGCGTCCGGGTGTGGCGGCCGGGGAGCGGTTCAAGGCATTGGCGGGTACGGTGAAAACCGGTCTGGTGGCATTTGTTTCGGGTGACGGCGTTCACTGGCGGAAGCTGCGGTCGGAACCGGTGATCACGTATACGAAGGAGTATGCGTTTGATTCGCAGAATGTGGCATTCTGGTCTGAGAGTGAGGGTCAGTATGTGTGTTATTTCCGGCATTTTCTGGAGGGTCAGCTGCGGTCTGTCTGTCGTACGACATCGGCCGATTTTGTGAACTGGAGTGAGCCGCGTGCGCTGCGTCCGAATTTTCCGGGCGAGCACATTTACACGTCGCTGACTCAGCCCTATTTCCGTGCTCCGCATCTGTACGTGGCGACTCCGACGCGTTTTCATCCTGGGCGTGGTGAGAGTACGGACATACTGTTCATGACGGCTCGGGGCAGCAGTCGTTATGACCGGACATTTCGGGAGGCGTGGATTCGTCCGGGCCTGGATCCGGCGCGGTGGGGCAATCGTTCGAATTATGCGGCTTTGAACGTGCAGCAGACGGGTGCGTCGGAGATGTCTGTGTATGTGACGCCTTTTCGGCGTTTTGTGCTGCGGCTGGATGGTTTTGCGTCACTGCATGCGGGTGCGGATACCGGCGAGATGACGACGTGGCCACTGTTGTTTGCGGGGAAGCGTCTGTTTCTGAATTATTCGACGAGTGCCGGTGGTTCTGTGCGTGGTGAGCTGCGAAGTGCCGCGGGTGAGCCGTTACCGGGGTTTGGATTGTCCGAGTGTCGAGCGCTGGTGGGTGACGAGATTGAGGGATCGATGGAGTGGCTGGGTGGCGATCTTTCGCAGTTGGCGGGCCAGCCTGTTTGTCTGCATCTGGAGTTGCAGGAGGCGGATGTGTATGCGCTGCAGTTCAGGGACTGAAGTGTGAGGTGGGTGGCGGTCGGGGTGATTACAGGGTGATGGTGCCGGTGGGGGTTTGGAAGCGGGCGGTGAGCAGCGGATGTGTATGCACGTGGGTGGTAATGTGTTCCGTGCAGCCGATGCTGGTGAGCCAGTTCTGTAAGCGGTGTGCATCGGGATGTTGCAGTTCAAGGTGTGAGAGCTGCAGTGCGGAGTGCGGCAGGCGGGCCGGTGGCAATTGTGGTGTGTGCCACTGGATGAGTGAAGGCATGCTGCCGTGCAGCAGCAAACGCCCGTCGGCGGGGATTGTGATCTGCCAGTTGAGGTCACCGCGCTGCATGTCTTCGATCGAGCCCGGGTCGATGCCTGCGTTGATGGCTGCCTGACGGGTGGCGACAATGTCGCTGGTGCGCAGGACCCAGGTGGTCAGTCGTGGTGGAGTTCCCGGCTGGAGTTCGTCGAGTTGAAACCAGCGCGGGCGAGTCACCGGGGCAGCGTCCGGATCAATGGCAATCACTTCCAGATAACAGGTTTCGCCGATCTTCAGGAGAGCGTTGTGTGTGCCCAGTCGCGGGTGTTTACCGCCGGGCTGCATTCGACAGCCCAGTCGCTGTTCGACATAACGGATACCATCGGCCAGTGCAGTGGCTGTGAGCACGAGGTGATCGAGTTGGCAGGTGGGTGTCGTCACCGTGAATTTCCCGCTTTGAGTTCTGCAAGCACTCGAAAGAATGCTGCAGCAAAGCCACGCAGCACGAAGGTGTTGGCCGGTCCGGTGCTGTGAATACGCAGTCCGGGCTCGGCGAAGGTGGCAACGAAACTTCCAAGCACGGCGACGGGTACTCCAAGTCCGGCCATGATTCCCGCAGTGGCACCGTTCAGTATGAAGGGCATGACAAGCAGCATGAGCAATCCGGAGAGTGTTATGAGTCTGCCGATTCTGCGGGTGTAAGTCAGTCGGCGGGCGATGGATTGGCTCAGGTAATAGTGACAATGCACCTGATAATTTGTGAGCACGAAGCGAAACGCCGGAACCTGAACGACAGAACTGAACGGCGACAGATTTTCGGTAGCGCCTGTTTTGATGCAGATCGGCGGCAGCTGCACCAGTCGTCCGCAGGCGATGCGATTTCCGTCGACGACGGTAAACCAGCCGGGCGTTTGCGGGACATCGACTTCGGCGCCATGTCCCCCGATGACCTCGAACGGATTATCGGTGCTCATGCTGTCCCCGCCCGTTTGTCCTCTGAAACGGCTGTTTCAGCCTGCCGCTGCAGTTTACTGCTTTGGTGGAGTTCCGCCACCCTTGCCGTCGCCGGGGGGGCTGCCGAGCTGCAGCCTGACTGCACCGCCCTGCCCTCCGCCGCCGATCGAAAATCGTATGTTGCTGAACATACGACTTTGTGCATCCAGAAACTGGGCAACGGCGAAGCGGGCGATGCCGGTACCGACGCTGGCATCCACAAGCAGTTCCTGTTCGGCCGAGCGAATCTTCAGTTCGAGATCGGAATCGGCCTTTGTCAGTGCTTTGGTGGCATAGCTGTTGAATTCCGGCTTTCCGGCGGGTTCGGGATTTGAGGCCTGGCCATTGATTGAGAAGGACATGCGGGGTGCTGTGGTTTTCTGCAGCCAGCGTTCGAGGGTTTCCAGCCACTGGCCGGGGACTTTGCTGAGGGCATCGTCCGTCTGTCCCAGCCACTGGCTGAGCTGCATGCGAACAAGCAGCGGTGAGCCGATGGCGTTTTTCTGCAGAGCCTGTTCGCTGCCGGCAACAATTTCTTCCAGCATCTGCACTGCGGATTCATTCCCGACAGTGAACCACAACCAGGACCCGGTGGCGGCAAGATTCAACTGCACGGGGATGGGATTACCGGCAAAGGGGACCGGAGTTTTTTCAGCGCGGATGGAGAGCATGCGATAGTCACCGGTTTCGGAGCGACTGACGGTGACCATTTCACTGGCGGAAGTTGCCTGCAGCAGGAATTCGAGGGCATCGAGAAATTTTTCGGCGGATTCCAGTCGCATGCCGCCGCAGGGCAGCAGTCCGTTTTCGACAGTGCCTCGCAGACAGAAGGAGGCATCGAGGATACCGTATTCGACAGTTTGCCGGAGTGAGTCGACGAGGTCATCGACGAGGACGGCGGCCGCCGGGGTATCACCGGCTGCTTCCTTCAGTCTGAGTCCGGTGGAACCGGCGAGGACGCCGAGGAATGGCCGAATGGATTCGGGGATGGCGACGGTGGTGGAAACGACAAGTGGTGACGATTCGTCCTGCAGCGCGGCCAGCTGTGTGCCCTGATTGCTGACGACGGACAGGAAGGATGCGAGGGTGCTGTTTTCGCGGGCGCGAATGCGGAGCTGGCTGACCACGGGCTGTCCGGTTTCAGCTGACAGTTTGAGGGTGAAGCGAGCGCGGTCGATATCAAACATGACTCGCCGCAGCAGTTCCAGCCGACCTTCTGCGAGGACTCGGCGGAGTGAATAGGTGCCTTCGGCCTCATCATCAAATCGCTGCAGAAAGACAGACGCCTGACTTTCCAGCGCGGTCCAGAAGGCGTGGCGGAAGTCGGAGGGGATCCGGGTGAAGTCAAAGTCGGCGTAGAGGTCCTGTCCGCTGTGTTCTTCGTCGAGTTTCAGATCATCGCGGGTG
The DNA here is from genome assembly GCA_903896675.1 of uncultured Planctomycetaceae bacterium. Lineage (GTDB taxonomy): Bacteria > Planctomycetota > Planctomycetia > Planctomycetales > Planctomycetaceae > SXXK01. The sequence continues at coordinate 6,996 of CAITYU010000297.1, forward strand.
GGCAGGTCCAGTGAATACAGTGCGTCGGATCGGCAGGAATACATGAATCCATCCTGATACCGGTACCATGTGGACATGGATTTGGGCGGCTCGGGCGGTTTGCCGGCTGCTCCTGCTGCGTCACCGATACCAGCTGTGGCCACGATGGAGATAGCGAATGTCTGTTTGGTTTCACCTTTGCCTGGTCCGGCTGGTGCGACCTGCGGGGGTGTGTTGCGGAGTTTTTCGAAGTCGAGTTTGACTTCGAAGCGGTCTTCTTCGCCGAGAATTTCGACAGCGGGTCCCATCAGGCTGGCCTGCTGCCGGACAAGTTCTTCGAACTTATCGCGTGATTCGCAGGTTTCGAAGGTGATGGGGTTATTGAGAGAGACTTCGGGAAGCGTCTGGAGGAAGAACAGAGTGCCGGCCATTTCGGGGGCGGCTTCGTCGGGTTTGCGGATGCGTCGCGGACCCATGCCCATGGAAACTCGACCTGCAGCGCCGCCCATCAGCATGATCTGTGACTGCGGCACAGCGAGCTGCTCGCGGACAGTGTTGAGGTAGCGGAAGCCATCTTCAGGGCGGAGGTTGGTGTGCCAGACGCGGCCGAAAACTCGCCCGCGGGACGCGGGTGAGGGTTCGTCGGCAGATGTGGCGGAGCTGCTGGCGAGCAGCAGCAGTGCGAAGCTGACGAGGGGAAGGAGCCGTCCGTGAAGTCTGGGCATGAGCGAGATCCGGGAGTTGAGCAGAGGGAGGATTTGGGAACCGGCTGCCGGGCGGGTGAAAACTGCCGCAGGGTTGCCGTCGTGGGGAAAAACCGGTGAAAAATCCGTGAGATTCGGAAAAAAGGCTGAAGTGGGCAGTGATTTTTGCGAATTGCGGGGGAATTTGGGAGTGGAAGGGGCGGGTATTCGCCCAGTTTTTAGCGGTGTTTGGCTGTGGGAACTGACGATTCTGCTGAATGTACTGATTTTTTGCGCCCGGTGGTGCCGATGTTAACGCCTGTCGCGGTGCCTGCACCTGTGAATGGGAGAGATTCACGGCCGGCAGGGGTTTGACCGCGGTTTGCGTATTGAGACGAGGCTCGGCACAGTGGGTCGAGGTTCTGTTTCCGGGGGCGATTGCGACAACCCTATGAGTTGTCGGAAAATCGATCCATGTGCCGAGCTCGTCGAATATTACAACTGGTTCTGGGGTGTACAGGCTGGCGTGTGCAGCCTTGTCAGGCAGTTTCGCCGGAGGGGATTCAGATGCTGAAGAGATTGGTTGCGATTGCCGTCATTGCGGTCGCCGTGCTGAGCTCGACGAGGTCGGTGGAAGCCGCTCCTCCGGGCCAGCCGTCAGACTGGCAGCGTTTCTATTATTACCCGTACATCTACTATCCGCATTCGTTTCAGAAGCCGCAGCAGTACGATCACATGTACTATCGCTACGAGCCTTCGATGCGGATCCCGGTGTACAACAAGAGCTGGTACAACTTCTATCCGACCGAGAAGCCGTACCACAGCGGTCATCATTTCATTCTGGATGTGTTCTGACATGGAATGCGAATTCGCCGGCTGGTCGTGAATCTGTAATGATCTGACAGGGACGTCAGAATTTACGGAATCGGACCCTGCCGGGGCCCTGGGCCGAGCCCGTTGTCTTTGCCTTTCTGCTGCACAGGATGTCGCGGCGGGAGGTCAGAGGCAGCGGGCTTTTTTCAGTTTTCAGTTTTCAGTTTTCAGTTTTCAGTGGTCAGTGGTCAGTGGTCAGTGGTCAGTGGTCAGTGGGCAGTGGGCAGTGGGCAGTGGTCAGTGGTCAGTGGGCAGTGGGCAGTGGGCAGTGGGTGGTGGGTGGTGGGGATGATGACTGGGCACGATGAGGGCATCTGGTACCGGGAGCGACACTCTGGCAGGTGTTTGGCTCAGCAGGAGCTTCGCCCTCCCAAAGGGACGCAGCGCAACAAACCTGAGAGGGAGAAAAACCTGAGGCCGGAAACCCTGTTTTCGGGGTCGTTTCAGTTCTGCATAGACCACTCTCTGTCAACACCCCTGGCAATGCAATCTGCAACTGCGCACAGGATTTCGTGTTGATCCGAAAAGTTTCGAGTTTTCAAATCTCAACTTTCTCGCATCCAGTTTTCTATTTCATGGCTGTGGGGGCGGTTATGGCTTCCTGTCGGTAGTTTGTACCCGGTCTGAGTCCCCCAGAGAATCTTTGGCTCTGCTGATCACTTCCTGCAGTCGATCTCTTGTGGCGCTGTTCAGCCTGCCAATTCCCAGTTTTCGAGCGAGCGCGAGTGGCGGATCGGCATCCTGAAGAATCTCCCGATGACTGATGGCAAGATCGCAGAGTTCTGCCAGTGAAATCTGATCGACCGTGCGTCGGGAATCTTCTGAAGTCGGGTGCCGGTAATCGGTTGATTCCAGCGGGGAGCCGGGATACCACAGAAACCTGCCAGTTGACTCGTCGGTGAAAGCGACATTCGGCACCAGCGACAGAACACGATCTCGAAGTTTGCCGCTGGTTCGCGAGATATTGTGCAGCCGGGCAATCCGCTGGCAGAGGATGTCGTCTCGAACAGGGGATTCCAGTTCGAGTGCTGCGAGAGTGATCTGTCTTAACGTATCGGTATAGTTTCCGTCATAGAAGGCAGCGGGTTGGATGGCGAAGCCTGAGCCGTCGAAAGCACGGTATCGCATCTGCACATCGCCGTCGGTCTGGTCGGTCGTATTGGTGTCCGAGTTACCGCGTTCGTGGGGGTGATCTGATTCGACGGCAACCTCATCTTCAGAAGACTGTTGGTCGGGCTGTGCTGAAGCATCCTGCTCGTCCTGTAACCGATCTTCCTCACGTTTTCGTTCCAGCAGTTCGGTCAGTGTTTTGTGCAGTTTCTCGGTGGCTGTTTTGTGGTCCGCCCACCAGTCCGTGGACCAGATTCGCAGGATTTCCCAGCCCAGGTGCCGCAGGGTTTGTTCGCGAATCCTGTCGCGGTCCTGGGCCGTTGCTGATCGGTGATAGGTGGCACCGTCGCACTCGATTCCGGCGAGGTACGCGCCTGGTTTGTCGGGGTGGACAATACCCAGATCAATGCGAAACGCCGAGACACCGATCTGAGAAACGACCTGCCAACCGCGGGACTGCAACTGCTGGGAAACAGTCTCTTCGAACGGCGACTCGAACCCTCCGACCGAACCTCTGTCCTGCGCATGCAGAGCCACTGGTCCGCGTTCGGCGTAATCGAGAAAGGCTTTGAGATGACGGACACCAATATGTTTAGCGCCGTCTGCATTCAACTGTTCTGCTTTGAATGACGAGTAGACCACCAGTTCCTGGCGGGCACGAGTGACAGCGACATTAAGGCGTTTTTCGCCACCTGCGCGACTGAGTGCTCCGAAGTTGAGCGGGATCCTGCCGGTTGCGTCGGGACCAAACGCGATGGAAAAGAGCATGACATCCCGTTCGTCACCCTGGACATTTTCGAGGTTCTTCACGACGGTCGGTTCAATTCGTGCATCATCAAAGAACCACTCGATTTCCCTGGAATCCCGAAGTGCCTGATCAAACAAATCCTGAACCAGAGTCTGTTGCTGGCTGTTGAATGTAATGACGCCCAGTGTCCTGCGTTTTTCCGGAGGAAGTTTCATCCACTGTTTCATGCGACCAACGGCATCAGCGACAATCGCCCGGGCTTCTTCCCGATTGGTGCGGCTTTTTCCGCGGTCAAATGACCCATTTGGCAGATACTTCAGCGACACTCCGCGGTCTGCTGTGACGGCGGAAGGGAACGTGATCAGTTCGTTTCCGTAGTAATGGTAGTTCGAGAAGGCAATGAGCGATTCGTGTCTGCTGCGATAATGCCAGTTGAGCTGCATGGTGGGAATGCCGGATGCTTTGGCTTCATCCAGAATGCTGTCGAGGTCTTTTTCGTGATCTTCCAGCTCTTCGTTGTCGGTATCGCTTTCTGTACGCCCGAAGAAGTTTGTCGGCGGCAGTTGTCTGGGATCGCCCACGATAATGGTCTGACGACCTCGCGCAATAGCTCCTATGGCATCCCAGGTTGTGATCTGAGATGCCTCGTCGAAGATGACAACGTCAAAGACGGCCTGACTGGACGGAAGATACTGGGCGATGGAAAGCGGCGACATCAGCAGGCATGGAGCCAGCCTGCTGAAGTTTTCGGGCATCCCACTGATGAGTTCCCGGATCGTTCTGCTGGGTCGCTGCAGCTGCGACTGGTGGCGCAGCAGCCCAAGTTCTGATTGTCTGGGGACAGTGTTGGGATCGGGCAACTGGTGTGCCAGCGCGCGGCGAACGGCGGCTGATGCTTCGACACGAGCCGCGTCGTCCAGTTCCCTGAACTCGCGGATTGCGTCCTCGTGCCGGTAACGCTGAAACTTTTTCAGAGCGGAACTGCTGTCGATCGCAGCAGGCAGCCACCATCGCACCCAGGCCAGCCTGAAGGCGGCGGGAGCGTCTTCAGGGGTCAGTTCCCCGGACTCCATGGCTTTGACGAAACCGGCGAGGCCCAGTCCGGAAGCTCGCTGAGTGATCTCATGCCACGCAATCCAGTCACGCAGTGAAGCGCGGCCGGCCTGCAGTTTCGACAGCTGTTCTTCCGTATCTGCAAGAACCGTGCTGGTGTCTTTTCCAAAGGGACTTTCACCGGCGCAGGTACGGAATTTCTGAACGGACTCGGCAAAAACGCTGAGCGCTGCGAGAAACGTTCCGGCAAGCGTAATGACGGGATGCGACATCGCGTCCCTGCTGATCACCGGGTGCAATTTTGCCGACATCGGATTCAACTGGCCATTCAGTCTGGCAAGCTCGACGATTGACTGCCGCAGTTCCCTGCCCCGTGCCAGAAACTGGCGTATTTTTGCCGGATCTGAATCACGTCCATTCCAGGGTACAGGCTGACCTGCCAGCGGACTTGCGTCAATTTTCTGCAACTGGTGCTGAATCGCACGAATGGCGGGCAAATCCGCAGCCGGGTCGACGTTGCCCGAGGATGCGTACGTCTGCAGCAGCTTCTGCACACGCCGTTTTGCCAGCAGCGAAAGTGGCCAGAACTTTGCTGAGGCGATACGCCACTCCTTTTCAAGATCAGCGACAGGAATCGTTGTCAGCACTTCCTGAGTGTACACCCCCTTCAGTCGCCTGGTCTGCTGTCGCACAATACTGATGGATGCTTCCAGTGCGTCCACGTGTGTTGACAGTTGAGCAAACTCTCTGTGAAAGATGACTGCAAAGTTCTCTGCTGCGGTCGAAATCAGTTTTTCAGCGACCCTGCCGTACAGCTGCAGCGACTCACTGGAACCATCCAGCACATCTCCGGCACCAATACCGACAGCAAACAACTGCAGTTGTTGCCGCAGGTCCGCGCAGGCCTGCTCAAGGGACGCCGCCTGCTGGCAGAGATTCTGCTCCCAGACTGCGGACCATTCCGTGACTGTCAGGAATTCGGGCTTTTGAATGCTTCCCACTTCCCTGCGAGTGAGGCTTAGCTCGGCAATCGCCCCTGCCAGCTCCTGATACTTTGCCTTATCGAGCTCGCGAGTTCGTGGCCAGTCGAACGCAGGAGTTATTTTCTGTGCGCCCTTCACCGACTCACCCATCGCGCGAAAGACTGTCCAGCCACTGGCATGTTCCCTGTGCAGCGCCTCGACGTAAGCATTCAACTGGTCGCGACGGGCTTTAATCCGGGCGTTGAGATCCAGCCACCTGTCAGCGTTTGCCTTTTCAGAAGCTTTCCAGGCTGTGTTCAGTTGCTCGACGAAGCGCTTTCGCTCGGCTTTGCTGGAATGCAGCTCAAGGCAATAGTCGCCGAGTCCATGCTGCTTCAGGCGACGATGGACGACTTCGAGCGCCGCGGTTTTTTCGGCTACGAACAGCACGGTCCTGCCCTTTGCGAGACAATGCGCGATCATGTTGGCAATCGTCTGGCTTTTTCCGGTGCCTGGCGGCCCGATGAGTACGAAATCCTGTCCAGCATCTGCGGCGGCAATTGCCGCAAGCTGAGAGGAGTCGGCGGGCAGAGGATGAATGAGATCACCGGGCGAGTACTTTCGATCAATATCCCGACAGGTGGGAAATGGCGATGAAACGGCCCGCTCAAACTCCTTATCAGGGTTCTGGACGAGGTGCCGAACGACTCGATTCTGTGTCAGTTGATCGAGGCGGTCCGTCAGATCCTTCCACATGAGATATTTGGAGAACGAAAATGTCGAGAGCGCTATTTCATCGACGACTTCAAAGCCCGGCACCTGTCGAATGGCTCGTCGAACCATCTCGAACACCTGACTTACGTCAACCCCGTTCTGATCCGTCGGAAGATTCGTTTCCAGAGCAGCCAGATTGAGATCAAAGTCCTTTGTCAGCATCTGAATCAGAGTTGCATTGAAGCAGATCTCGTCTTCGTGACTGGCGAGACAAAACGGTGAGGCAGCGGAGGCCCGTATCAATTTCACGGGCACCAGAAGCAAGGGTGCTCGGCAGGCGGAAGCACCCTCCGCTTCCTTTCGCCACGAGAGGAAGCCGACAGCGAGAAACAGGGTGTTGGAGCCACCTTCGGCAAGGTCATTTCTGGTTTTGCGGTAGAGTTCAATCAATCTGGCATCGAGGTCTTTCTTTGACAACGGCGAGGCCAGTTCACAGCGGGCGAGTGCAGCGCGGGCAAATTCGGTATTAAGGCCCTTCCGGGTGCTTCGCTGATGCAGCTCCTCATCGCGGTCGCCGACAGGATTTTCTTCATTCAATGAGATGACTCGGATTTTTTTTCCCGCAGCCAGATGGTCTTCCAGAAGCGGCAGATCGGGGCAGGCGAATGGTATGACCTGTCTGGAGTCCCTGAAGTTCAGCAGCCGATTTCGCAAAGAGAGGTCGAGCAACCTGCTTTGCCATCGTTCGATGCGTCCCCGGGGCGTGGTCGGAAGTTCTTCAGTCGAGGCGATTGTCTGGTCGTCGGGCAGATCGGGCATCTGCGGTAGTGGAATGATTCCCGAATCGTGGTAATCCGCGACCTGGCGCTGGTTCTGGGGGGCATCGTGAGACGCCAGCGGCCTGATCTGAGCCATCCGTGCTCTGCGGATGTCGACGGTGGCCACAAAGCGTTCCTCATTTTCCAGACTCAATGATCTGGTGGCCGTGGTTTCCGCGTCTTCAAAACGAGCGGGGGGCGAATGAGTGATCAGTGTGGTTTCAAAGACGACGAGCTCTTTCGCCTGGATTGCCTTTCTCACTTCACTGCTGTCGGTTTCGATGAGTTGCCTGAAGGTTGTTTCTGCCAGCCAGACACCGGCGAAACAGTGCCCCTGCTGGAATACCACAACGGGATTCAGGCCGATTCCTTCGAGCACGGAGGCGAAGAGCAGCGTGGTATCCAGACAGGTCGCCAGCCCACTTTGCAGAACAGTCGACGGCCGTCGAGTTTTCTGACCGGACTTTTCAAAGCTGGTGGGAGGATTTGAGTACGTCAGCTTTGCGACTGCGACTGCCGACCAGACTGCCGCGGCAAGCATATAAGCACGACGCCGATCACGGCATTGATAGCCATCCAGTGCGGTTGGATGGCCATGCAGGCCGAGAGTCTCGGCGGTTCTTTTCATCAGTTGTGGTACCGCTGGATCATTCGGCATCACGAAGGCTGCGAGCAATTCCGGTCCGGATGAGAATCCGCCCCATTCGTCCCGTGCCAGTACGCGGATTTCAGAACTTAAACGGGCCAGTTTCTGATTCGCACCAAGCAAAGTGAGATCAATTCTGCCAAGTTCAGCTTCGTTCAGTACATGCAGATAGCCCGGCTCCAGTTCGACAAGGCGATCAGAGATTTGTATGTCTTCGCCAGGCTCAATTCGCTCGATGTGCCAGACGCGACTGCGGGCAAAGGCGGGAGTGACCTGCAGCGAAAGTTTTACGTTGCGAAGTGTGGTCGCCCCGTTATTCCGGACTGTCAGAGACTTCAGAATCGGTACGGAATTCTGGTGACACGCGTAGTTGATGCTGCCTGCAAATTCCGCATGAATGGAAATTGACTTTTCGGTTTCATCCGCGGTCACTTCGTTCGCTCCTGGCACCGGAAGATGTGGGGCTGTGTTGCTGCTTACCATTGTGGCCGCTGGTTGCAGTAAAAATATACTGCATGAGGAGTTTCAGTGACGGCCGGTCATTTTAAAAGTTTCGCTTTGGTTCGGCAACCAGTGGCAAGTACCGTCTTTATGGGGATCAGGGCGTAATTCTGTGCGTGGCTGCGGATTGTATTGCCACTGGTGTTGACAGAGCGTGGTTTACGGCGTCAGGGGTGTCATCCTGCGGGAGTGCGAAGCTCGTGGTGAGCCGGGCACGTGTGAGTCCGCTGGGGGCGCACGGCTCGGCGGGAGCCTCGCCCTCCCAAGCCTCGCCTTCCCAGGTCTGGCCTTCCCAGGTCTCGCCCTCCCAGGTCTCGCCCTCCCAGGTCTGGCCGTCCGAGGGGCGGGTCGTGCAGGATCAGTGGGCGGGTGGCAGCAGGGTCCACCATGCGAGTGCGACGGGTCCGGCGTAGAGTGGGCTGTCGACGAGGTCGAGGAGTCCTCCGAAGCCGGGCATGAGTGCGGCTGAGTCTTTTTTTCCGACATCGCGTTTGATGAGTGATTCGACGAGGTCACCGACGAGTCCGGCGAGTCCGGTGGTGAGTCCGTAGAGGAGTACGACGGGGAGGCTGGCGGGTTGAGGCGCGTTTTGGAACAGTTGTCCGGCGAAGGTGAGCCAGAGCCATGTGCCGGCGATGCTGCCGAAGACAGCGCCGACGAGTCCCATCCATGTTTTTCCGGGGCTGAGTCTGGGTGCCATTCTGCGTTTGCCCCAGAGGCGTCCGAAGGTGTAGGCGCAGGTGTCTCCGGACTTGACGCAGATGATCATGGAGGCGAGTGCGAAGTAGCCGTTCTCTGCGGAGGGGTACCAGCGGAGCTGAGCGGTGACTGCGAGGAGGGCTCCGGCGTAGAGCACAGTCACCATATTGGCTCCGACTGTTTCCATGGAGCGACCTGGTTCCTGAAACTGTGAGGCTTCCCATGCGAGGAGTCCGAGGAAGCTGGCGATGGCGGCGGCGGCGATGCCGGTGAGTGCGGCGTGAAGTGGTGGGGTTTGTCCGGGGTGCAGCAATGCTGGCAGCCATGCGGCGACGACGAAGAGTATGCTGAGGCTGCCGGTGAGGGGAAAGCAGGGTTGAAATGAGCGTGTTTTCAGGAGGTCCGTCAGTTCATAAGCGCTGCGGCTGGCGATGAGCAGGCAGAGTGTGAAGAGGATCCATGCGGGCGGTCCGAGCTGCAGGTCCATGCGAAACAGGACGCAGACGAGTGGGATGAGGATTGCGGACATGAGCAGGCGCCAGCCGAGCATGATTGATTCCTGAAAACGTGTGTGGCCGGTTTCAGCCGTCGGTGGCTGTGTGAGCGGTGGAGAGTCCGCCGAAGCGGCGATCGCGCTGTTTGAAGTCTTTGAGTGCAGTGCGGAAATCTTCGGCTTTGAATTCGGGCCAGTGACGATCGGAGACCCAGAGTTCGGAGTAACTGATCTGCCAGAGCAGGAAGTTGCTGATGCGGAATTCGCTGGCGGTGCGGATGACGAGGTCGGGGTCGGGCATGCCAGCGGTCATGAGTGCTGAGGCGATGGTGTGTTCGTTGATGCGGAGCGGGTCGAGTTGGCCGTCTTTGACGGCTTGAGCGAGTGTTTGTACGGCGAGTGTGATTTCCTGTCGGGCGCCGTAATTGATGGCGAGGCAGAGTGTCATGCCGGTGTTGTCGGCGGTGAGTTGTTCGGTGGCGGCGATTTCCTGCTGGATGACGGGATCGAGTCCCGAGATGACTCCGATGACGCGGAATCGGAGTCCCTGGCGGTGGATTTCGCGGCGTTCTTCGACGAGGTACTGTCGGAGGAGCTGCATGAGGAGTGAGAGTTCGCGGGGTGGGCGTTTCCAGTTTTCGCTGGAGAAGCAGTAGAGGGTGAGTTGCTGGAGTCCGAGTCGTGAGGCTTCTTCCACGATGGCTCGGACTGAGCCGACGCCGCGGCGGTGTCCTTCGATGCGGGGCAGTCCTTTTTTCCTGGCCCAGCGTCCGTTTCCGTCCATGATGATCGCCACGTGCCGTGGCAGTCGGGTTCGATCGAGGTCGAAGCTGGCCAGTTGGGCGTCGGTGTAGGGAACGTCTTTTGACAACTGAGAAGGCTCCGATGTGTGTCTCGGGGGATGCGTGGAGTGCCGAGGCGAAGGGGGGAGTGTAGCAGAATGCGGGTTCAAGTTCATGTTGAGGCGGTGTGTTCCGGGGAGAGTGCGGCTGGACGTCTGAGTTTGTTCAGATTGCCGAATCTGTGCAGAGTGCCTGTTTTTCCTGTCTTTTTTAATTGGCTGCAGGGGTGGTGTTCAGGTCTGCAGAGTGTGCTGGTTGATTGATTTTCCCTGTTCCGGACGATACGGTCTGAAGTTGTGTGATTGATTTGTGGGGGTAGTGGACCTGTCCTGTGGTGCCTTCTGGAGGTACCAGTGGGTGGCGGGTTTGTGGATCCGGGGTTTCCCGGTGGCAGAACAGCAATTCGGGCGCAATCGATGCTTTTCAAACGTCTTGGAGATCTGACTGCTCGACACGCCGTGCTGATTGTGGTGGCGTGGGTGGTGCTGTTGGCGGTCAGCGTGCGGGTTGCGCCCCCGTGGGAGTCTGTTGTCGCGAACGGTGAGTTTGCATTTCTGCCGGAGAATTCTGACAGCGTTGTCGCGAATGGTGTGTTTCGTGAGGCGTTTCCGGATGACCAGATGCGCAGCACGGTGGTGCTGATTGCGCGTCGTGAGAGTGGTACCGAGGGTTTATTGCCTTCGGACTTTGATTTTGTGGCCCAGCAGGTGGTGCCGGAGCTGCATCGGATTGCGGAATTGCCGGTTCCGGGTCAGGAGGAGGAGCAGTCTGCGGAGGGAGAGTCCTCCGGGGACGTGCCTGTGCCTGAGGACGCTGCGGGAACGAAGTCGGTGGTGTCTGAGGTGGTGGCTGCTGGTCAGTCCGAGCCGAAGCAGCAGATTGTGCAGAGCATTGCATGGTTTGAGGATCGCAAGGTTGGTGAGTTGCTGGTGAGTGAGGACAGGCAGGCAACGACGATTGTGCTGTGGCTGACGACGGAATTTCTGGATCAGGCCAACGTGAAGGTCGTGAATGAGGTGGAGGAGTTTGTCAAGCAGATGCAGCGGGTACCGTCGGGTCAGGCGGGTTCATTGCCGGCTGGTCTGGAGATCGCGATCAGCGGCAGTGCGACGTTTGGTCGTGACATGATGATGGAGTCGCGAAGGAGTGCGAAATCGACGGAAGACTGGACAGTGATCCTGGTGGTGGTGCTGCTGATCGGCATCTACCGTGCTCCGGCTTTGGCCTTCATTCCGCTGGTGACGGTGGGAGTGGCGACGGCAGTCTCGAAGCATCTGCTGGCGATTGGTGCTCAGTTGGGAATCGTGTCCCTGTTCAACGGGATTGAGACTTATGTGACGGTGCTGGTTTACGGAGCAGGTGTGGACTACTGTCTGTTCCTGATTGCCCGTTATCGCGAGGAGCTGGATTCCGGGCTGACGATTGAGGAATCGATCACGGGTACGATGCAGCGGATTGGTGCGGCCCTGACGGCGAGTGCCGGGACGGTGATGTGCGGCATCGGGATGATGTATTTTGCAGAGTTTGGCAAGTTCAGTCAGGCGGGGGTGGCGATTACGTTTGGGCTGGGTGTGTGTCTGCTGGCTTCACTGACTCTGACGCCGGCGATTCTGCGTTTGTGTCGATTGTATGCGTTCTGGCCCGCGATGATGACTCGCCCGGCCGACACGTTTCCTGCGGGTCGTGGGGTTCTGGCGCGTCTGAAGAATCTGCGACTGTTGTCGATGGGATGGCAGTGGATGGGTTCTCTGCTGGAGCGTCGTCCGTGGTTTGCGTGGCTGGGCAGTATGGCGGTCCTGCTGCCATTTGCTGCGGCGGGTGTGATTTTCTTCGGGGATCTGAGTTACGGGTTATTGTCTGAGCTGCCGAAGACGTCAGCGAGTGTGTATGGGGCGGAGGCGGCGCAGAAGCATTTCCCTGCGGGCGAGGTGTCACCGATTACGCTGATGATTGAGGCAGAGGGCCTGGATTTCACGACGATGCAGGGCACTTCGTTTACTTTGATTCGGGAGTTTACGGAGCGTCTGGTGGCTCAGAAGGGCGAGCTGGGTCTGGATTCGGTGCGTTCGCTGTCATCGCCGCGAGGTCAGCGTGAGTTTCGGACTCGGCCGAGCATTGCGGTGCGTCAGGCTCAGAAGCTGCATGCTCGTCAGTATTTCGTCAGCCCCAACAACCATTCGATAACGCGGGTGAATCTGATTCCGAAGAACGACCCGTTTGCGCGGAGCAGCATCAGTGAGTTTCGGATGCTGCGGGATCGGATTCGGAACGAGTTGCCGGACGGTCTGCGGGAGGCGCGTCTGTGGTTTGTGGGGAATACGGCGGAGATCAGTGATCTGAAGGCGGTGACGGACCGTGATCAGATCCGGATTGATGCGCTGGTGATGCTGGGTGTGTATCTGATTCTGTGGGCATTGCTGAAGAAGCCGGGGATCTGTGCGTATCTGATGTTTACGGTGCTGTACAGTTATTTTGCGACGCTGGGTTTCACGTATCTGGCGTTCTGGGCGATGGATCCGCAGGGATTTACGGGTCTGGACTGGAAGGTGCCGATGTTCCTGTTTACGATTCTGATTGCTGTAGGGGAGGATTACAATATCTTCCTGATGGCTCGAATTGACGAGGAGCAGAAGGTGCATGGTCCGTTGAAGGGCATCACGGTGGCACTGGAGCGAACGGGCAGCATTATTTCCAGTTGTGGTGTGATCATGGCGGGGACATTTTCGTCGTTGATGGCTGGCAGTCTGGTGGGGATGGATCAGCTGGGTCTGGCACTGGCGACGGGTGTGGTGCTGGACACGTTTGTGATTCGTCCGATTATGGTGCCGTCGTTTATGGTGTTGCTGGCGACGATGCGTCTGGGCGTTCTGAGCCGTCTTGCCGGATATGGCAAGAAGGAACCTGTTTCGCAGGCAGCCTGAAAGAGGCTCGACCGGGCCGGCATTGCGGTGTACTCTGCTGTCCGAGCCAGTGGCGGTATTGGACTGTTGCTGTTGTGTCGAGGCTGTCGGTTCGAATCTGCCTGCCGAGCAGGTAATTAACATCCATGCTGCAGTTATTGCCCGCGATTGATCTTCTGGAAGGCCGCTGTGTTCGTCTGCGGCAGGGGAATTACGAGGACAGCACGGTGTTTTCGGACGACCCGGTCGAGATGGCTCGTCGGTGGCAGCAGGAGGGGGCTGAGCGTCTGCATCTGGTGGATCTGGACGGTGCTCGGGCGGGCCGTCCTGTGAACCAGGGTGTGGTGCGTCGGATTGTGGAGGCGACGGGTCTGCCGTGTCAGCTGGGCGGTGGGATACGGGACGAGCAGTCGATTCGGTCGACTCTGGAGCAGACGGGTGTGGACCGTGTGATTATTGGCACGAAGGCATTGCGTGAGCCGGACTGGTTTGCGGGGATGTGCGGGTTATTTCCGGGTCATCTGGCTCTGGGTCTGGATGCTCGGAATTCGATGGTAGCGACGGACGGCTGGCTGTCGGTTTCTGAGGTGTCAGTGCTGGAGTTGGCGGGTCGATTTGTGGGATTGCCGCTGGCGGCGGTGATTTACACGAACATTGCGAACGACGGGATGATGCAGGGGATTGACGAGGGGACTCTGCAGGACTTTCGGACACTGGCGGCGATGGGATTACCGGTGATTGCATCGGGTGGTGTGACAACGATGTCGGATCTGGCGGCGTTGCGGTTGATAGCGCGGGAGCAGCCGAATCTGATTGGAGCGATCACGGGTCGGGCGATTTACGAGGGCACGATTTCTGTCAGGTCGGCGGTGGATTTTCTTCGCGGAGCCGGGTGATGCGAGCGGATTTTCTGACGCTGGAGTCATTGGAGTCATTTGACCGTGACGGGTATCTGGTGGTGGAGGGTCTACTGGATTCGGAGGAGACATTTCTGCTGCGTGAGATAGCGAAGCAGGATCGTTTGTTGTCGGAGCGTCGGACATCGCGAGCGGACGGTGAGGGTGGCGCGGTGGAGCTGGTGGTGGAGAATGAGTTACCGGCGGACAGCATTTACAGTGCGATTGTGCAGTGTGCTCCGCTGGTGTCAGCGATGGAGCAGTTGTTGTGTGACGAGGTGTATCATTATCATCACAAGATGATTCTGAAGGAGCCGCGAGTTGGCGGGGCGTGGACGTGGCATCAGGATTACGGGTACTGGTACAGCAACGGTTGTCTGTTTCCGGACATGGCCAGTTGCATGTTTGCGGTGGACCGGGCGACTCGGGAGAACGGTTGTCTGCAGGTGCTGCGTGGTTCGCAGCGGATGGGTCGGATTGATCATCTGAAGCGGGGTGATCAGACGGGAGCGGACATGGAGCGTGTGGAGGCGGCATTGCAGCGTCTGGAGCTGGTGCATGTGGAGCTGGAGCCGGGTTCTGCGGTGCTGTTCCACGGGAATACTCTGCATCGTTCCGATCAGAATCAGAGTGAGCATCCGCGGTGGGCGTTTATCTGCTGTTACAATTCGCGGAGCAACGATCCATACCGGGACGGCCGTCATCCTCGTTATTCCCCGCTGCAGCGGATTGCGGCGGACGAGGTGGTGCTGACTGGTCGGCGACATCTTGCGCAGGTGCAGCGTTCACTGGGCTGAGTCGACTATGCGTGGATCGGAAGCGTTATCGCGTGAGTTGAAGCGTCTGGCTGTCGAGCAGGGGTTTGCGGATCTGGGGATTGCCCCTGCAGTGACTCCGACGGGCTTTCATTCCCTGCTGCAGTGGCTGCAGCGTGGTTATCAGGGCGAGATGTCGTGGATGGAGTCGCGAGCTGAGCTGCGGCGTCATCCGGAGTCATTGCTGTCGGGTTGTCGCAGTGTGCTGATGGCGGCGATGAATTACCATGACGGTTCAGTGGGTGTGGCTGCTGGTGGTGCGAGGATATCGCGTTATGCGTGGGGCAGTGAGGATTATCATGTGGTTCTGAAGCGGCAGTTGGCGCCTGTGGTGGCGCATCTGCGAGCTGCCCTGCCCTTGTGTCGAGCGCGAGTGGTGGTGGATTCTGCGCCGCTGCTGGAGCGTGATTTTGGTCGGCTGGCGGGTTTGGGCTGGTTTGGTCGGAACACGATGCTGATCAGTCGGGGTTTTGGGAGCTGGTTTTTTCTGGCGGGGATTCTGACGGATGCTGAGCTGGTGTGTAACGAGTCTGAGGAGCGGAGCTACTGTGGCACGTGTACCCGGTGTCTGGACGAGTGTCCGACGGATGCCTTTCCGGAGTCTGGTGTTCTGGATGCGCGGCGGTGCATCAGTTATCTGACGATAGAGCTGCGGGATCGCGGGATCCCGCGGGAGTTGCGTGCGGGGGTGGGTGGGTGGCTGTTTGGCTGTGACGTGTGTCAGGAGGTATGTCCGTGGAATCGGTTTGCACCGAGTGAGTGTCAGTCGGAGTTTCGGAACCGGACTGGTGCGTGGCCGTTGATGGTGGATCCGGTGAGTTTGCTGCGGATGGGTGAGGTTGAGTTTTTGCGGCTTTTCAGGGGGACTCCACTGGAGCGAACGGGTTGTGAGGTGTTGCGGCGGAACGCGGCGATTGTGCTGGGAAATCTGCCTGATCTGGGTGGTGAAGCGGAGCTGGTGGCTGCGCTGGAGGATGAGTCCGGGCTGGTGCGTGCGGCTGCGGGTTGGGCTTTGTGTCGGCGTGGTGGCGGTGTGGGTCCGGCGGCGGTGCGGGAGCGATTGTTGCGGGAGTGTGTTGCGGAGGTGGCGAGTGACCTGCGTCTGAGTCTGGAGGAGTGCGGGTGAGGGGTTGCAGGGGGAGTGGTTTTGCCGGGGTGCAGGGTGCGGTCTGCCCTGTTTGGAAGATTCGGTGGGGCTGGGGCTGTT
Organism: uncultured Planctomycetaceae bacterium; assembly: GCA_903896675.1. Lineage (GTDB taxonomy): Bacteria > Planctomycetota > Planctomycetia > Planctomycetales > Planctomycetaceae > SXXK01. Next base: position 22,935 of record CAITYU010000297.1, read on the forward strand.
TTCCGGTGGCGAAGAAACGGGGGAATTGTGCTAGAATCGCAGTCAGGCGACAGTGCGCAGCGTGCTGTCGAATCACCATCAATTACTGACTGGTCAGCGGTATGGGACGAAGTTTCGAAAATCGCAAGCATGCCATCTTCAAGACGGCTGCCATTAAATCCAAGCTGTATTCTCGATATGGCAAGCTGTTGTATGTAGCGGCCAAGAACGGGGTACCGAATCCAGAGAACAATCCGACGCTGCGGCATCTTGTGGAGCGTGCGAAGCGTGAGCAGGTTCCGGCTCACGTGATTGACCGAGCGATTGAGAAGGCAGCGGGTGCGGGAGGTGAGGACTTCGTGACGGTGCGTTACGAGGGGTTTGGTCCGGGTGGCACATCGGTGATTGTGGACTGTCTGACGGACAACAACAACCGGACGATTACGGACGTGCGGAACTGTTTCAATCGCACGGGTTCGCGGATGGGTCCGACGGGTTCGGTATCTCACATGTTTGACCATGTGGCGTTGTTTCAGTTTGTGGGTGATGATGGTGATAAAGTGCTGGAAGTGATGTTGAATGCGGATGTGGACGTGGATGATGTTGAGGTGGAAGAGGGTCAGGTAAGTCTGTACGCGAAGGCATCTGAGTTTTTCAAGGCGAAGACGGCACTGCAGGAGGGGTTTCCGGGTCTGGAGCTGGAGACGGCTGAGGTGACGTGGCTGCCGCAGTCATCGAAGCAGATTTCCGGCGAGGATGCTCAGACGTTCAAAAAATTTCTGGACCTGCTGAACGAGTGTGACGACGTGCAGGAGGTGTATCACAACGCGGTACTGGCGGAGTGACGGGAGTTTTGTCAGACAAAAATCCCGGGAGTGTGTGTCTGTTGGCAGTGTGTTTGTGACGTTGTTTGCGGGGGTGGCAGCGGCGGTTCAGGATCCGGGGGCTGGCGGCGATGTTGAAGCTGGTAGCGCTATTGATGGGTGTCTGTCTCTGTCAGCCGCCGCAGTCTGTTGTGCGGTTGTCCGTAGCGGAAGCGGCGGCGGAGGTGGATCGTTTATTTGAGCGGTCGTGGCATTCTGCGGGTGTGCGGCCTGCGGCGTTGTCGGCGGACGAGGAGTTTGTGCGTCGATTGTATCTGGATCTGGCGGGTCGCATACCGGCGGTGTCGGAGGTGCGTCAGTTTCTGGGTGATGTTCGTGCGGACAAGCGATCCGTGCTGGTGGAATCGCTGCTGGACAGTCCGGCCTTTGTGCGTCATTTCACGATTCTGTGGCGGAATGCGTTGATTCCGGAGGCATTCAGCGATCCGGCCAATCGTCAGCTTGTGCCGGGTTTTGAGGCGTGGTTGTGGTCTCAGTTTTCATCCGGGGTGCCATATGATCGGATGGTGCGTGATTTACTGACGGTGCGGCTGGACACTGCGGCGGATGGTGGTGCGGCGCTGCGTGCGGCCAGCAGTCCGGCGGCATTTTATGTGATTCGTCAGCAGCGTCCGGAGAATCTGGCGGCTGGTACATCGCGGTCTTTTCTGGGTGTGCGGCTGGACTGTGCGCAGTGTCATGATCATCCGTTTGACCGCTGGAAGCAGGGTCAGTTCTGGAGTCTGGCGGCGTTTTATTCGGGTTTGAGTCCGCTGGATGATGAGGTGCAGATGCGGACATCGGCCGTTGAGCGTCGTGACAGCCGCAGGATTTCGATACCGGACCGGGATCAGACCGTGGAGGCGGCGTTTCTGGAGGGTGAGTTGCCTGACTGGAGCACCAACAGATCTGCTCGAGAGGTCCTTGCGGACTGGGTGACATCAGGGAGGAATCCGTGGTTTTCGCGGATGGCGGCGAATCGAGTGTGGGCATTGTTCATGGGTCAGGGGATTGTGCATCCGGTGGATGATTTTTCGGAGAACAATCCGGCGTCGCATCCGGAGGTGCTGCAGTTGCTGGCGGACCAGCTGGTGGCTCATGATTTTGATCTGAAGTTTCTGGTGCGTACGATCACAGCGACTCGAGTGTATCAGCTCAGCAGTCGTCAGACGGATGATTCCCAGTCGGATCCGCTGCATTTTGCGAGGGCGTCTGTGCGCGGGTTGACTCCTGAGCAGCTTTTCGACAGTCTGGCTGAGGCGACGGGTTATTATCAGCCGTATCGTACGGAGAATCCCTTTGTGATTTCCGCAGAGACTCCGAGGGCCACTTTTCTGGAGTTATTTCGGGACGAGGGGGATTCGCCGCTGCAGAAGGAGACAACGATTCTGCAGGCGCTGGCGATGATGAATGGTGAGTTTGTGGATGCGGCGACCAGTCTGGAGAACAGTCAGACTCTGAGTGGCATTGTGGATTTTCCGCTGATGACGGATGAGGAGCGTCTGGAGACCTTATTTCTGGCGGCATTGAGTCGTCGTCCGTCGGCATCTGAGCGTGCTGCGATGCTGCAGTATGTGCAGCAGTCGGAGGCTGCGGGAGCGGCGCTGGCGGATGTATTCTGGGCGTTGCTGAACAGTTCTGAGTTCATGCTGAATCACTGAGTGTTGGTGGCACTGCGTGGCGGAATTGGGAGGGGTTGTGATGACGATGCAGCGGATATCTCGAAGGCGTCTGAGTGGACTGAGTGGTCTGTCGCTGCTGGGGGCGTCGCTGTCGGGCTGGTTGCCGCGTCTGGCGGCGCAGGTGCAGCAGTCGGGCCAGCGTTCCGGTCGTTCGTGTATTCTGTTGTGGATGCCGGGTGGTCCCAGTCAGATGGAGACATTTGATCCGCATCCGGGTCATGAGAACGGCGGGCCGACGAAGTCGATTGAGACCAGTGTTCCGGGGATTCGGATTGCGGAGCATCTGCCGAAGCTGGCGGGTCAGATGCAGGATCTGGCGCTGATTCGTTCGATGACCACGAAGGAAGGCGATCATAGTCGCGCGACCTACTACCTGCGAACGGGTTATCTGCCGCAGGGTCCATTGACGTATCCGGCGCTGGGTTCACTGGTGGGGAGGGCTTTGCAGCGTGAGGAAGCGGATTTACCGGCGTGCATCAGCATCAATCCGTTTCGTGCTCTGAGTCCGTCTGCGTTTACTGCCGGTTTTCTGGGTCCGGCATGGTCTCCGCTGGTCGTTGCTTCGGAGACGTCTGCGGACGCGGAGGTGTCATTTCGGGTGCGGAATCTGAAACCTGCGGCGCGTCTGAGTGGTGGCGAGGTGGACGAGCGTCTGCGTCTTCTGGGGGTGCTGGAGCAGTCATTTCTGGCGGACCGTCCGGATGTTCCGGGGCGCAGTCATGTGCAGTCATATGAGCGAGCGGTCCGGATGATGAAGTCGGAGTCGGTGGAGGCGTTTGAACTGGAGCAGGAGGACGAGGTTCTGCGTGAGGCGTATGGTCGGAATCCTTTTGGTCAGGGTTGTCTGCTGGCGCGTCGTCTGGTGGAGCGTGGTGTTCCGTTTGTGGAGGTATCGCTGAGTGGATTGACGGATGGTGCTGGTCCCGGCTGGGATACTCATGCGAACAACTTCGAGGCGGTGGGGGATTTGTGTGGTGTGCTGGATCCGGCGTGGTCGACGCTGCTGACGGATCTGCGACAGCGGGGTCTGCTTGAGAATACGCTGGTGGTCTGGATGGGTGAATTCGGGAGGACTCCGAAGATCAACGAGAATTCCGGGCGTGATCACTGGCCGGGCAGTTGGTCGGCGGTGCTGGGTGGGGGCGGGATTCGCGGTGGTCAGGTGTGGGGTGCGGTGTCTGATGACGGGCTGGAGGTACGGGAGAATCCTGTGCGGGTACCGGATCTGATGGCGACGATCTGTCGGGCTTTGGGTCTGGATCCGGCTGCGACGAATCTGAGCAATATTGGCCGTCCGATTCCGCTGGCGGATCATGGTGCGGCAGCGATTGAGCAGTTGCTGGTGTGATTTCCGAAGTTTCGGCGGGTCGTCACGTTGGGATACCGCAGGCTGGACGTCAGGCGGGTCAGGTCGTAACCTTTAACGCATGCATGCTCTCGAATTTCTTGCTGACAACAGCCCATTTCCTGCAGTAGCCGTAGTGGCGATGTACGGAGCGGAGCGTTATTTTCGTCCTGAGGTGCTGCGTCGGATTCCGGGAGCGGGTGGCGAAGAGGCTGAGTTGTCTCTGACGCGGGTCGTGGGAGAGCAGGCGGATCTGAAGACGGTGATGACGGATCTGCGGACGGTGTCGATGTTTGGCGACCGTCGTGTCCTGTTGATTGAGGATGCGGATCCGTTTGTTTCAGCGCACCGTGCGGCTTTGGAGAAGTATGCAGCTCAGCCTGCGAAGGGTTCGCTGCTGATACTGGACGTGAAGGCGTGGAAGAAGACGGAGCGATTGTACAAGCTGGTGGAGCAGCATGGGCTGAACATTGAATGTGGTGAGCTGAAGGGAGCGGAGCTGATTCGCTGGATGCAGCAGACAGCGAAGCAGGAGTATGGCAAGGTTCTGGACCGTGAGCATGCGTCGCTGATTGTGGCGATGGCTGGTGATGGTTTATCGATGCTGAAGCAGGAGATAGCGAAGCTGGCGGCCCTCGCCGGCGACACTCCCACGATTACTCGTGAGGACATCATCGCGGCGGTGGGTGGCTGGCGTACTGAGACGACGTGGGTGATGCTGGATGCGCTGCGGGACGGTCAACCCGGGAAGGCTTTGGAAAACCTGCAGAAGCTGTATCGTGCCGGTGAATCTCCGGCGAAGATTCTGGGTGGTGTGGTGTATACGTTTCGGAAACTGGCGGAGGCCACAGAGCTGGCTCGTCAGGGCGAGAAGCTGTCAGTGGCATTGGGTCGAGCGGGGATCTTTTCGAATGCCGTGGGTGCATCCGAGGCGTATCTGAAGCGGCTGGGATTTGAGCGTGCGTCGCGAATACTGGCTTTGCTGATGGAAGCGGACACTGAGATCAAGGGAGGCAGTCGCACGGATCCGCAGTTGTTGCTGGAGCGGTTGTTCGTGCGACTGGCGGGTGAGGTTGTGGTGTCGGATTCCTGATTCGTGGTGGTTTCAGACCAGCCAGAAGAAGGCGATGGCAACGGCGGTCGGAAAGAGGGCTCCGAGGAACAGTTTTCCCGGGTTGATGCCTTCACCGGCGAAGGCAGCGGATGACTGCAGGATACCTGCTCCGGCGGGATTTGGTGCATTGGCGATAACGGTGAGACCGCCCCCGGAGACGGCACCGGCGAGCAGAGCGAATTTGAGTTCGTCGCTGAGGTTTGGCACCTGTGATCCGAGGAGTGTGAGGGCGGCATTGTCGGTGATGGCAGTAAGTGCGGTGGCTCCGTAATACAGCATGGAACCGCTCATATTCTGAATGAGTGGTTCCAGCCACCATGCCTGGAGTTTGCTGAAGACGACGAGTCCGGCGAGGAAGAAGCCGACGAGCAGTCCTTCCTTGAGTTTGAGTGCATCCTGGTATTCGCGGGTGGCTGTGACCAGTCCGAGGAACAGCATGAAGACGCCGAAGAACACATCGGGGTAGTGGGCGAAGTAGACGACGGCAGCGAGGCAGGTGACGTGGGCACCGGTCAGCCATGCGGGGATGAACTGTCGGGATTCCGGGGGTGGCTGCAGGTTGTTGAGCTGTTTGAAGTAGACGGCTGTGACGACGAGTGTTGAGACGATGCAGGCGGCAGCGGATCTCCAGCCGAAGTTGGTGAGCATGTGCCAGAAGCCCCAGTTCCATTTGGAGGCGACCATGAGGACTGGAGGTGCGGCGAAGTGTGTCAGGGTGCCGCCGATGGAGACATTGACGAACAGCAGTCCGATGGTGGCGTAGGCGAGTGATCTGCTGATGCCGCGGTCGAAGTAGCGGTTTTTGAGGAGCATGGCGAGGAGTGTCATGGCAGCGGGTTCGGTGATAAAGGAACCGAGCAGTGAGCCGAAGGCGAGAGTGGCGATGTAGAAGGAGACGTTTTCCTTCAGGGGCAGCAGGCGGGCCACTGACAGGATCATGCGTTCTGCGAGTTGAACGACGGGGCGTGTGGCGGCCACGACCATGACGACGAGGACGAATTTTGGTTCGGTGAAGTCGAGCTGAGTTTCGATGTATTCGACGGCGTGGTGGATGGACCGGTGGGCGGCGGCGTAGGCGAGGAACATGACGGAGGCCCAGAGGCCGAAGACGATTTCTGTTTCCGCGAGGAAGTGCAGCAGGTTTTCCTGCAGCGATCCCTGGGGGTAGTGGTGTGCCCACTGGGCGAATTTTTTGACCACGAAGGTGTGGATCACAGCGATGGCGAAGAGAGTGGTCGCGAGAATTTTCACGAACATGGGCTCAACGAGTTGTTGAGCGGCGGCCGGATCAGCGGTGGCCGTGGCGTCGACGGCGGCGACGATGAGCGGGAGATCGAGCAGTGACATGTGGATTGTGTCCGCGAAGAGCTGTAACCGGTGAATTCAGGGATTGCTGAATTCGTCAGGCAGTCAGCGCACAGAACTGTGCGGGTGGAGGCTGGATCCTAGCGAAACTTTGCCGGGAATTCAGGGTCCGGGGGTGCAGTTCGTGCAAGTTGCGGAAAACGGGTGTTTCAGTCCGGCAGGAGCAGGTCTGAGTCGCGGAGGAAGCGGACGTCGCTTTGGCTGGAGTCGGACAGTTTGCGGGGGTGTGTATTGGGGGCTGTATTTGCGGGGGCTGACGGCATCCAATCGGTGCGATTCTCGGCGTTTTGTCGCAGGGGGGCGTCGGGGCCCATATGCACTTTGTAGGTGACACCGGCGAAGGAGAGCATATCTCCGGGCAGGAGTGCTCCGCGGATGACTCGCTGCCCATTCACGCGGGTGCCATTTGTGCTGCCGAGGTCGCGGAGGTAGACGAGACCGTCGGTTTTGACGAGCATGCAGTGTTGTTTTGAGATACTGGTGTGATCGAGGACAAGATCGCAGAGTTTGGCACTGCGTCCGACGACGGTGATGGGTTCGGTGAGAGTAATGGGTGCTCCACCGTTTTTGGGCAGCAACTGAGCAATCATATTGGGTATCTCCTGCGCTGGACCTGCGGGAAAGTATATCACTGAAACGGGGGTTGCTGGGCCATTTTTGGTTTTTTCGAGGTTTTTGGGGGTGTGTTTGGGGGGGGAGGGGTGGCAAGTCTGTGGCAACCATGAAAGACACGAAGGGCACGAAATAGAAGAATCGTGGAGGAGTGCTCAATCGCGCTGAGGCAAGCCGTCAGTGGTCAGTGGTCAGTAGTCAGTGGTCAGTGGTCAGTGGTCAGTGGTCAGTGGTCAGTAGTCAGTAGTCAGTAGTCAGTGGTCAGTAGTCAGTGGTCAGTGGTCAGTAGTCAGTGGTCAGTGGTCAGTGGTCAGTGGTCGGTGGTCAGTAGTCAGTGGTCAGTTTTCAGTGGTTGGTGGGAGTGGCGAGGTTTTTTTGCCACGGAAGGACTCGGAATGTCATGGAAAATCGCAACAGGGTTGGGTTGGGGGTTGGTTTCAACCACGAATGACACGAATGTTGATCGCTTGCGATTCAAGTGTTTGGTGTGTCCCGGATCGTACTCGTACTCAGCGCGGCGGTACTCGTGCTGGAATTGATCCTTGAATTGCTGCTGGCATCTGAATTGTTTGCGTCGTCTGAGTTGCCGGGGGGGGGCGGGTTGATTGTGGTGTTGCAGACTGCGGAGCAGTTTTCGGGTACGATAGAAGACTTTTTCAGTGGTCAGTGGTCAGTGGTCAGTGGTCAGTGGTCAGTAGTCAGTAGTCAGTAGTCAGTGGGTGGTGGGTGGTGGGTGGTGGGTGGTGGTTAATGGGTGGTGGGTGTGGCGAGATTTTTTTTGCCACGGAAGGTCATGGAAAATCGCAATGGGGTTGGGGCGGTGGTGGTTGAATTCTGTGGGGTGTATTGGAAGTGAGGCGGCGGATGGTGTCTGATTCAGGATTGTGTGGGCGGGGTGTCCGTGAGGTATCGAATTTTGGCGGGAATGTGCGATTTCGTCCGGCGCGGCTGGCGGTGCCGCGGAGTGAGGGGGAGGTGTGTCGACTGGTGCAGGAGCATCGAGCTGACGGTGTGCGTGTGATGGGCAGTCGGCATGCGTGGAGTCCGCTGATCAGGACAGCGGGCCTGCTGCTGGATCTGCGGTATCTGGATTCGGTGCGAGTCTACGAGGATGGAGGGCGGTTGCTGGTGTCGGTGGGTGGTGGTTGTCGGATATCGCAGTTGCTGGCTTATCTGAATCAGCGTGGTCTGACAATGCCGTCGGTTGGCTTGATTACGGAGCAGACGGTAGCGGGGGCGATCAGCACGGCGACTCATGGTTCCGGTCGTCACAGTCTGTCGCATTATGTTCAGCGAGTGCGTCTGGTGCATTTTGATGCGGGTGGCAGTGAGGTGGTGGTTCGCTGGATTGACAGTGGTGACGAGTTGCGGGCGGCTCGTTGTTCCCTGGGTGCGATGGGTGTGATTACGGAGGTGGTGTTTGCGGTGGTTCGGCAGTATCGGGTGCAGGAGCAGATGGTGCCTGCGGGGACATTATCGGAGGTGTTGCGGATGGAGGCGGAGACTCCGCTGCAGCAGTTTTTTCTGATACCGCATCTGTGGCGATTTTACGTGCAGCGTCGGGCAGAGACAGCGGAGTCGGGAGGGCGGTTGACGGATCAGTTGTACCGGGTGTACTGGTTTCTGTTGATGGATCTTGGGCTGCATCTGGTGGTGCTGCTGCTGGCAGTTTTTCTGCGCAGTCGGGGACTGGTGCGACTGTTTTTCTCGACGCTGATGCCGTGGTTGGTGGTGACGAGCTGGCGACCGATTGATCGCAGTGATCGGCAACTGGTGATGGAGCATGAGTTGTTTCGACATGTGGAGGAGGAGTTGTTTGTGCGGCGAGCGGATCTGCCATCCGCAATGGCTCTGGTGCAGGACCTGCTGCGTCTGGCGGATGACGGATCGTGGCGATTGTCTGAAGCCAGTTGTGATCAGTTGCGGCGAGTGGATCTGCTGGGAGTTGTTTCAGAGATCGAGGGTTGCTGGAGTCATCATTATCCGATTTGTGTGCGTCGAGTGTGTGCGGATGATGCGTTGATTTCGATGTCGTCGGGTGGGGCGGAGGACTGGTATGCGATCAGTCTGATCAATTATCAGCGGGGGAGTGCTGAGTTCTGGCGATTTGCGGGTTTCGTGGGTGCCGCACTGATGCGCATTTATGGTGCTCGCCCGCACTGGGGCAAGTGGTTTCCGGAGGGTGAGTTGAGGCAGGAGCATTATCCGGAGCTGGGGCGTTTTTGTGAGCAGGTGAAGCGTTGTGATCCGGCGGGTGTATTTCGGCGTGGTTTTGTGGGTCAGTTGCCGGGGATGGGTGAATGAGAGGGTGCAGTCTGTCGGGGGTAGTCCTGCGGGTTGGGGCAGCGCTGCTGTTGTGCGGGGGTGTCCTGTGTGCCGGTGACGAACCGGGTTCGCAGTTGCCGGCAGCGTCATCGGACATTCTGGAGCTGCGAGTGTCGGCGGGAGTCCGAGCGCGGTCGTTGATGGGTCTGGTGGAGGATCTGGCGGGTGATTCGGTGGTGTTTCGGGGTGTGGATGGCGGGGTGCAGGTGCTGCGTTTATCGCAGTTGCGTGTGATTCGCTTTGCGCGATCTGAGGTTTGGGAGGAGGGGTTGGTTTTATCGCGGGGGCGTCGGTGGCTGGAGGCGATTCCGAAGCTGCGTGAGGCACTGGTTCGGGAGTCGCGCCCGTGGGCTCTGCGAGAGATTCGTGGTGAGCTGGCGATTTGTCAGCGTGCGGCGGGTCTGCGGCAGGACTGTCTGTCGACAGTGGAAGAGATTCTGGAGTCTGACTCGGAGACTCGCCATCTGGCATCACTGCCACTGATCTGGGATGAGCGTGTGTGTGTGGAGCAGGGTATCAGGGCGGAGGTGGCGGATCTGACAGCGAAGTCGCTGGCGCGACAGTTGGTGGCAGCATCGGTGCTGCTGGGTGATGAGTCGACGCGGCTGCTGGCGGAGGGTGTCCTGCGATCATTGCGGCGGAGCGGTCGGGGCAACTTCGGGGTTCTGGCGGAGCTGCAGCTCTGGCGTCTGCGGTTATTGCAGGGTGGTCCGGAGCTACTGGAGGCGGAGTCGTGGCAGCGGCGTGCTGAGGAGCTGGGTGGTGCAGAGCGAGGTGTGGCGGAGCTGCAGATTGGCCGTGCGATGGTGCGACTGAATGACGATGACAGGGCGGCGATCAGTCTGCTGTGGATGCCACTGACAGCACCGCTGGATCCGTGGCACTGTCGTCGGGCGTTGCTGGATGCGGTGGAGGTGCTGGAGCGATCCGGTCGTCCTGAGGATGGATTGCGGCTGCAGGGTGAGATTGAGTCGTGGGGAGTGGGTGCTGCAGCGGGTCCGGTTGTGCGGTAGTTGGATTGGTGTGGCTGGCCGGGTGCGTGTGTCTGGAATTTTCTGAGATCAGCACAGCAGCGATTGTCAAGAAAATTCGCCATGGGATTCCGGATTTACGACTCGCAGTGTGTTTCAGGTTACCCTGTCATTTCAAACTGCAGGAACGAGCGGGGTATTGTTAAGACTGCCTGAATGTGCAATGACAGCAGGCGGGCCGCGATTTAAGATCGTGGAGTTTGCGGGCGTCAGGGAGGCCGTCGGCTTGGTGCATTGCTGCGATGGCGGTGTCATCCGTGCTGGATTTGTGTTGTGAAGGATGATTTTCTCCCCCTGCAACTCGACCGGGGTTCTGTTTGTCCCTGATTCGATCGAAGCTGTTCTGGAAGATTGCGGGTCTGTACGTGCTGCTGTCGGTGCCGGCGATGGTCGGTCTGGTGGCTGCTCTGCAGACGCGACTGTACGCTGACGCCGTGGCGCTGCACGAGCAGCAGTTGCAGGGTGTGCTGCGGGAGTCTGTGAAGCGATTGTGTGATCTGGGTGATGCCGGAGCTGCGGGTGAGGAGGTGCTGCGGATTCGTGCGGGACTGACAGTTGGTCGCAGGGTCTGGCTGTCGGATGACCGTGGTTTTGACACGTCCGGCCAGTTGCAGTCGGAGTTCAGTGATGCGGTTCTGGCCTCTGTGCTGCGGACGACATCGGCGACTGGTACAGCGGTGCGGTATGTGCGGCCTCGGTGGGAAACAGGCGAGGTGCTGGCGATTGGTCAGCGATTTTCGATGCTGGGTACTGACTGGAGTCTGGTGATGACCTCACCTTCGTCAGCAGCGGTGGACGCTTCGCATCAGATGAGTGTGCTGCTGGTGAAGTCTGCGACGGCGGCGTGGCTGATTGGTGCATTGTGTATGGGGATTGTGGCGGGGACGATCGTGAGTCCGTTGCAGGTGATGTCACAGAAGCTGCATGCGGACGTTCGGCGGGATGATCGCGGTGACATGCTGCTGAATGTCTCGGACCGTGGTGATGAGGTTGGTGATGTGGCATCGGCGCTGTACCAGCTGGAGGACGAGTTGCAGGACCGGATCGTCAGTCTGGAGCGTGCTGGTCGTGAGGCGGGGGCCAGTGTTGACCTGCTGACAGCGGTACTGGAGTCGATGATTGAGGGTGTGGTCGCGATTGATCGTGAGCAGAAGCTGGTGTTTGTGAATCCCGGAGCGAGGCGACTGCTGTCGATTGGTGCGGCCATTCAGGCGGGTCACAGGCTGTACGAGGCGGTACGAATTCCGGCATTTCTGGAGACGGTGGAGGAGTCGCTGGCGGCCGGTCGCATGAAGACACTGGAGTATCGGGCTCCGCGTGAAAACGCGCATCATCTGCTGACGGTGATTCCGATTCTGCGTGGTCCGCATGCGGGTGCGGTGATTGTAGTGCGGGATGTATCGGAGGTGCGTCAGCTGGAGGCGATGCGGCGTGATTTTGTGAGTGGTGTATCGCACGAGCTGAAGACGCCATTGACGGTGATTCAGGCGTGTACGGAGACGCTGCTGAATGGAGCATTGGAGGACGGTGAGGTTGCGCGGCGTTTTCTGGGTCAGATTGATGAGCAGGCGGAGCGATTATTGCAGTTGATTCTGGCGATGCTGCAGTTGGCTCGGGTGGAATCCGGCAGTGAGATTCTGCATGTGGAGGAGCTGGATCTTTCGGATCTGGCTGGTGACGTAGTGGATGCATTTCGGGCTGTGGCGGAGAATCGTGGTGTGCAGCTGATGCAGCAGGGTGCGGTGTCACTGGCGGCCCGTGCTGACGAGCAGGCTGTGCGAACGATTCTGAGCAATCTGGTGGACAACGCCATCAAGCATACTCCTGCGGGAGGTCAGGTGGTCGTGGAGCTGCGGTCGAGTGCGGATGGTCCGACGCTGGTGGTGCGGGACACGGGCAGTGGTATTCCTGAGGAGCTGCTGGGTCGGATCTTTGAGCGTTTTTATCGGGTGGAGAAAGATCGTTCGCGGGAGCGTGGCGGATCGGGTCTGGGTCTGGCGATTGTGAAGCATCTGTGTCAGGCGTTGCAGGCGATTCTGACGGTGCGAAGTCGGCTGGGTGAGGGCAGTGAGTTTACGGTGCGATTTCCGCGTGTGTGACGTGGCAGGGTGACAGGCAGGGTGACAGGCAGGGGAATCGTGGATGAGTTTGGTAGCGTGTTCCTGCGTGTGGCCGACAACCAGAGTGAAGAAGTTCCCCCTGGGAGGGCGCGTCTTCTGCCGAGCCGCTAGTGCCCGCGAGCTGGTGCTGGGTGGCGGCTGGTGGGGGGGGCTTGGGTGAGCCGTCAGGGTAAGCTGACGGGTGGTGGTATTGTCGCGTTTTTTGACCACGGAGGACACGGAGGGACACGGAGAAATGCAGGGGTCTGGGGGCAGAGTTTTGTA
>CAITYU010000298.1 GCA_903896675.1 uncultured Planctomycetaceae bacterium
ATGGTTTCCGGTTCAAAACACCGTTATCGAACAAGTGCATGCGCAACTTGCCCGGGCTAAAGCCCACGCTACGGTTTCTGACCGGCGGTGTCCCGAATGCCCGCGCAAAACGAGGTCACGTTATTCCGCGTCATTCCGCGTTTTTCCGCGTTTTTCCGCGGCCAAAAAAACGACACACTCGCTCGCAAAACAACCTCCCCTGCCTACACCGTTCACAAAACTCCCAGCGGCGCTTCAAGCCTCACCTGACACCGACACGCCAGCGATTCCTGTTCCGTGTCTTCCGTGTCTTCCGTGGTGAGCCATGGTTTCCGGTTCAAAACACCGTTATTGAACAAGTGCATACGCGACTTGCCCGGGCTAAAGCCCACGCTACGTTTTCTGGCCCGCGGTGCCACGAATGCCCGCGCAATCCGAGCTCACGTCATTCCGCGTTTTTCCGCGTTCTTCCGCGGCCAAAAAAACGACACACTCGCTCGCAAAACAACCTCCCCTGCCTACACCGTTCACAAAACTCCCGGCTCCGCTTCAAGCCTCCCCTGACACCGCCACACCAACGATTCCTGTTCCGTGTCTTCCGTGGTGAGCAATGGTTTCCCGTTGAAAACACAGTTATTGAACCAGCGCATGCGAGACTTGCCCGGGCTAAAGCCCACGCTACGGTTGTTGGACCGCGGTGCCACGAATGCCCGCGCAATACAAGGTCACGTCATTCCGCGTTCTTCCGCGTTTTTCCGCGGCCAAAAAAACGACACACACACGCTCGCAAAACAACCTGTTCTGCCCCCCCCCGTTCACAACATTCCCGGCTCCGCTTCAAGCCTCACCTGACACCGCCACACCAACGATTCCTGTTCCGTGTGTTCCGTGTCTTCCGTGGTGAGCAATGGTTTCCGGTTGAAAACACCGTTATCGAACAAGTGCATGCAAAAATTGCCCGGGCTAAAGCCCACGCTACGGTTTCTGGCCCGCGGTGCCACGAATGCCCGCGCAAAACGAGGTCACGTCATTCCGCGTTCTTCCGCGTTCTTCCGCGGCCCCCAAAAAACGATCAACGCGAAATCCTGTGCGCAACTGCAGACTGCATTGCCAGAGGTGTTGACTGCGCCCCTGGGTGGGCGAAGCTTCCGCTGAGCCGAACTCCCCGGCTCAGCGGGAGCATCCGCCCCAACGGGAACGGGCTTTGCGATTACTGAACACTGACCACTGAAAACTGAAGACTGAAAACCGAAATCAATCTTCGCTGATCCCCGGAAATGCCGGCTGCAACGGACACCGCGACGCCACGAAGGTCTGAGTATCATCGGCACCCTCAAAATGCACCGTCACCGTCGCCCGATGCGATGCGCCCCCAACCTCCGTAACAATCCCCGTGCCATAACGCGGATGACGTACCATCATGCCACGCCGAAATGCCGGAATCGTCGACGGATCGTCCGTCCGATCACCCTCCGGAACTTCACGCTCACCCTGCAACTGCGACCCCTTGATCAGCAACGGTCGCGACCCGCCGCTGCGAGCCGCCTCGAAACGACGACGAGCCGCCTCAAGGCGGTCGTCCAGCCCCGCTAATGCCACGGCAGCCGGAGTCGACAGCGGCAGACCTCGGTCCAGCTCCTGCGAAATCTCCCCCGCAAACGGACTGGATATCGTCGTGCGACGCATCCCACGAAATACTCGCTCCGATGTCTGCGTCAGTGTCAGATGCTGGCGGGCCCGAGTAATCCCGACGTACAACAGACGACGCTCCTCCTCAAGTGACGACGGATCACCGTCACGGATCGCTCGCTCATGCGGAATCAGACCATTCTCCAGTCCCGCAATATACACGCACGGATACTCCAGACCCTTCGATGCATGCAGAGTCATCAGCGTCACTGCACCCTTCGCAGGATCCACCTTGTCCACCTCACTGCTCAATGTCGCCTGCTCCAGAAACCCCTGCAATGACGGCGGCTCCAGCGGCTCAGATTCGCCCTCCACTCCCATCCCCTCACCAACCGCCTCGCCAGCACCCGCCACTCGACCCGTAAAAAGACTGCCCGCCCCCGTGTCATAATGCCGCGCCGCGGAGATCAACTCGTGAATGTTGGCTTCCCGGTCCACATCCACCTCGTCCTCCTCCTGACGCCACAATGACAAATAATCAATCTCATCAATCAGACGCTCCAGCAGCGGACCTACCAGACCCGCCGCCGACTGACGCTGCAGTCGCTCAATCAAATCCACAAATCCGCCCAGAGACTTGCGCACACGAGCCGACAGGCCTTCAATTGAAGACGACTGCGTGGCCGCCGCAAAAATACTGATGCCATGCCGGGCTGCATATCGCCGCACTTTCAGCAGCGATGCACTGCCAATCCCCCGCGCAGGACGATTGATGATCCGCTCAAGCGCCGAATCATCCGCGTCATTCTCAATCAAACGCAGCCACGCTATCAGATCACGCACCTCCGCACGCTCAAAAAATGAATAGCCGGCCGCCACCTGACAGGGAATCTCATACCGCGAAAACGTCGTCTCAAACAAACGCGACAAGGCATTCACACGATAAAACACGGCAAAATCCGACCACCGCTGCGCCCCGGAATCCACCTGACGACGAATCTCCCGCGCGATCCCGTCCGCCTCCGCCTCACCATGCTCATACACCAGCAGACGAACCGGTACACCCTCCGCATTACTCGTCGTCAGACGGCCACGATGCGGACGACGGTTGCACGAAATCAAACGGTCCGCACACGACACAATTCGCTTCGTGCTGCGAAAGTTCTCGTCCAGTGACACCACACGACGGTCCGGATAGTCCCGCTCAAAGGCCGTCACATTGGCAGGTCGCGCTCCACGCCAGCCGTAAATCGACTGGTCCGGATCTCCCGTGACACACAAATTGCGATAGTCCCGCGACATCGCCTGCACAATCCGATACTGCGCCAGATTCGTATCCTGATACTCGTCCACCAGAATGAAACGAAACTTCTCGTCCAGCAGACGACGCAGCTCCGGCTCTTCCTCGTCATACAACAGCGAAACCGCATGCAGCAGCAGATCATCGAAATCCACGGAATTCTGCGCACGCACCCGCTCTTCATAATCCGCAAAAATCTGGTACACCGCCGCATCAATCGGACCACCAGCGCGGTTCTCAAACTGCTGCCGAAACTGCTCAGAACCAATCATGTCGTTCCGCGAACGACTGATCCGACCAAGCACACGGCCAGGCTCCAGCACCGAAGTGTCCAGATCCCGATCCTTCATGATCCGCCGTACCAGATCCACCTGATCCGACTGATCCAGAATCGTAAAATTCTCCTTCAAACCCACGCGCTCAGGCCACCGCCGCAACAGACGCGAACAGAATCGATGAAATGTGCTCACTCGCACCCGCACACCACCCAGCATCCGCTCCACTCGCTCCGACATCTCACGCGCTGCCTTGTTCGTGAACGTCAGCGCCAGAATGCTGTCCGCCGACACCCCACGCTCAAGCAGCCGGGAAATCCTGTGAGTAATCACGCGAGTCTTGCCGGAACCCGGACCGGCCATCACCAGCAACGGCCCCTCAAAATGCTCCACAGCCTCCCGCTGCGCCGCCGTCAGCTGCTCTGACATCACTCAGCCTTCAAATGACGGTCTGCAAACTTCACATACTGCTGCCAGTCATAGTCCGTCACATCATGCTTGCCCGACCGAATGTGATAACCCACGTCCGTCTGCACCGGCACGTCCACACCCGGCATCTGCTCACTCGGCATACCCACACGACCAAACAGTCGATACACCGGACCAGCATGCCACAAACTCAGATACTCACCACGCGGGTCCGCCCACTGATCCTCCACTGCACTCGCCACATACACCGGACGCGGTGCCGCCAGAGCAATCAGCATGTGATGATCCACCGGCAACGCACCCTCGTTGTTGTTGTACTTCCGATGATTCAGACAGAACCAGTGCGGAAACGACTTGTTGATCCGCGCGACCGTCTCACCAAAAGCACGCCGACTGAGCGCCGCACCACCACACCCGGAATTGTTCGATATCACCATCGCAAATCGCTGATCCGTCGCACCCGCCCACAATGATGTCTTGCCCAGACGCGAATGACCAAACACCGCCACACGAGACGCATCAATACGAGCATCCGACTGCAGCACGTCCAGGGCCCGACTTAAGCCCCACGACCACGCACTGATCGAACCACCCGCGTCACCAGCGCGCTCACCACTGACAGGTTCACCCAACGAGTGAATGCCGTTGCGGAATCCGTCGTCAAAGTCCGGATCAATGTCGCCGTAATAAATGGTCACAAGTCCATAACCGGACCGCACAATACGCTCCACAGACCAGCGACTGGATTCGCTGCCTCGCGTCGCCTCAGTGGCCCGATTGTCCTCAATCCCCAACTCACGATTATTCCGCACCCACGATTCCGTAATGTGCAGACGCGGATCCGACTCAATCGCCTGATTGCCGTTGAAATTCAAACCCAGAAAAGCCGGCACCGGACCTGTAGCTGCCGCCGGAGTATAAATCAGCAGGTCCATCTGCGGACCAGCATCGTCCGCTGTGAAATACACCGTCAACTCACGACGATGCGCCAAACCACCCACCGCGTCCGGCACCTCAGAACGCAGCTTCGTCCGCAACTGCACCTGAAAATTCGGCAGGCGACCAAACACATGCTGCTCAAACAGACTTAACACCTCAGCACGCCGCCGCTGCTGCCATTGCTGCGGAGTCGTCACGGGGGCGCCGGACAAATCCGTCAACAGATCCGGCAGCGTGTACGCCGGAACCTGTGCCTCGTCATAGTTGGCTTCCTGAGCCATCACAGGCTCCAGTCCCGACATCACACACAGATACACACACAGCAGCAGACACACCCGCTGACAACCAATCATGACGACACCCGCAGCCAAATTCGGAAAACGCAGTCAAACAGCGTATTATGCCCGAATTCAGGCCGCAGGTGAAGCGATCGAACCAAACTCTCAGCGAACTCCCGCACGCTGCGATGGCTGCTGCGCCGCTGCACCGACAGTACCCTGACGCGGCGGACCAGGCTGCAGATGACTCGCCGGCCGCACAATCACACCACGATCACGCACCACCGCTGCCGCAGCAGCAGTACCGGAACCTGAACCGGAACCCGTACCGGAACTCCGACCAGCCGACTTCGTCGCCCGACGAAACATCGAACGCATCCACTCCGGAGCACGCAGGTCAGGTGTCGGCAGCCGGTCCAACGTCTCCTCCACCCCCTCGCGCACGTTCGTCACCGCTCGCTTCACCAGCGATTGTGACGCCGCTGGCGAACGAGTGACCGTGCCGCCCCACGCCGGAACCTGCTGCGGAACTCCCGGATCACGCCAGTTCTCATACTGCAATTCCGGTGCATTGTCTGTTGCCGCGGGCCTCGTCGCCGACACAGTGCGAGCCGGTACTCCCGGGACCAATGCCGGCGCTGCCACTACCGAGGCTGCCGTCACGACAGACGCCGTCGGCACGCTCGAACGCGGCAGACCAGTCTGCGGCGGGACCGGCTCTGCCGGAAGCACCGGCACGGCCTGCTCCACAGGCTCCTCAGCACCAGTGGCGGAACCAACAGTGTCCGGAGCCAGTTCGGGCAACACCGGGGCATCACTGATCAGGGGAGTTGCGGAATCAGGCACACTCTCCACAGACACCGCAGCCTGCGGCTCAGCAATTTCCGGCACAGCCGGCGGCGGTGATGACGGAACAGGCTCGGGAACGGACGGCTGTCGCGGTCGCTCCTCAGCCAACCCCGACGCCGAAAAATATTCAATCTGCACGGGGCCAGCCGGCTGCGGCGGTCGCTGAATCCGCGGCCGCGATGGACGCAGCACCGGCACTGGCGGCGCCGGCGAGGCACTCGGAGCGACCACGGTTTTGGACTGCACCGGCGGCGCGACAGCCACTGCAGTCGATGCAGAAGCTGCTGCAGCACGAGCTTCAGCCAGCGCCGCTTCACTGGCCTCCAAACGACGCGTTAACTGCTCCACCTGACGCTTCAACGATTCCAGCTGACCCAGAAGTTCGCCATTGTTCACCGTGACACTCACCGGTATGCTCACGGTCGCCGGAGCCTGCAAATGAACGGTCGCTTCTCTCCCAACCGCCACGCCCTCCGCCGTTCCCGTGTCCGTCTGCTCAGAAATCTCAAACTGCACCACAGCATCGTCAGCCGCCTGCGCGGCAGGGACATTTGCAGCCTGAGGTGTCTCAATGGGATCAAATAATTGTGTCTCAATGGGCTCGTCCGCCGACACTGCCGACGGCTCAGATGCCACTCCAGGCTCCTGCACGGTCTGACTCAGACCCGCCGGACGAAACACAGCCCGCGTCGCCTCCGCCGTCGACAAACTGCGCAAACGGTCCGGCAGTTGCCCCAGATACACCACGTCCTCGGCAGACTCGGAAGATTCAATCGCAACTGTCACCGATTCTGCTTGACTTTCAGCATTCTGTGCTCCGTGACGAACCACCAGCAGGGCGGCACCCGTGCCGCAGATCGCCGCTGTCGTCAGCCCAGCCAGCAGATTTCGAACGGTGTTCAGACGCGAGATGTCATTCAGGCCGTCCATCCGAAGCACTTCCAGTCCTAAAAAGCCCGAACGACTCTCAGCGGCCCCCCAAGGCGCGTCTGTTGAAATTGTCCGTGTCAAAAAAATCGACCGGCGGGATAACCCGAGTTGATTGCAAAATCCCCACAACCAACCCGATCCACAGAAAAAGACAAATCCGCACAACCCCAACTCCCTCGACTCTCCCCCCTCCACAGCACTCCGCAAATCCCCACGCCATGGACAAAACCTGTAGCCTGGGCTTCAGCCCGGGCCCCCACCCTTCACAACCCTGAAAACTCGCGCCGGGGACACACCAGTAAACCGGCATCTCCCCCCACGCCACGGCCAAAAACGTACCCCGGGCATTCCTGCCCGGCCCGACCCCAAAAACACCCGAGATACTGAATTGACGCCAGAAACCCGCCCGTAGCCTCGGCTTCAGCCCGGGCAAACTCCCAATACACCTCCGAAAACCCGTGCCGGGGACACACCAGTAAACCGGCATCTCCCCCCCGCGCCACGGCCAAAAACGTACCCTGGGCATTCCTGACGCGGGGGACAAAAGTGGGCTGGGGGTGGCAACAAAACTTCCTCCGGTTGAAAGACGCAGTGCTTTTCCAGTACTGGGGTGCGTAACTTGCCCGGGCTAAAGCCCAGGCTACGGTTTTTGTCCCTCGCGTCATTTCTGCCCGGCCCACCCCCCAAAAACAGCCTGCTTCAGCATCCCTGGCATTCCTGCCCAACATTCGGCAGAATCTGCTGAAACGAAATCCGGATTCAGCCGAAACAGGAACTGAGAAGCGCGCTGGTGGTCGGTACCATTGTTCTTGCGCTGCGGCAGCATGAGGCGGGGAGTTGCGATGTCGACCGGAGTCCAGACAGTCAGTTCAGCCACATCAAACTCCCAGGTCAGAAGTCCCTCGGCACCCGCCAGCGGGCAACAACGAAATGCCGGTGTCGAAGCCGTGGCCGACCTGCCGCCACGCAACCGCGTCTGCCTGTGGCACGGACTGTCCATCAGCGGATTTCGAAAATTTCTCGGCCTGAAACCCCAGATCACAGTTCGTAACCTCGACCGCCTGCTCTCCGCGGGCTGCATGACCGGCTACAACAGCCTGATGAATGCAATCGAGCACCTGATCTACGGTGGCCGTATCGCTCGCACACCCGTGACCGAACCCCCCATCTTCATCCTCGGTCACTGGCGCAGCGGTACCACCATGCTGCATAACCTGATGACACTCAATCCACGTTTCACCTTCCTCAACCTGTACGAATGCCTGTTCCCCGGACACTTTCTGCTGACCCAGAAAATCAACGCTCCACTCACCGAATGGCTGTTGCCCAAAAAACGCCCCATGGACAATGTGGAAGTCGCGTGGTCCGCGCCACAGGAAGATGAAGTCGCACTGGCGGTCTGGACCACCCTGTCACCCTACCTGATGCCCGCATTTCAGGGACGCATGAATGTCTACGAACGGTTCCTTGACCCCGCAGAAATGACGGAACCCGAACGGCGTATCTGGAAGGATGCCCTGCTCACACTCGTGAAGAAAGTGGCCATGCGACGCAGGGGAATCTGCGTCATGAAATCTCCCACTCACACCTATCGCGTACCCACACTGCTTGAAATGTTCCCGGACGCCAGATTCGTCTACATCTACCGAGACCCCCGCGCTGTCTATCAATCCACCATCCACCTCCGCAAAATGATGTTCGCCGAAAACACCCTCGGAAACCTGCGGCCGGAAGTCTGGTCCGAAGAAACTCTGTACCTGTACGAAAAATCCGTGCGCCGGTTTGAAGACACCAAACACCTGATCCCCGAAGGCAACCTGTTCGAACTGCGTTTTGAAGACCTCGAGAAAGCCCCCGCCGACGTGCTTGAAAAACTGCACGCCTCGCTGAACCTGCCAGGCTGGGACGAAGCCGAAGCCCCTATTCGCAAAGTCGTCTCAGGCTTCTCCACCTACCGCAAAAACTCGTACCGCATCGATGCCGGCACCATCCAGATGCTGGAAACCCGCCTCCGCTGGGTCTTCGATCTGTACGGCTACGCCCTCACACAGGGCGACTCTGCCGCCGCCTGAACCAACCGATCCCACCGGCTCGCCGCAAGCCTCAGCCGCCTGGGAGCACAAGTGCGGTGATCCCCTTCAGGACAACACCCGTTGGCTTCCGCCAACGGCTCGCCTCTGAAATTGGTGCCTTTCGCGGTGAAAATGCTTCTTCACACCGCGCACTTCATTTTACGTTGAGCCAAACAGCCCACCGACTACCCACCTGAGGTGCCCCCGAGTCCACCAGCCATCAGCCCTGCACGCCTTGCCGCCACGACTGCCACGACTGCCACGACTGCCAACTGAAAACTGAAAACTGAAAACTGAACACTGAACACTGAAAACCGGCTACTTCCGATAACGCAGCCGCAACTCAGCCGGCAGTCGCTCCATCGCATACCGAAGCATCGTCCGCGGCATCTCTGTGGCATGCGAATCCAGGAACGACAGCAGCAAATCAGGAGCCCTGTGGCCCGCTTCCCGCAGCATCCACCCCGTCGCCTTGTGAATCAGATCTTCCGAGTCACCCAACAGACTGCGGCTGATCAGGAACGTATCACTGACGTCGTTGTGCCGGATGAAATGCTGAGTCGATACGATGGAGATGCGGCGTTCCCAGAGACTTTTCGACCGCGCCAGCCGGAATAGCGGTTTTCGCGACCTGTACAGCAGAAAACTGCCCACAACATGCGGCGCAGAACAGTCCACCAGGTCCCAATTGCTGATCAACCGCGTATGGTTCAGGTAAAAGTCATACAGAATCTTCCGCCGCGATTCGTCACACGCAGACACCTGCAGCACCAGAATCAACAGCGCCAGATGTCGCTCTTCGTGAATCACCGAACTCAGCAAAGACTCAATGTCCTGCAATGACAGGGCCCGGAACTGCCGCGCAACGGCTCGCAGCACCGGGACGCGAACGCCAATGAATTTCTCCCCTTCAGCATACTCACCCGGCCCCGTGCGAAAGAAACGAGCTGTCGACGCGGCCACCTCCGGCGATCCCAGTGACCGCAGTTTCAACCGAGCATCCTGCGCTGACATCCAATCGCCTCAGTCTCTGCACACCACGACACCCGGATTCACCGCCCGATGCACCAGAGCGCCTGATGAGTCCTGAGGAACAGCCGACCATTGCTGATCGCTACTGACGAATTCGAGGATTCCCCCAGCGAATTCACCGCGATCTGCTCAAAACCACCCGGCGATGCACGCCACACAAAACAATCTCCCGACTGGTTCAGCGTATAACACACACCGTCACCCGTCACCGTCACCGATGACCAGTTCGTGCCCTTGCCTCCCGGGCCGGACAATCGCTGCTCCCACTTCAATTCACCTGTCAACGCATCAAAACACTCCACAATCCCCGGGTCGTTGTGAATGTAAATGTGCCCGCCATACACCACACCCGATCCAATCCGCTGCTGCGTCTTCGGATGACGCCACACCCGCTGACTTCCCGTCACATCCCCATCGCCGTCCGCTCGCACACACACCGTCATCCCATTATACCCACCCATCGCTATCACACTGTCCGCATGAACCAGTGGCGACGTGTAACACAACGCATTCGTCCCCTCACACACCCACAGCTCACGCCCGTCCGCCGGATCAAAACTCCGCACCCGAAATGGAACACTCAGCAGCAACTGCGAACGACCGGCCAGCGTCCGAATCACCGGAGTACTCCAGGAACCCGTATAGTCAGCACTCTGAAACTTCGCCTCCGCTGTTCCGTCCCGATCCAGTGGCTCTGCACGCTGCCACAGCACCTCGCCCGATTTCACATCCAGTGCATACAACGCCGAATTCTCGCCCGGGCCGAAATTCAGATACACCCGGCCATCAGCGATCACCGGCGAAGAACCATACCCCCAGATGTGCCGCTGCACTCCCAAATCACGGCTCCATAATAAACGCCCCTCAACATCCCAGCAGTGCAGACCCGCTGAACCAAACCATGCCAGCACACGCTCACCATCCGTCACCGCAGACGATGAACATACCGGGTTCGTTGAATGCGTTGGATCCGGCCCCGACCACTCCACCGTTCGCGACCAGATCGTCTTCCCCGACTGCACATCCAGACACAACAGGCCCCGCTGAGCCTTCTCGGCAGACGGCTGAGTCAGAAAGATGCGATCACCGGCGATCACCGGAGTCGAATTGCCGGCCGCTGGCAGTTCCACCCGCCACACCACTCCCTTCTCGCGCGACCACGTCTGCGGCAGCCCCACCTCAGTGCTGACACCATCCCCCGACGCACCACGCCACTGCAGCCAGTCGTCCGACAGACAGACAGTCGCATCGCACAATACCCACAGAACCGGGAATATCGACCACACAAAACCACGCCGGCTGCGCACCATACGACTTCACATCCTGTCAGGAACTTCCAACCCGCAGTTCAGACTCACGCACCGCCCACAACGACATCACTGCGACGCCGAACGACTGCTGGTTTTGTCCGCCGTCGGAAAATCTGCAGGAATCCCGATCGTCACCTTCCCCGTCGCCGCCCACTCCGTCCCACGCAGCAGACAGGTGATGAATCCCACACACTCCTGAGAATACTCGGCATGGCCCATCGGAGTATGAAATACGCGGCCCGCACCATACTGAATCGTCATCAGCATCGGTTCATGACGGCCCGTAATCTGCGATTCCGCAGTCGCCAGCACCTGCATGTTCTTCGCTGGCCCACGCAGCTTGTCATACAGCTCATCCTTCGCATGCAGCCACTCCAGCGGCATCCCCTGCACAATCGGATGCTCACGGTCCCGCAGAATGATCGGAAACTCAAGCTGCGGACCATGATTACCGCCATTCCCCGGACTCTCGTCACGCACCAGCTTCCCCTGCCCGTCAATGTAGACGTACGGCCCCGATTTCTCGTTCCGACCGCCCCAGCCGCCCAAACCAATCATTTCGTTGTACGCCACCCAGTCCGGAAACGAATTGTCGGCCGCATGGATCACCACAAAACCACCGCCACCACGCACAAACTTCTCAAAGCTGTCCCGCGTTTCGGCAGGCCACGGGGACGCTCCATGACCAAAATTCGACAGTACCACCTGATAGGCGGCGAAATTCGGACGGAAATTCGGATCGCTGCCCTGTGGTGCCGCAGTCGCTGTGTCCACTGTAAAACGACCGGACTGCTGCAGATACGATTTCATCATCTGAGTCGTCTTCGGCCAGACTCCATGGTTGTTCTGACCATCCACGATCAACACCCGAATCGGCTCGGTCGCTGATGCACAGGACATCGTCAGCAGCACCACACCCACACAGGCCAGAATCCTGCCACCAAAAACACACATCAGAAGACTCCGCAAACAGGGACAAACACTGCAGTCATAAGATCACCGGAATGGCTGACCGCCAGAGTACCGTGGGCGGACAGTTCAGGCAAACGAAGCCCGATACCAGCGATACAGCAGCAGGAACGCCGGTGAATACCGGTCCGGATACGCCGCAGTTGCTGTATCCAGCTCCGCAGGACTGATCCACTGCACCGCTGTCATCTCCGCAGCGTCAGGACGGAGCGACTGATCGGTGACCGTACGGTACAACACCGTGAATTCCCACGACGTGTCAGCACAGGCGGCAAACTTCTGCAGCCGTTCCAGCCGGACCCCCGTGATCCCCAGCTCCTCCTGCAGCTCCCGCGGTGCCGTCTGATCATACGTTTCCCCGGCAGACACATGCCCGGAACACGATGATGTCCACACGTTCGGAAATTCTTCCTTCGTGGGTGACCGCTGATGAATCAGCAGGCACCCCCGCGAATCCAGCACAAACACGTGCACTGCACGATGCAGCAGCTGCTGACGATGAACCGCACTGCGGGACAGTGAATACAGGACTTCATCCCGCTCGTTCACCACATCAAAAAGTTCTTCCACCACTGACAAAGGCTCCTGCCGGGCAGACGACACTGTCCACAGGTGTGGTGTTACAACTTCGGCACACGCATCGACGCTTCACTGCGACGACCGGACGGGTCCCACAATCGATCACCCACATTGAAACCAAATCCCAGATTCAGCTCCGTCTGCGCTCGCTGAGCCCACGGGGTCCCGGGATGATCCGTCACCACCGACTGCATCCGCTCCACAGCAGCCGTCTCCTCCGTCTTCACCATCTCCAGATATTCGTCCCGAGTCATCTTCATCTGGAATGCCTTCGCCAGCCGGTCAAACTGCTGCTCGTCCGGAACAATCGGCTTGCCACCCCACCAGAAATTCCACTCGTTCGATTTGGGATTCTTCGGCGCCGGCATGTTGTTGGCATGCTGATCCATCGCCAGCAGATACTGATACAATCGCAGTCGAAATACATACAATTGCGCCAACGCCAGATCATAGCTGGCACGCCAGCGCAATGACGCTTCCTGAGCCCGCAGCGACCTGATCGCCTCCAGCTCGCCAATCGCCACCTGACACAGATTCATCGAACGAGCCGCCTTGCCCACCTCCGCCAGTGCATCCTGACGAAATTCCGCCGGCAACAACCGAAAATGCTCGTTCTTCAGACTCAACTGCGGATCATGAGCACTGAACAGCAACTTGTCCTCATTCGGATTCAATGTCGAAATCACGTTCCACAAAACCGTCCTGAAACGACTGGAATTCCGCTCCTGCACATAGGCCGGTCGAGCCAGCAGGTCCGGCTGATACTCACGCATCGCCAGAAAATCATACTTCCGCCGATCATTCGCTCCCATCCCCACCAGCGTCGTCTCTTCGCCCGGCAACACAAAGAAAATACCACCGGTTTCCCGCGCAATCCGCACCTGCTCGTATGGACCGAAACCCGAATTCTGCACATCCCAGCGAGTGTGCAGGCCGTTCCACTGCAGACACTCCGGAAATGGAGTCTCCGGGCCACGACGAATGCGAATCCAGAATTCCTCCTTCGTCGGCTCATCCACCCAACGTTGATGCGCATACGGAAAACCAAAGGTGCTCTCACGCCCAAGGAAATACACCGGCGCCCGGGCGTTGCGGGCCTGAGCAACCGCCTCCTCCACAAACTGACCATCATCACCCGATTCGTCCGACACCACGATCACCGCCAGCTTGCGCTTACCACGCACCGCCGTGGCCTTGTAATTGCTGATCACCAGCGCGATCGACCGACACATGTTCTCCTGACCGCTCTGGTCCACCGGCACCCTGTCAATCGCCGCCTTCACCTGCTCCACGTCCGCCGTCGGTCGCGCAGTCCACTCGTGCAACTCCGCACCATAACTGGCCACCACCGTCAGTAACTGATCACCACCACCCTTCTTCAAATCCCCGTCCTGCTTCGCCGCGATCCCCAGCTCTTCATAGACACGATGATAGTTCTCGCGAATCTCCTTGCGGTCGTCAGCCAGACTGCCGGATTCGTCAAACAGCCAGACCACCGTCACTTTGCCCTGACGCATCATGCGGACGACCTCCTGAGTGATGATGCCCATGGCAGCGCCGTAACCCTCAACCATCGCACCCACTTCACCGGTAATCTCGCCCTCACCAAGGTCCTCGGCCAGGATCTCATCCGATGGCACCGCCAGCCCGGACACCACCGGACGAATACTGAGCTCCTTCATCACCGCCGCCTTCTGCACGTTCACGGCAGTTGCCGCCGGCTGCGCAGCGGCTCCCACGGCGGTCGACGGAGTCCCCCCCGCAATCACATTCAATGTCTCAGCCGGAGCCGTGTCCAGCTCCAGATCGCGAGTCATCTCCTCCTGAGGAATCTCCTCCGAGAAGACGGACTCCAACATCAGATCCAGACCCTGAGAGGCAACCGCCCGCTGCAACAATGCCAGTCCAAATAACACCCCGGCATTCAGCAGCAACGAAAAAAATACCGATGGCAGGTTTCTGCGGAGTGCACCAGTCACAGCAACTCTCCCGAGACTTTCAGCCAGAAGACCCCAACGCCGTAAACCATTTTCGAGAATTTCCTGAATCCATTGTGCGTTGCAATCCTGAACTGTTCAAGCCAAAGGCCGGGGAAATGCAGCCTCCCTGCGAAAAACAGGTGGGTTTTCTTCAATTCCAGCGCGCGGATCCCCAACGGCTCTGTCGACCCGCCAGTACCACCCTGCTACACTCGACACCCTCCACGCTCCCGCCCTCACTCGGAGCTGCACTACAAAACAAGATAACCCGATGCTGAAACTCGCTTCAGCCACCCGAAATGGCCTCCAGGAATCGGTTATGCCGCTGTTCGAAATCGAAACTGAGGCCCATATCATGATCGGCTGGGCCAATAGCCTGGAACAGGCCGAGCACATTGCTGCAAAACACTACCCCGAAGAAAAAATTCTCCGCATCACCCGTCGCCCTCGCGACCTCTGGGTCATTTCCAAGGGAATGCTGGGACTCGGGGAAAAATTCAAACCCTGCGATGTGGCCCGCGACTGCCTCGCACGCGCAGCCGGAGACAAACTGCACGCCATTCGCCTGTATATGCTGGACACCGGTGCGGACCTGAACACCGCACGCAAGGCGATCGAGGCCAATATGTCGGTCGGCTGGTAGCAAATTCGCCCGGTTTTCCCCCGGTTTTCCCCCGGTTTTCTCTCCCCTCACCACCGAACTTCCCGTAAACTGCTGACAGCACAACCTGCTGCACCAACCAGATCAACGCTCCGTGGCTGTGGCCGTCCGGCTCAGCCCACACCCCTCAACGTAACTCGGGCGACACCTCCCACACCACTTGTGCGGCCCTCGCTACAACCCGTATGGTTCCTCTTCGGTACTGTTGACCCGCAGGGCAGAAACGAACTCTGACATGTCCCAGTCCGTGCTGCAGCTCCCCAACGAAACTCGCGACTCCCTGCTGGCCTACCGACGGCTGGTCCGTCGCATCAAATTGGCTGAAACGCTGTTCTCAGCGCTCTGCGGACTGGCGGTCTCATGGCTGCTGCTGTTTGTGGCCGAACGGTTCGTCGACACCTCAGCCATCACCCGCCTCGCCACTCTGATCGCCGGCACCCTCGGATTCACCCTGCTGCTGCCAGCCCGTCTGCATCGCTGGTTCTGGCAGACGCGACACCTCGAACAGGTGGCCCAGTTGCTCAAACGCCGCCATCCGGCAATCGGTGATCAGTTGCTGGGGGTCGTGGAACTGGTGCACAATGGCCTGCCGGCAACCACCAGCCTGCGACTGGCTCAGGCGGCAGTGGACCAGGTCAATCAGTCCGTGAAAGGTCGCGATTTCGCCGATGCTGTCCCGCATCCGCGACATCGTCGCTGGGCCGTCTCTGCCGCTGTTCCCGCAGCACTGGCACTGCTGCTGTTCGCCATCGTCCCGGCGGCCGGCTGGAACACCACACTGCGGTGGCTGTTGCCCTGGTCCGGGATTCCGCGTTACACCTTCGCCACTGTGCAGCCCGTCCCGCAGTCACTCGTACTGCCCCACGGCGAAGACGTACAGTTTCAGCTGCAACTGCAACCGCAGTCCCGCTGGCGACCAGCCCAGGCTTCAGCCGCCGTCTCAGGCCGGCAACTCGCAGCCACGCTTGATGCAGACCAGTACCAGTTCAGCCTGCCCGGCCGAACACAGCAGGATCTGCTGCAGTTGCGAGTGGGTGACTGGACCGGCCAGATCGAACTGCAGGTGGCCGAACGCCCAGAGCTGAAGTCGGCCGCCGCTCTCGTCACCCTGCCAGCCTACCTGCAGTACAGTCGCCCCGTCCGCCTCGATATCCGCGGCGGTGCCGTCTCCATCCTGAAGGGATCCACAGCCACAATCGAAGCAGAAGTCAGCCGTGATCTGAACAGTGCCTCAATCAACGGCCAGCCTGCCACAGTGCAAAAGTCTGTACTGCAGTCCTCCCAGCGGTCCGTCACTGCCCCGGAAGCACTCGAACTGCAATGGCAGGACGTGCTGGGACTGGCAGCCCGCACCGCCTTCAAAGTGCAGGTCAATGCCGTGGATGATCGCCAGCCGGACGTGCAACTGCGGGCACTTGAACCACAGGCCGTTGTGCTGGACACAGATGCTGTCAAATTCGACATTCAGTCACGCGATGACTTCGGACTGCGACAGGTCGGGCTGGAATGGCGCGGTGTGGCGGATCCCGTCAACAATCCCCAGCCGCAGCAGGGCAGTCGAGTGGTCGAACCGGGTTCTCCGGAGCTGCTGAAAACCGGCGGTCAGACGGTGTTCTGCGCTGCAACCGAACAGGTATCGGCTCAGACCCTGGAACTGCGAGCGTGGGCGGAAGATTACCTCGATGGTCGCGGGCGAGTGTATTCTGCGCCGATCGTCATTCACGTGCTCACAGCGGAACAGCACGCCGTGTGGCTGATGGAACAATTGCGCCGCTGGGCCGGGACAGCGGATGACGTCTACGAAGAAGAAATGCGGCTGCACGATGTCAATCGACAGATTCGCCAGATGGCCCCCGAACAGTTTGATCAACCCGCGGTGCGACGACAGATTGAACAGCAGGCCGCCGCCGAAAAAGCCAACGGGCAGCGTCTTGATGCAGTGGTCATGCAGGGTGAAGACCTGATCCGACAGGCGCTGCGAAACCGTGAAATTCTCGCCGGACACGTCGAGACGTGGGCCCAGGGATTGCAGAAACTGCAGGATATTTCTCAGAACCGCATGCCCTCGGTCGCAAAACTGCTGTCCCAGGCAGCGGCTTCGCGGTCCGGAACTCAGCCGCAGCCCAAAGGCAATCAGGTCCCCACAATCACAGACGTCGAATCCGGCTTTAATCCCGCGGATGACAAACCGGCCGAACAGCAGCAGCCCGGCAAACCTGCAAACTCCAGACTGGGACTGCCCTCGACCGTTGTCCAGGGTGGTCCACAACCACCCCCCGCACAGAATCAGCCGGCAGACGACCGGCCGATGGATCAGTCCGTGCATCAGCAGGCCGATCTGCTGGCCGAGTTTCTGAAGGTGCGTGAGCAGTTGCAGATGATCCTCGATGACCTCGAGGACAGCACTTTCGTCAAGCGGTTCAAAGCAGCCTCCCGGGAACAGCTGGCCGTTGCGGAAAGCCTGAACAGGTCGCTCTTCGATGGGTTCGGCGTCCAATCCGATAAGGCGACACAACCGGTCGATAAACTCAATATCTCCGCAGCAGCCCGTGAAACAGCACAAAGCCAGAAACTGCGGATCATTCAGGATGACCTGCAGGCCTATGCGGACCGTCGTAACGAAGCCAAATTTGCTCGCATACTGAAAGAGATGGAAGATCAGGACGCCGTGTCCAAAGTGGCGGCCATCGGCGAAGTGATTCGCAGCAACCGCACCGGGGAATCCATTTCGCGGGCCGAACTATGGGCCGATACCCTCGATCGCTGGGCCGAAGAACTGGTCTCCCCCTCAAAGTGCGGACAATGCAAAGCCGGCAACAGCGCCAGCCTGCCGCCCGAAGTCATTCTGGAAGTCATGCGGATTCTGGAAGGTGAAATGGATCTGCGTGAGCAGACACGGGCGACCCAGAAAACCGTGGACGACACGGATCGCTGGAAACAGTCGGCTCGCGAATTGTCGGCGGTACAGCAAAGCCTTTATGAGCGGGTGTCGGATGTGATCACCGACATTGAAGCGCTGCCCAATGGAGGCGAAAAATTCGGTCGTGAGATCGGGCTGCTGGAAGCTGTTGGGCATGCCATGGGCGATGCCTGGACGCACCTCCAGACTCCCCGAACCGATGGGCCGACAATTGCCGCTGAAACAGAAGCGATCGAATTGCTGCTGCAGGCTCGCCGGGCCAATCCCCGCAGTGGCGGAGGTGGTGGCGGATCCAGTCCGGGAGGCGGTGGCAGTGGGTCCACGGATCGTGCCGCACTCGAACATTTCGGACCGGACGGCGATGCCGCGGCCGTCGTGCAGGAACGTGGAGTTCAGCAGACGACCGGAAACACCAGCGAAGACATTCCCGCGGAATACCGTGACGGCATTGATGCGTTCTTTAACGCGATTGACGGACGCTGAATATGCCGCTGCAGGTCAGAATCCACGAGAACGACGTGCTGTTGTACGAAGGTCAACTGCAGGGACCGCTGGAATTCGGGCGGCAGCAGCAGGGGGAACTGGGCCCCGGATCGGTCTCGTCCGCTGCCGGCGTGACTCGCATCGTGATGGCGACGCTGGACAACAAAAAAATCGCCCGCCGACAGCTCCAGGCAATCCGCACCGGCAGCAGCTCGGTAAAACTGACAAATATCAGCACGACCGTCGATATGCGGATCGAGCAGGGCGTGTCCCTCGAAGCTGGCGACACCGGCGAATTCCCACTCCCCACCAACCTGCAGTTCGCCTCCGGCCATACCGTCTCCCTCAGCAACCCGCAACTTGTCTCACAGGAAGATTCAGGCCTCGAAAGTCTCGGCAACATCAGCATGGCTCCCGGCCAGATGCTGGACTTCTCTGACGAATTTGCCCGACCACTGCAGATTGAAGATGCAGCCTCCGATTCCGGACTGGGGCACATTCTGCGAGTGCTGCAGGAAACCATGGAGGTCTTCCGAAATGCTCGCAATGCCGAAGGCTTATACACCGCAGCCGTCAAGGGGGCGGTGCGAGTCGTGGGATTTGATTCCGCGCGAGTCCTGCTCTACATCAATGACCAGTGGGTGCAGGTCCGCGAACTGCATGCCGAAGGACGCCCCTGCAGCACCTTTGTCCTGCAGGAAGTTCTGCTGCACTGCCGGACGTTCTGGACATCCGGCACATTTCGACCGACCGTCAGCGTGGCTCGACTCGACGCTGTCATCGCCTCACCGATTCTCAGCCGCGAAGGGAAGGTTGTCGGAGTCCTGTACGGGGAGCGAGTACCGGAAAGTCAGTTGAGCATGGCTACTGACATTTCGCGGATGGACGCATATCTGATGGAACTGCTGGCATTTGCCCTCGCCGCCGAACTGGATCGACAGCAGCAGGAAGCCGAATCACAGCGCAATCAGACCCTGTTTGCCCAGTTCTTTTCCGCCAGCCTCGCAAAGCATCTGAAGGGCAACCCGGATCTGCTGGCTGGTCAGGAAGTGGAAGTGTCCGTCATTTTCTGCGACATCAGACGATTCAGTGCGATCAGCGAAGTTGTGGATGCTCAGACGATCTTCTCGTTTATCAACGACGTCATCGGCGCCGTTTCCGAGTGCATTGATGCTGAGGGCGGCGTGATTGTCGATTACGTCGGCGACGCCGTCATGGGCATGTTCGGTGCTCCGCAAATGCAACAGGACCACGCTGTCCGGGCCGCTCGAGCAGCACAGGCGATGCTGGGTCGCAGGACCGCACTCACGGCAAAATGGCGACCCATCATCGGGGAAGATGTGGATTTTTCCATCGGCATCAATTCCGGCAGAGCACGCGCCGGGAATTCCGGATCCGCCTACCGCTTCAAATACGGTCCGCTGGGACGCGAAGTCAACCTCGCCAGCCGAATCCAGGGCGTCACCAAACAACTCCAGACTCGCATCCTGCTGTCACGTGCCGCCGAATCCAGCCTCGGACCGGAATTCGTGCGCCGCAGACTGTGCTGTGTGCGAGTCGTGAATATGCAGGAACCGGTCGAGCTGTTCGAACTGAATGATGCCGGCTGTCGGGAACTGAATCAGCGTTACGAACAGGCTCTGCGGCTGTTTGAACAGGGAGATCTGAAAAAAGCGGCTCGCCAGCTCGGTGAAATTCTGGAAGCATGGCCTGACGATGGACCCACACTGGTGCTCCTGTCCCGCGTCGTCAATGCCATGCTGGAAGGTGCCGAACACGTCGATACCGTCTGGAACCTCAGCCGCAAATGACCACCACAAACGCGAATGGCCCGCGGCAGATCAGATCTGTCGCAGGCCATTCGCGCGTCAATCAATCGGGTTCGGCAGTTCAGCCAACCTTCATGCCGGACTGAGCATCCCGGCGGATCGCATCGTAAATCTCCTGACGATGCACAGATACGTCCCGCGGAGCTTCGATGCCGATACGCACCTTGTCGCCACGGACCTCCACGATCGTCACCCGGATGTTGTCACCAATCACAATTGTTTCGTCGCTCTGACGTGATAATACCAGCATAAGGCCCTCCTTCGCTGCTGAAAATCGACCCTGCACCGCCAGGAATTCAACGGATTTCCTTCGCCTGTCACAGGTGCACATATCGGCAGGAAACGCAGGCGTGCGATACAAGGTGCAGACCGCACAGCCGGAACAGACGTTCCACCGATGTCAATGAAATTCCGTGACCGCAACCACCAAATGGACCCACATGGCCGGCTGCAACCCCTACATTCGGACTCACCACAGGTTTTCAGGGAAATTCCGGGGTTTCCAACAGTCCCGCTGAAGCCGAACCAGCTCATTTCCCCCGCCGACCACCCCCCCGCGCACCACCAGAACCCCGGCCGCCCGCTCCAGCCCGGCCACGCCCACGACCCCGCCCACCGCTACCGCCACTACCACCGCCGCGCCGAGCAAACCCGGGAACGTCCGCAGACTCCTCCTCAGGCACCACCTGCCCCACCTTCTTCTTCAACTCGTGAATCCGGTCTCGCAGCTGAGCCGCTCGCTCAAACTGCAGCTGCTCAGCAGCCTCCAGCATCTCACCCTCCAGCTCACGCAGATACTCCTGCGTTACAAACTGAGATTCACTGGACGCACCGACCGCCGATCGCTCCACCTGACGCGCCTCAATCTCCTCCTCAATACCCCGACGGATCGCCTTGCGGATTGTCTCAGGAGTAATCCCGTGCCGCTGGTTGTACTCCAGCTGCAGCGCACGACGACGATTCGTCTCGTCAATCGCCCGCTGCATGCTGTCCGTCACAGTGTCCGCATACAGGATCACCCGGGCATTCACATTACGAGCCGATCGGCCAATCGTCTGAATCAGACTGGTCTCGCTGCGCAGAAATCCCTCCTTGTCCGCATCCATGATCGCCACCATCGACACCTCAGGCAGGTCCAGACCCTCACGCAGCAGATTCACTCCAACCAGTGCATCAAACTTGCCCTCACGCAGCTCCCGCAGAATCTCCACTCGCTCCACCGCATTCAGCTCCGAATGCAGCCACTGACACCGAATCCCCTCCTCCTTCATGTAGCGAGTCAGATCTTCCGACAGCCGCTTCGTCAAAGTCGTCACCAGCACCCGATCACCCATCGCTGATCGCTCACGGATCTGCTCCAGCAGATGCGGCACCTGCCCCCGAGCCGGCACCACGTGAATCTCCGGATCCACCAGACCCGTCGGACGAATCACCTGCTCCACCACCTCGCCGTCCGTCTGATCCAGCTCCCAGTTCCCCGGAGTCGCGGAAACCAGAACCCGATACGACGGCTTGCTGTTCCACTCGTCAAACTTCAACGGCCGATTGTCCTTCGCCATCGGCAGCCTGAATCCATGGTCCACCAGAGTCGTCTTCCGCGCATGATCGCCCGCATACATCGCCCGAATCTGCGGTACCGTCACGTGCGACTCGTCCACAAACAACAGAAAATCCTCCGGAAAAAAGTCGTACAGCGTGTACGGAGCTTCCCCAGGCTTACGCCCCGCCAGCGC
>CAITYU010000299.1 GCA_903896675.1 uncultured Planctomycetaceae bacterium
CTGGTGGGACTCCGGCATTGTTTGGCGAGCTGCAGTTGTGGAATGTGGCGGAGGGCAAGCTGCTGCATTCACTGACGATTGGCACGGATTCGCTGTTTGGTGTGGCCTTCAGCGATGACGGCAGTCTGGTGTCGGTGGGTGGTGCTGACAATCGTCTGCGTGTGATTCGTGTGGAGAGTGGCGAGCAGCAGATGCGTATGGATGCGCATGCGGACTGGGTTCTGGGGACGGCATTTTCGCTGAAGAACGATCATGTGATCAGTGTCAGCCGGGACCGTTCGATGAAGCTGTCGATAGTTTCGAACGGTCAGTTTGTGGACAACATCACCAGTATTACCCCGGGGGCCCTGAAGGGTGGCCTGGCGGATGTGCAAAGACTTCCGGGTGCCGAGGAGGTTCTGGCGGGTGGTGCGGACGGGGAGCCTCGGCTGTACAGGATTTTCCGCGAGAAGGCTCGGCAGATCGGCGACGACTTCAACCTGATTCGCGCCTATCGGCGGTTTGAGGGGCGTGTTACGGATCTGGACATTTCGAAATCGGGGGCACTGTTTGTG
This sequence comes from uncultured Planctomycetaceae bacterium, assembly GCA_903896675.1. Taxonomy (GTDB): domain Bacteria; phylum Planctomycetota; class Planctomycetia; order Planctomycetales; family Planctomycetaceae; genus SXXK01. The sequence continues at coordinate 555 of CAITYU010000299.1, forward strand.
GCGGGTTCGAGTGGGGCGGTGACCGGTGCGGCGCGAGTGTATACCACAGGTGATCCGAACAAGGTTGTGGAGCTGCCGGGGATTTCGGGCCCCGTGTTTGCCGTGAGCGTGCGACCGGACGAGGCGCAGGTGGCTGTGGCTGGCTTTGATGGGATTGTGCGGTTGTTCAACGCGACCACGGGACAACTGGAGTCAGAGTTCTCGGCTGCTCCGTTGACATCGGCCACGGCTCAGAGGTAGCAGGCGCGCTGCGCGGTGTTGGCCGTGGCGGGGAATGTACTGGCAACTGCGGGTGGCCGGTAGCGGTAGAGAAAGCGTTCCGGCCCGACTGCGGCGGGCAGGCAGTATGTGACGGCGCGGGGCGATTTGTTCGGCCCCGGGCGTATCAGCAGGCGAGTGTATGATTGCGGCGAGAGTCGGCGATCAGTTCATTCGTCGTCGTCTTCACCGTAGAGCAGATCGCGATAGTTTTTGTGCTGTCGGCGATCTTTCTGGCCTGCACCCCGGCGACTTCCGTCGTCGTCTTCAATGGGGCGGCTGTCTTTTTTGCGGCGGTCCTTCCGCACACCGGATTTTTCAATGCGGTTGCGGCCATCGTCTGGAAAGGAGAAGTCGTTTCGCATGAGAGCACTCGGACTGCAATAACCCTTTCGTTGGTTCTGAAGTAGCCATCGCCGCCATTCGCGACACGCTGATACGTGATTTTATATCGAGGAGAGGCGGTGATTCGCAACAGTGTGGAGGGCAAATCGGGGCGATCGGAGGTCGGGAAATGCGGGGATTTGGGTATTGGTCGGGGGTTCAGCGGCTGATTTTCGGCGGAATTTGCCACTTTTAAGGGTGTGTGGCGTTGGGGCAACGGGTCGCGGGTCAGGTTGTGTGTGCTGCGAGTGTGCGGAGGACAGCCAGTCCGGCCTGCGTCATACTGCAGTTTTGCAGGCAGTGATGGGCAAGTGTTTGTTGTTGCTGCGGACTGTATTTCCCGGGCAGCGTGCGGATGGCGTCGGCCAGTGGAGTGCGGGGGTCGTAAGTCCTGCCGTGCTGCAGCATCTGCAGGCGTTCCGGAAAGGCTCCGTGGGCCGGCAGGAGTGACGGGATGCCGAGCAGAGCGGCTTCGAGGACGTAGAGACCTTTGGGTTCGTGGTACTCGGTGGGCACGCAGAGCCAGTCGAACTGTGAAAGGACCTGAAATTTTTCTTCGCGTGTTGCGGGGCTGCCGAGCCACTGGAGGCGCTGTTCGCTGCGGCGGGCGACTTGCTGAAACTGCTGGTGGAATTTTTTCTGGTGGAGAGCTGGCAGGAAGCCGGCGATGGACATGCGGATTGCGGGGTTGCCGGGCAGCAGTTCGGCGGCAGCATCGAGGAACCGGAAGGCTCCTTTTTCGGGGCAGATGCGGGCGAAGTAACCGATGTGGAGTATGTCAGCCGGGTGGGGTGTCGTTGTGGCGGGGAGTTCGGGAGGAGGCTGAACGGCGAGTGGAACCAGGTGAAATTTCGGGCGGGGCAACTGCAGCAGTCGACTCATGTGATCGCTGTAGTAGTTGCTGTGTGCGAGGAACAGGTCGACGTGGCGGCAGTTTTCGGTGATCTGCTGTATGGCGGTGGACTGCCAGGGTTCGGGCAGATCCTTCAGGAAGATGTCATCTCCCTGCAGCAGGCAGGCCAGTTGTCCGTGCCAGTGTCTGCGGAGTTCGGGGACGATTCCGGAGATCAGGGCATTGCTGAGGATGATGGCATCGGGTCGGAGTTCGTGTGCGAGGTACGCGACGAGGGCTTCAATTTCCCTGCGTTGTGGTCCGGCGATCCCTTTAAGGAGGTCGACGGTGAGTGGTCCGAGCTGAGCGGCAGAGGTGCTGCCGCTGAACCGTGAGAGGAAGGAGACAACGCCGGGGCGATCGAGCCAGCTGCGGCACCAGTCCGGCAGCCATTTCCAGCCCGGCAGTTTTGAATCGAGGTAAACGTTGATACCTCCCATGAAGACCTGACCTGAGCTGGCATTGTCTTCATCGACTCGAATGGGAGTGTAGGTGGGCAGCAGGAGTGCGTCAGCTCCGGCCATTCTGAGCGAGCGGACGAGGGTGTTGTCCTGCATGCAGGACCCGCAGAACATGCCTGCGCCGCCGGCTGTAATGATGCAGATTCTCATGAGGCGTGTGTTCCTGCTGAGAACAGCGATGTGGTGATCAGGCAGAGGGCGACTGCGGTGCTGCATTTTTCAGGAGCAGCACTGTTGCCATGGCGAGGATATCACTGTTTTCCGTGGCGGTTTGTTCCAGCAGGTCCAGCCTGCCGGATTCGACGCAGCAGGCCGTGAAGGAGAAGCCGTTGGGATCTTCCATGCGTGACAGGTGTGGAGCGGCGACTGGCAGCACATCGGCGGTTCTGCCGCAGCGCTGGGCGAGGTCGACGAGCACGAAGGCGATCAGCCGCTGATCGGGGGCATCGGGTTCCTGCCGGAGTCTGCGGGAGAACCAGTCGAGTCCGGCATCGACATTGATACCGGCGACTGTCTGCAGGAACTGTTCGCTGGCTGTGTAATAGTCATCGAAGGGAACGTCAGCGGGGTATCGGAGGTGTTCGCTGAGCTGCTGCCCGTAGAGGCTCATGTCGATGGCCAGCAGCAGTTCAGGATCTTCGCGGTGCAGGTGTCGGGCGAAGCCGACGATGGAGTGCAGGTGTGAAACATCGATGTGGTAGTTTCCATCGGCGAAGAGGAATTCGCGACCGGCGATCAGTTGTCTGAGCGAGAGGTCGGGTTTGAGTGTGGGTTGTCGTCGTTCGACATCGCGTCGGACATTTGCGAGCAGGTCGGCGTGCAGGTGTCGGACCATGACGGCGGCGGCCTGTCGTCGTTCGGCGGGGGACATCTGTCCGATCATCTGGCTGAGTGCTGTGACGGTGTTGCAGGTGCCGTGGGTTTTGAGCAGCAGCGTGATTCCGGCGACGGGGTGAGCACCTTCGTAGAGTGCGACATTGAGCAGTTCGTCCGTATCGGGGCCTGGGCTGGCATCACTGTTGCGGACGAGGTTTTCGATGGCATCGCGTACGGGCTGAGGTTCGCGGATGGTGCGGAAGTAGGCCCACGCGTCCGCGAGCAGGTTGTGTTTCAGGAAGTGGAACCCGGCTTCGCGAGCGGCATCGGTGTAGGCACTGCGCCAGGCCACTTCCTGGGCTTCCGGGATATCCCGCAGTGAGGTGGGTTGTGTGATGGGCAGTCCGAGTTCGCGGCGTGAGCGGATCATGCGGGCGTCGAACCAGCGATGGAAATCCCGCTGTTCCAGCAGGGTCTGTTCGAGGGTGTCGAGGATGGCCGCCGGGCTGGCGGCCGCACGCAGAAGGTCGAGTCCGGAAGACGACATGGCGGAGCTTTATTCAGGTGGGCGATGGCAGGGAAAGGGTCTGTTTGCAGCGGTGTGTTCAGCGGGTGCCTGGCGGGCAGTATTCCCGCAGCCACGCGAAGATTTCGTTGTGCCAGTAGCGGCTGTTGGCAGGTTTCAGGACCCAGTGGCCTTCGTCGGGAAAGTTGATGAATTTGCTGGGAACCCCGAGCCTTTGCAGTGTGGTGAAGACCTGCTGCCCCTCACTTACGGGAACTCGAAAGTCGAGATCATTGTGGATGATGAGCATGGGTGTTTTGAAGTTGGCGGCGAAGCGATGGGGCGAATGTTTTTCGTAGGACGAGCGATTGGGGCCCCAGGGCGGGCCACCGTGTTCGTGCTCATCAAACCACAGTTCTTCGGTCGTGGCGTACATGCTTTCGAAGTTGTAGACGCCGCAGTGGTTGACGAGTGTTCGGAATTTGCTGGTCTGTCCTTCGAACCAGTTCATCATGTAGCCGCCGAAGGAGGCACCGGCGGCGAACATGCGTTCGGTGTCGATCCACGGCTGTTGTTCCATGTGTGCGAGTCCGGCCATCAGGTCGACGAAGCATCGCCCACCCCAATCTCCTCCGATCTGGTCGCAGTATTTCTGCCCGAAGCCGGTACTGCCGCGGGGATTGGGCAGGCAGACAACGTAACCCTGGGCCGCCCAGATCTGGGGATTCCAGCGGAAGCTCCAGCCGTCCGCCCATGCTCCCTGAGGTCCTCCGTGAACCAGGAAGGCCAGTGGCCAGCGGCGACTTTTGTCGAAGCCGGGCGGTGTCAGGATCCACATCTGCATGGGATCACCGTCGGCGCCGACGACTTCCACTGAGGTGGGTTCGGGCAGTTGGAGCTGTGCCAGCAGGGCGGTGTTGGCTGAGGAGAGATTCAGGACGGGAACTCGCGATCGCAGGATGTCTTTTTCGAGGAGTGTGGAGAAGACTTCGTTGGGTGAGCGGATTGTGCTGTGGTTTCCGACGAGGATGGAGCCATCGGCAGAGACAGCGAGGCTGGAGATGGTGCCGGAGGACTGTGCGCGGCTGGCGACGTTGGGGCGACTGACGGAGATGCCGAAGACCGGTTTTTCGCCGCGCATTTCGGCGGTGCTGAGGATTTCGTCATCGGTTCTCCAGACGATTTCGTCGAAGGACAGGTCGACTTCGGCTGTGAGTGAGGCTGAGGGTCCGCTCAGTGCTCCGTCGAGCGTGCAGTCAGCGACGACGATTTCCCATTTGTCAGCTTCGTAACCGGGTTTCCGCTGAACTCGCCACGCCAGTTTTTTCCCGTTGGGTGAGAAGACCGGATGTCCATCTGCGGCGGGGTTTCCAGCGGTGAGTGTTTCCCAGGCTGTTGTGCCGCCAGCGGCGGGCACACGGCAAAGGTCATAATTGGTGCTCCACGCTTCATTTTCCGCGGGCACAGCGGAGAAGATGATGTGTGAGCCGTCGGGTGAGAAGCAGTAGTCCTGGGGTGCAGAGAAGGTGGAGGATGTGGGGCTGGCATCCCGGTCTCCGGGAGTGACATCGCGTGGTTCGCTGACTGTCAGTTGCCAGCCATTATCGCCGGTGACATCGATGACGAACAGGTGCTGTCGTCGATCTTCGACGTAGCTGTCCCAGTGTCGGTAGAACAGTCTGCGGAAGGTGCGGGCTTTGACTGGCGAGGCTTCGATCGCGGCCGTTTTTTCGCGATTTTTGGCATCACTTTCAGGGAACGGGAGAAGAGAGAATTCGGGGTAGACGGCAGAAGTGAAGACGATGCGTTTGCCATCGCGGGCCCAGACGCCCCCGGAGGCTCCGGTGCTGATGGTGGTGATCTGGCGGGCTTCACCGCCGAGTGCGCTGATGGCCCACAACTGACCGGCGCCGGAGCGGCTGGATTCGAACAGGATCCAGCGACCGTCGGGTGACCAGCGGGGGTTGCTGTCTTTGGCGGTGGAGTTGGTGAGTTGTCGGGGGGGCTGCTGTCCATCGACGGAGGCGACCCAGATGTGCGAGACGGATTTGTTGTTGTGTGAATCGGTGATTTCGGTGGCGGCCCAGGCGACCCACATTCCGGTGGGATCCAGTGAGGGGGCTCCGATGCGGCGGAAGGCGAACAGGTCATCGACGGACATGGAGCGCTGCTGCATGGGAGTCTCGGTGGCAGCCTTGTTCTGGCCGAACAGCTGCGGTGTGGTGGGGAGAGAGAGGAAGGCGAGTATGACGAGAACCGACCGCATGATCTGCTCCTGCAGTTTTGCCGGATTGCGTTGCGAGAAGTCGCGGGAGTCGGCGACTTTGTGCGTAGCATGTCCTGAGATCAGGCTGAATGTCCAGCATGAGGGCAGGAAAAGCCGGACTGCGGGGAAAACCGGAATTTCGAGGAGTGCGGTGGTGTTCTGCGATGACACAATGCGGGCTGATTGAGAGAATTCGGGAGATTTGCGAAAGGTCCTGGAGCTGCAGAAACGGGTGTAGGGCGATGAGTCGAACACAAATCACAATGCGGGGATGGTCGGGAAGTTGTCTGTTTCTGCTGTGTGCCGTGCTGTATCAGCCTGAGTTGTGCGGGCAGCAGGTTGCGGTGGTGGCGGAGGAGTTTCCGGGAGCGGAGCTGCGGGGGTTGTTACAGCGGCATTGTGTTGTGTGTCATGGATCGGAGGAGCAATCCGGCGGATTGCGGCTGGATGTGATGCCGGTGGAGCTTGCTGAAGTTTCCGTGTTTTCAGTGTGGCAGCACGTGCATGATCGGGTGCAGTCCGACGAGATGCCTCCGGCAGATGCGCGAGAGTCGTGGGGTGCGGCGGAGCGGGATCGGATGCTGGTGCTGCTGGGCAGTTCGCTGCAGCAGTCTTCGCTGGGCCGTCAGCAGCAGGATGGTCGGGCTGCGCTGAGGCGTCTGACGGCCTTTGAGTACGAGAATACTCTTGAGGATCTGCTGGGGGTGCGGATTCCGGTGGGCGATGTGCTGCCGGAGGATGTTCCGCGGGGTGGTTTTGAGAACCAGGGCGTATCTCTGGATCTTTCGGCGGTGCATTTTCTGAAGTATCAGGAGGCGGCAGCGCGAGTGATTCGGGGGGTGGTGCCCAGCAGTCCTCAGATTCCTTTTTCCGACGAGCGAACTGGTCGTCAGATTACGGAAAAGGGGCCGAATTTTCGGGAGGGACTGGGCCGTACGTGTCGTCTCGAGGGGGATTCCCTGATTTTTTATACGCAGCTGCCGCGTTATGGGTTGTGTGCGACTGCAGCGGTTCCGGCGGCGGGTCGTTATCGCATTCGTATGCAGGCGGCTGCCGTTGGTGCGGATGTGCAGTCGATTCCGGTGGGTTTGATGCGTGTGCAGCAGAGTGGTCGGGAGGGTCCCGAGCTGTATGACGTGGTGGACATACCGGCGGGTGAGCCGCGGGTTGTGGAATTTGAGTGTGAGCTTGGTGCGCGGCAGGCGTTTGTGGTGAATCTGCTGACCTACTGGGACATACGACGTTTCAAGCGTCCGATTGAGGAGTACGAGGGAGCGGGTCTGCGGGTGGACTGGCTGAAGCTGGAGGGGCCGATTGGGGCGTGGCCCGGTCCCGGTTATGAGGCGTTGTTTGATGATCTTCCGCTGCAGGCGAGGTCTGTGGCGAAGGCGACGGCGGCGGGAGGTCGGGTGCCTGTGATTCGTGAGAATCGTCCGATCCAGCAATGGGAAACTGATCCACTGGTGCCGGTGTCTGCGGATGCGCGTGGCGATGCGGAGCGATTGCTGCGGCGTTTTCTGGGGCGGGCACTGCGGCGTCCGGCGGCTGAGGATGAGGTGGCGGTGTTTGTCGCGGCGGCACACGCGCGGCTGGAATCGGGTGGGACATTTTTTGAGGCGATGCAGTATGCGTATCAGTTGCTGCTGACGTCACCGGGATTTCTGCTGTTGCTGGACAGTGAGCCGGGTCAGCCGCTGGATGGCTATCAACTGGCGTCCCGACTTTCGTATTTTTTATGGTGTTCGTGTCCGGACGATGCGTTGCTGGCTGCCGCGGCGGACGGTCGGCTGATGTCGGAGTCGGGGCGTCGGGAGCAGGTTGAGCGGATGCTGGGATCGCCGAAGCTGCGGCGTTTCACGACCAGCTTCACGGGGCAGTGGCTGGATCTGCGTCGACTTCAGGCGACGCTGCCCGATCCCGCGCTGTATCCGGATTTTGATCCATTGCTGCTGTGGTCGATGCAGCGCGAGACGGAGTTGTTTTTTGAGGAGGTGCTGCGGACGAATGCGAGTGTGCTGGAATTTGTGCAGTCTGACTGGTCGATGCTGAATGAGCGACTGGGTCAGTTGTATGGCGTGGCTGGCCTGCGGGGCAGTGTACCCGTGAGGACTCCGTTGCCGCCGGATTCCGTGCGGGGTGGGGTGTTGACTCAGGCAGCCGTGCTGAAGGTGACGGCGGATGGTACTCGGACGTCTCCGGTGTTGCGTGGGGCGTGGGTGCTGGATCGTCTGCTGGGAGCTCCGCCGAGTCCGCCGCCTCCGAACATTCCACCGATTGAGCCGGACATACGCGGAGCGACGACGATTCGCGAGCAACTGGCGGCTCATCGGAATACTCCGGCCTGTGCGACCTGTCACAATCAGATTGATCCTCCTGGTTTTGCGCTGGAGTGTTTTGATCCGATTGGCAATTATCGTGAGTATTATCGAGTGACGGTGCGGACGGAGGCAGGAGCGGTGGAGTTGCCGTATCGTTCGGGGAGGCCGATTTATCGGGGGCCGGCGGTGGATGCTTCGGGGCAACTGGCGGATGGTCGGGCGTTTGCGGGGATTCGTGAGTATCGGCGGATGCTGCTGGATCAGCGTCGTCAACTGGTGCGGAATATGGTCCAGCGGGTGCTGGAATTCAGTACCAGTGCGAAGGTGCAGTTTGCAGATCGGCAGTTGCTGGATGAGCTGGTGGAGCGATTGGAGCGGGACGGGGCTGGTCTGCGGTCGGTGGTTCACGAGGTGGTGAACAGTCGTGCGTTTTTGTGGAAGTGATGTGTGTGGGTTTGATGGGGAGCAGAGGACATGGCGGTACGACGACTTGATCGCAGGCTGATGCTGAGGTCTGCGGGGGTGTCACTGGGTCTGCCGATGCTGGAAGCGATGGCGGGGGTTCGGTTGGGGCGCGGAGCGGAAAGTTCTCCGTCGGAGCCGCTGCGGATTGTGCTGGTGGGGCAGCCACTGGGGATGTATGGTCCCAACTTTTTTCCGGAGCAGCCGGGACCGCAGTATGTGGCCAGTCGTTATCTGAGTGCGGTGGAGCGTCACCGCAGTCAGTTGACGGTATTTTCGGGGATGTCGCATCATTACCCTGCGGGGCACTTTGCCGAGGTCGGATTATTTACGGGGGTGGCTCCGGAGCAGATCCGGGAGAACGACATCAGGAACGGGATTTCACTGGAGCAGGAGGCGGCGGCGCAGGTTGGCAGGTTGACGCGTTTTCCATCGCTGGTTCTGGGTGGTGGCAATGCGTCGTGGAATCGGCGGGGTGTACGAATACCGTCTGAGAGTCGGGCCACGCAGGTTTTTCGCCGATTGTTTCTGGCGGGTACGGCTGATGAGGAGTCGCGTGAGCTGCAGCGGTTGCGGGATGGTCGCAGTGTGCTCGACAGCGTGGGCGGTCAGATCAGCAGTTTGACGCGGCGTGTGGGGCGGGCGGACCGGCAGCGTCTGGAGTTGTTTCTGGGTGCGGTGCGAGAGGCGGAGCAGATGCTGCAGCAGGACGAGCAGTGGGCTCAGACGCCGAAACCGGCTGTCAGCATGCAGGCACCGACGTCAGAGTTTGGCGGAGCGCAACTGCTGGAGCGATCGAGGCAATGGTACAGTCTGGTGCATCTGGCGCTGCAAACGGATTCCACACGGTGTGTTTCGCTGTGGCTGGGAACTCAGGATCGCCCTGAGATCCCGGGTGTGAATCTGGGTCATCATGATGCTTCGCATCATGGTCAGGATCCGGCGAAGCTGGAGCAGTTGGCGTTGATTGAAGAGGCGGAGATGCGGGTGCTGGGGGAGTTTCTGGATCGTCTGAGTGAGACGCAGGAAAACGGTGAGACACTGCTGCATCGAACGGCTGTGCTGTATGCGAGCAATCTGGGGAATTCCTCATCGCATGACAATTCGAATCTGCCGGTGCTGCTGGCCGGTGGACGTTTCCGGCATCAGGGGCACGTGGCCTGTGACGTTCGGAACAATGTACGCATGTCAAATCTGTTTGTGAGGATGCTGAGGCATCTTGGTCAGGAGACTGATCGATTTGGAGCCAGCGACGGTGTGGTCAGCGAGATTTGAGTTGTGCGTCTGGCGATGCGTCCAGGCATCAATTGTTGTTGCTGCGTGGCAACATTCGTTGTCCTTCAGCGACAGTCTCGACGGTGGTGTGGCCGAGTCAGCGAGCGTTGGTGAGTCTGCAATTCTGCCGGTTGGCTGAGTTTTTTCAGGCGAGCGGAAGGTTCGAAAAAACGCTGGAAAATCGGGGGGGCACGTGGGCCTGATCGCAACAGGGTGGCTGCCCTGCTCTGCGGCGTGCGGGGAAAAATCCGCGCGGAATGCTGCGATTGGAACTGTCTGTGCAGTGTGTACCTGAGACGGTTGCGTCCGTTCAGTACGGACACCGGTCTGCCGTGCAGTGCAGCGGATGCTGCGGTGCGTGGTCTGGTTGAATCACGCTGTCGGATGAATTCCGGGGGAAGCAGTCATGCGCGGTTCGTTTGTTTTTCTGTCAAGGCTGTGTTCGATTCTCGTGCGCGATCGTCGTCGTCGTCGTCGTTCCGGTCAGTTGACAGGCGAGGTGCTGGAATCACGGCAGTTGCTGACGGCGCTGCAGATGACGGACAACGAGCAGTTGTTGATTGAGTTGATCAATCGGGCGCGGATGGATCCCGGTGGTGAGGCGGTGCGTCTGGACATTGATCTGAATTTCGGCCTGGTGGCGGGGACTCTGAAGCCGGATGCCCGACCGCCACTTGCGCCTGACCAGCTGCTGATTGATTCATCCGGGGGTCATGCCCAGGACATGCTGAGCCGCAATTATTTCAGCCATTACACGGCGGGCAGCAAGAATGGACCGCAGGAGCGTGCCAGTGCGCTGGGGTATACGGGATCCGTTGGTGAGAATCTGTCGTGGGGAGGATCGACGGAGGAGATCGATCAGTTGGAGCAGGTTTACGACCGCCATCTGAATCTTTGGCGCAGCAGTGTGCACCGTCGCAATATGCTGGATGCGAGCTGGGATGAGATTGGTGTGGGCGTGCGATATGGGCGATATGAAAGTGGTCCGACCTACAACGCTTCGATGGCTGTTGCGGATTTTGGCCGCATCAACTCGAAGCCTTTCATCACAGGTGTGGTCTTCGGCGATCTCGACGGCGATAACTTCTACGATCCCGGTGAGAGTGTGCGGGCGGGGACGGTGGCCGCAAGAAATCTCAGCACTGGTGAAGTGGTGGTCACAGACATTGGGAATTCCGGGGGGTATGCACTGGCGGTGAATCCGGGTTCGTGGCTGGTGTCGGCGGAATACCTGCTGGACGGTGATATTGCGCAGCAGGTGCATCAGGTGGAGGTTTCCGGATTGAATGTGAAGGTGGATTTCAACAGTCAGGATGCGCAGCCGATACAACTGACGCTGACATCCAGCAGTGCGGTGATCAACGAGCGTGGGGCAGGCAGTACGGTATCGGTGACGGCGACTCGGGCTTTCCCGATCGGCCATGCGGTGACGATTCAGTTGTTCAACAGTAACTCGTTCGAGGCGACTCTGCCGACATCGGTGACGATTCCTGCGGGGGCGAAGAGTGCCTCGGTGACGATGCAGGCTGTTGCAGACAACGTGGTGGATGGTACGACGACGCTGACGGTGTCCACGGCGGCCAGTGGTTATACTCAGTCATCCGTAAGGCTCAGTGTTGCTGATCGAACGGCACCGCTGCTGCCGGCGACGGTGCAGGTCGTGGCAACGGCGCGTCCGAGGTTCACGTGGAGTGCTGTTGATTCTGCGACCACGTACACCATTCATATTGACAACGTGACGACGAAGCAGACGCGTTTTCTGGTGGTAAGCGGTATACGTGACACATTCTTTGTGCCGGCCATTGATCTGGGGATCGGGACATACAACGTGTGGGTGAGAGCGGCGACGGCGGCGGGGCTGCTGAGTTCGTGGAGCCCGGTGGCGGTTTGGCAGACGAGGCCGGTTCCGGTGCTGCAGAAGGTGTCTGTGCCACAGCAGAACAATACTCTGAACATTGAGTGGCTGCCGGTCCCGGGGGCCGCTTCCTATGACGTCTGGGTGGACGCTCTTTCGACCGGGGTCAAGCAGTACTATCGTAACATGAATGTGACCGGGACGACGATTTCCGTAACGAAGGTACCGGTTGGTCGTTATCAGGTGTGGGTCCGTGCGAAGAACGCAGTGGGTGAACAGACGGGCTGGTGTATTCCGGGGAACATGCTGGTGACGTATGTGGTGACGGGTGTGGGAGTGCGAGCGAGTGATTTTACGTCGGTTGCGGAACTGCGTTGGGATCGATTGTCCGGGGCGGTGGCGTATGATGTGTGGATTGATGATCGAGCCACGGGGGTTGCGCAGGTCCTGCGGAATACGAAGGTTTCCGGAACGTCACTGCTGCTTTCGTCGCTGACGCCTTCGTCATACACAGCGTGGGTGCGGGGCCGGGATCTGTCAGGAATCTGGCACGCGTGGAGTGCGGCATTTCATTTTGAGTTCAAGCAGCCTGCGGTCGTTCTGCGTCCGCTGTCAACGACGAAAGAGCGTTCTCCGGTCGTGACGTGGACGACAGTCGCGGGGGCGATTTCCTATCAGGCTCGTCTGATGAATTCGGACGGCGATGTGCTGGCATCGGCTACATCGCTGGCCGGGACCAGCTGGACGCCGTCTGCCACGCTGGTGGCTGGTGACTACCGATTGTGGCTGAAGGCGGTGGATTTCAAGGGAAATTCGCTGACAACGGAGGAGTATGTCTTTACTGTTGTTGCAGTGGATGGTGGTACAACGGGTGACTTGTCATTAGCGCTGCAACCGGTGCAGTTGAAGCAGTTGACGGGGCTGTTGAAGGTGCAGGAGCGTGACGGATTCCAGTTGCCGGCGCGGCAGCAGTCAGTGGACGTGGCAGCGTCAGCAGCGAAGTCGGTGGTTGAAGTCGTCGCAGGTCCGGTAATGGAATCCGAGAATGGGCGCACGGTGGAGTGGCAGGGGCTGGCTGAAGACAGGCTGTTGCAGCAGCTGTTTGAGCGGGCTGCGGGTGTTGGATTTGGTGAGCAGCAGATGACCATTTGACAGCGGCGTGCGCTGCTGGTCTGAGGGTGTCTGTTAATTGCGGGGAGTGGTTTCATCCGGCAGGCTTCCGGCCGGTCTGACGGCAGAGCCTTTGATGCGACCGTCTCCCAGTTGTTCCCGGGCAGTTTCGGCAAGTCGTCGCAGGTCTGCTGCCACCTCGGGGTACTGAGCCAGCAGGTTGTTGGATTCTCCGGGGTCCTGTTCAAGATCGAACAGTGATTCTTCGATCGTGGCTGTCCTGTATGTGGCGGGGATTCCCCCGGTTGCCGGCGGGATTCCCTGCAGTGTGCGGTATTCATGGGGGAAGTGCAGTTTCCAGCGTCCGGAGCGAATGGCCTGCAGTTGGTTGCCCCAGTAGAACCAGAGTGCTTTGTGTGGTGACTGACTGGACTCTGGTCCGACGAGCAGGTGGCGGATGCTGAGTCCATCGATGGGGGCTGCAGGCAGCGGGGTATTGAGCAGATCGGCGACGGTGGGCAGGATGTCGATGGTCATGACGGGGGCTGGGCAGACGGTTCCGGGTGGAATCTGAGCGGGCCAGGTCATGATGCAGGGGACGCGGCAGCCGCCGTCGAACATGGTGCCTTTCCCTTCTCGCAGCGGAGCGGCGGATCCAGCGTGATCGCCGTAGCTGAGCCATGGACCATTGTCGGATGTGAAGATGATCAGTGTATTGTCTTCGACATTGTTTTTGCGAAGTGTCCGGACGATCTGGCCGACGGACCAGTCGATTTCCATCAGGACATCGGCGAAGAGTCCGCGACCGCTGCGATTCTGGAAATTACTGCCGGCGAAGAGTGGCACGTGGACCATGGAGTGTGGCAGGTAGAGGAAGAAGGGTTGCTGGCCGCAGCGATCGATGAAGGCGGTAGCTTTCTCGGTATAAAGGCGGGTGAGTTCAGCCTGGTCCTGGGCAGTGACTTCGGGGTTGATGACGGTGTTATTTTCGATGAGCGGCAGGTGCGGCCAGCGTTTGAGTCGCTGTTCCATGGGCAGTTGCCGGATTTCCGGGTGGAAGGGCCACATGTCATTGCTGTAGGGCAGCCCGAAGTATTCGTCGAAGCCGTGCTGGAGTGGCAGGAAGGGGCGATGATGTCCGAGGTGCCATTTGCCAAAGCAGGCGGTGGCGTAATTTTTCTGTCGGCAGATTTCTGCGAGGGTGGTTTCGTCGGGGTTGATACCGATGCGGCTTTGTGGTCCGAGAGCCCCCTGGATACCGACTCGGACGTTGTAGCAGCCGGTCAGCAGTGCGGTTCTTGAGGCGGAGCAAACGGCCTGAGCGACATAGAAATCGGTGAATCGGCGGCCCCGGGCAGCGAGGTCCGTGAGGTGGGGGGTAAGTTCGGGATTACCACCAAAGGGCGCGGGGTCAGCGTAGCCCATGTCGTCCATGAAAATGAGAACGATATTGGGTGTTTTTTCGGCTGCCGCGAGTGTGGGGATGGTGTGGAGTCCGGCCAGTGCAGCGAGCAGGAGGCAGGTGAGTCCTGGCACGGGGGATGAGTTGCGGTGGAGGAATCCGGATGCAGACATAGTGTGTTTTCGTGGAAAAAGGCCGGAGTCAGCTCTGGGGGGGACGTCGAATTGTGGCAGAAACGGCCGGGGGAGCAATGGCTGGGGAGTGGGGGCTGTTGAGAATCCGGGTTTCCCACTGGGGCGGGCAATGGTTACACTCCGTCAGATCCGTATTGATGATCTATCAAAAGCAAGAGAAAGACGCACTGCTTGAGTTCCGCGAGTGGAGTGGCATTGCTGGGTTCGACCGGCTCGATTGGCACCAGTTGTCTGGATGTGATCCGACATCTTGGTGGCAGGCTGCGCGTGACGGGGTTGGCGGCGTGGCAGAATCGGGAGCGTCTGGTTGAGCAGGCGTCGGAGTTTCGGCCGGAGTGGGTGGTGCTGGGCAGTGAGCAGGCGGAGTTGCCTGTGGTTTCGTCGGGGATCCGCTGTTATCGGGGTTTTGAGGTACTTGACGAGCTGATCCGTCATCCTGAGACGGGGACGGTGGTCTGTGCGATGGTGGGGGCAGCGGGGCTGCCGGCGGCGTGGGCAGCGGTGGATGCGGGCAAGCGTGTGGCGCTGGCGAACAAGGAGTCGCTGGTGGTGGCTGGTGGTCTGCTGATGCAGCGTGCCAGTGAAACGGGTGCTCAGGTCATTCCTGTGGACAGCGAGCACAGTGCGATTTTTCAGTGTTTGCAGAGTGGTCGTCGCGCTGAAGTTCGCCGGGTGATATTGACGGCCAGTGGCGGTCCGTTTCGGGGCTGGAGTCGAGAGCAGATGTCGGGAGTGACGCCGGCGATGGCGTTGCAGCATCCGACGTGGCGGATGGGGCCGAAGATTACGGTGGATTCGGCGACGATGATGAACAAGGCGCTGGAGATTATAGAGGCGAGGTGGCTGTTCGGGCTGACTCGCGAGCAGTTGGCGGTGTGTGTGCATCCGCAGTCTCTGGTGCATTCGCTGGTGGAGTATGAAGACGGTTCGGTGATTGCTCAGATGTCGCCTCCGGACATGCGTCTTCCGATCCAGTATGCTCTGACGTACCCGGAGCGGGTGAGTGGTCCGACGAAGCGAACGGACTGGTCGATACCTCAGACATTGCAGTTGCTGCCGCCTGATTTCGAGGCATTTCCGGCGTTGCGGCTGGGGTTTGAGGTAGCGGCGAGTGGTGGGACGTGTGGTGCGGTGCTGAACGCGGCGAACGAGGTCGCGGTGGAGAGATTTCTGCAGGGAAAGCTGGATTTTCTCTGCATTACGAGGCTGGTTCAGGATATACTGGGCCACCATAATTACGATTCCGTACCGACGTTGCAGCAGCTGACGGCAGTTGACAACTGGGCGCGAGAGGAAGCACGCAGGTGGAAATCTTGAATTACATGCCGCTGGCGGCTGGCGCCGTCTGGTCGGTTCTGGGCGAGCTGCAGACGATCCTGGCGGTTGTCTTTGGTTTGGGGATGGTGATTTTCTTTCACGAGCTGGGACACTTCGCGGTGGCGAAGTGGTGCAACGTGCACGTGGAGAGGTTCAGCATCGGGATTGGACCGATCATCTGGAGTCATCAGCGTGGCGAGACTGAGTATGCTCTGTCGGTGCTGCCGCTGGGTGGATACGTGAAGATGCTGGGGCAGGACGACATGGACCCCAATCAGATGACCAGTTCCGAAATTGCCGAGAATCCTCGGTCTTACAGTTCGAAGACTGTGCCGCAGCGGATGGCGATCATATCAGCGGGAGTGCTGATGAACGTCGCCACGGGTTTTTTGTTTTTTGCGATTGGTTACTGGAACGGTGTGCTTGAGCCGGCACCGGTTGTGGGCGGTGTGCGGGCTGGGTTTCCGGCGTGGGAGGCTGGACTGCGGGCCGGCGATCGAGTGACAGCGGTGAACGACGAACCGATCCGCAGTTTTGTGGACTTGCAGGAAGCCATTTTGCTGTCATCCGGTGATCTGAAGATCAATGTGGATCGTGGCGGGAAGGCTCTGCCGAATCCGATTGTGCTGACTCCTGTAAAAGCTTCTCCGGGTCGTTCGATAGGTGTGATTCCAGCTGTCACCACAGAGATTGGTCAGATTGACGATCCTGTGCGGATTGCCGATGCCGGGATGGCGATTGAGAAGGCTTCGGAGGCGTTTCTGCCGGGCGATCGCATTGTTGGTTTGCAGCCGCAGGGGGAATCCTCGGATGCTGCCGGGGAACAGATTCCGGAACAGCCGGTGCGACTGATTGCGGATTTGCGGAGAGTTCTGGCGACGTATGCTGATCGCGAGATGGTGTATTTGGTTGAGCGGAAGTCGGCAGATGGGAAGCCGACGGTTGTGCGGATCCGCGTGCCTCGTCAGCCGGTCAGGAAACTGGGATTCTGGATGGCGATGGGTCCGATTCGTGCGATTCAGAGCAATTCCCCGGCCGCGCAGGCTGGTTTGAAGGTTGGGGACACGATCCGTGCTGTGGATGGACTGAAGCCGGGTGAGGACATTGATCCGCTGAGTTTGCCGGTGTATTTCGGGCGGAACGGCGGTCAGACGGTCACTGTGATGTATTCGCGGGCGACGAGCGGGGGGACAGTGGAGGGGCAGTGTGAGCTGGTTCCGAATGCTGATCTGCCGGGCTGGATGGAAAGTCCTGACAGCAGTACATCTCCGCTGACGATTCCATCGATCGGCCTGGGTTATCAGGTGCAGAATTACATCGCGAAGATTCTGCCGGGTTCTGAGGTTGAGAAGCTGGGTGGTTTGTCGCAGTTGACGAAGATTACAAAGATTGAATTGCTGCATCGGGAACCTGGGACTGGTAAGCCTGATGCGTGGGGCAACGCTGAGACTCCTGTGGAGCTGCCATTGGCTGCCGGCGAGAACGCGACAGCGGAGGAAGCTGAGCCAAACTGGGCCTGGGCCTTTGATCAGCTCCAGCGGGCTCCGGGGCGCAAGCTTGTGCTGCATTTTGAGGATGGCAAGACCACCGGGACTCGAACGTTGCAGGATCTGGAGCTGGAGGATGACTGGTTCCTGTGGGTGCGGGGGTTCAACCCGGAGATCTGGGAGAACGAGCGCGTGCTGTTGCGGGCGCAGTCTCTGCCTGAGGCTTTGACGCTGGGTCTTGCGACAACTCGGAAGGTCGCGTTTTCGATTTATCGCAGTCTGCGGAAGATGGTTGGTCGTGAAGTGGACATGGAATCACTGAGCGGGCCGGTGGGGATAGCCAAGATTGCCTACAAGGTAGCGGAACGCGGCTTTGTGGAGCTGCTGGTGTTTCTGGGGATACTCAGCATCAACCTGGCGATTCTGAATTTCCTGCCGATTCCGATTCTGGACGGTGGTCACATGGTATTTTTGCTGTGGGAAGGCATAACTCGCCGCAAGCCCAGTATCACCGTGATCAACTGGGCTCATGCGGCGGGCATGGTGTTTCTGCTGTCGTTGCTGGTCTTTGTGATGTGGATTGACTTTTTTGTGAGCGGCAACTGACGGGTGAGCATCGGACGTGAATTTCAGAAGCCGGCGGCCTTCACGGCCGCCTGCATCTTTTTGAGCCCTTCAGCGGCAACGACTGCGGCATCCTGCTGCCAGTATCCCGGGTTGAACAGTTCAAGAGACAGTGTGATGGTGCGGGCTTTTCCTGCCAGCATTTGCAGGATGGAGCTGAGTGGGGCGATGCCGTCTCCGGGGTAGACACGGTGTGAGTCATTCATGCGATCGCGTGTCGGGTCAGCCGGGAAGTCATTCATATGGAAGACCTGCAGTGACTGATCGCTGAACAGTGACAGTCCTGCGAAGTCTGAGCCACCTTTGAAGATGTGGTAGACATCGAGGAGCAGGCAGGAGTCTCGGCGACCGGTTTCAGCGGCAACCCAGGCGACATCCCCGAGTCGGGAGAGATTTTTGGAGAATCCCCAGACCTCAAGCTGCGGGATGATTCCGGCATCGTTGCCGATCTGTTGCAGGGCGGCAAAGCGTTCGGCTGCGGCGGGCAGCTCGACGGTGGGGGCATCTCCGGAGTGTGCTCCGACTGGCGGTGCGGCGATTCTTGTACCGCCCAGTTGTTTCAGCATGTCCATATCTTTGCGAGCTTCTTCGAGGGCCTGCGTTCGGGTGGCCTGGTCAGGGTGGATCCATTGAGCGAATCCGATAGCACTGTCGACTGTGAGCCCGGAGTCTGCGATGCGTTTTGAGAGGTCTGAAATGCTGCCGCCCTGATCTCGGAATTCCCGCAGATTGGGGATCCATGGCTCGATGCCGTCGTAGCCGGCTGCTGCTGCGATTTCGACTTCTTTGAGAATCCCGGTCTTCTGGCCTCGGATTGTGCTGGTATTCAGGCAGTAGCGGAATTTTTGTTCGAGCGGATTTGCGTGGATGCTGTGCCGAGGATTGGCGGCGATTGATTGGTTCGCTGACAGTGAGCCGGCGACTGTTCCGAGGGTCAGCAATGATTCTCGTCGGTTGTACTTCATGGGGACGGATTCCTGAATTTCGGGCCGTTTGCCTGAATCGGAGAGGGGAACTGGCGCAGGAGCCAGACCATAGGAGATTCAGCGGATAAGTTCCAGTAAGTCGTTATTGGGGGGCAGTGGCATTTTCGGTTGGCTGTTGAGCCGGTCGAATCAGCTGGAAGTAGCGACGAATCAGGCTTTTCTGTCCGGGTGGAATTGGTTCTGATCGCAGGGCAGCCTCACTGAGTGCTTCGTATCTTTGGGCGTTCTGTCGGTACTGTCTTTCAGCCTGTTGGTCCTGTGGCTGTCCCTCGGATTTTTCTGTTTCGGAATCCCCGGTCCCGGAGTCATCTCCTGTGAGCTTCAGTTCGCTGCCGGCTGCATTTCGGGCATTCTGTTGACCCTGTGGATCGCCGGCGGTTCCTTTGCCGGCTTTGTTTCCGCCTTTGCCCTGACCCTGAGCCTGATTTCCGGCTTCACTTTCGAATTCCGAGCGTGCCTGTGCAAGGCTTTGCATTTGCTGTTGCAGCAGGTCAGAGAGCTTCTTCTGTCCGGCGAGTCGACGGGCTTCAGCGGCCATGCCCTGGGCGGCTTCCTCGAATTTCTGCGAATCCCCATGCTGCAGTCCTTCGGCCATTTTTCCGGCGGCTTCAGCGATTTTTTGGGATCCCTGGGGTTTCGCGGACTGCTGAAACTGCTGCTGAACCTGCTGAAGTTTTTCGGAAACGGTTCGTCGTTCGCTACGGTCGAGTCGGGGAGTCTGAGTTTTGGCCAGAGCGGCCGCGGCCTGCTCGAGTTTTCCATTGCTCAGCATGTTACCGACGTCCTCCAGTTCGTCTGTGGCGGACATTGCTTCACCGATACTCTGAAGCTGCTGCAAAGCGGCCGGATTGTTCAGTTTTTGCTGCAGCTGCTGCAGTGAGTTTTCCATATCGGCGAGTTTTGCGAAGGCTTCTTCCGGCGGCAGTGGCTGAGACTGGAGATCCTGAAGTGTGCGATTCATGGATTCGAGTGTCTGTTGCAGATCGGGATCTGCGGTTTGGCGGGCGACTTCCTCGAGGGACTGCAGCTCGGCCTGCATTCTTTGGCTTTCGCGGACGGCGGTGGCGGCAGGTGAGCCCGTGTCGCCGGCGTGTGGCCAGGCTGCGGGACCGACGATTGCCAGCAGGGTACTGAAAGCGGTGATCGCCAATCCGCGTTTCCAGTTTGCGGGAGTGCGGAGCGGGAGCAGCTGGTCGGTTGAAACTGAGGCGAGGCAGTTGCGGGCGTCAGCGATCTGCAGCTGCTGCATCGGTGAGGGATTTTCGATCTGCAGAAATTGCAGGGCGGAGGACAGGCGATCCTTCAGCTGCAGTTCCCGGTCCAGCCATCTGGCGGTGTGATCGAGGTTTGCGGAGGTCAGGACAGTGCGGACTGCGGCGACGGCTGCAGATCCGCAGGCGAGCAGTGGAGTGCTGATAATCGGCAGTGAGATTCCCAGGAGTGGCGCGGAAACGGAGGCAACACTGAGAACGCAGCCAGTCTGCCACAATGTGTCTGCGGCGGCATGCCAGGCGTGCAGCAGTTTGCGGCGGCGGTGGAAGGGCTGGAGCATGGCGGGCAGATCGGAGCTGTGTTTCATGGCGTTGAGATTCCTGCAGACTGCGAGCTTTGCGAAGATCGCGTGGTCATGGACGAGCGGAATTCAAGTCGACGAAGAGCGACGTCAAGCACCAGCAGGAACGCCGCTGCGGAGAGCAGCCATGTGCGCAGCGGTACTGATCGGCGGGTGCTGCGGGAGGCCTCCTGAAACACTTCGGCGGGAGCCGGATTCCAGACACCTCCGCTGACGGCAGCGAGCTGCTGCAGGAAACTTTGATTTGTCGGACGCAGACGAAACTCGTCTGAACGACCCTCATAGATTGAGCGGGAAGTGCGCAGTGCGGGGAGTTCGGAGTGTTTGAGTGTGGCTTCCAGATTCCAGATGCCGTTTTGACCGAGCGGGATGGTTGCTGCATACTGTCCGGGGGCCGTCTGTGGCAGCGGGATGGTTGTCTGCTGCAGCGCGGGATTTATGACATTGATGCTGACATCGGCTGTATTCAGGAACGTGCCGTCGGGCAGGAGTGCATTGACGGTAATTACGGCTTGCTGTCCCTGCTGCTGAACTGTCAGATTCAGGTTTTGGCTGCCACCGGGTCGCATCAGCTGCCGCATGGTCTGGGTCCAGAATTTTCCGAATCCGGGCCAGGAGATCCATTCGGCGGCCCAGCGATTTTTGGCATCGGAAGTGAAGGCGCCGGTCATTCCGAGGCCGTACCGCCACCACGCGAGCAGCGGGTCGCCTTTTTCCGTTGCGAGGATGACTTCAGCGGCCGCTTTGGGGCGCGTCACGACGCTGCCGAGCAGCAGCGGTGCTGATTCGAGGTCGAGGTCGGCCAGTGTGCGGGTAGCACGGATCACCTGCGGGAGAAATGGTTCTTCGTTGATGGCAGCTTTGCCGGCAGTCAGGGTTTCCTTAGCGAAGATTCTGGGTACCTGAGCTGCATCCTCAGCGTGATAGAATCGGCCGCGGCCGAGAGTGGCGATGGATTTGAGCAGTCTCAGGTCGGTGGCATCATCGGGGCCGAGGGCCACGACAGAAACGGTCATGCGAGCGGCAGACATCTGCCGGGCGAGGCCCTCGAAGTTGCCACTGTTGGAGATGCCATCAGTGAGCATGATGACATGTTTCAGTCTCAGGCTGGCGGAGTTCAGGGTTTCGAAGGCGGACTCCATGGCCGGGAACATGTTGGTGCCTCCGCCGGGCTGAATGCGGCTGATCTGGTCTGCGATGCGGCTGCGA
>CAITYU010000300.1 GCA_903896675.1 uncultured Planctomycetaceae bacterium
CAACCGCCCGCCGCCGAGCCACAAGGTTGCTCGCCGCGAGTCCTCAGGACATGACCGGTCGGCGTCTGTGCCAGCATTCGACACTCCGCCGGAGTCCCGGCAAACAACACCCGCCCACCGTCACGCCCCGCGCCCGGACCCATATCCAGCAGCCAGTCCGCTGACAGCATCACATCCGCATCATGCTCCACCACAATCACCGTACAACCCTGATCCCGCAGCTTCCTCAGGGCCCGCAGCAGACGCTGAGTATCCCGGGGATGCAGACCGGATGTCGGTTCGTCCAGCACATAATGCGCTCCATGCACTCCGGATGACAGACTGGAAGCCAGCCGAGCCCGCTGATACTCACCACCCGACAGTGTCCGCGCCGGCCGATCCAGCGTCAGATACCCCACACCAATCTCCTCCAGACACCGCAATCTCGCCCGCAGCTCAGGCAGCGTCCGCTCCGCCACCAGAGCCCCCTCACGCGATACAGTCTCCCCACCCGACCCCAGACGAGCAATCCAGTTCTCAGCAAGCTCCAGCGCCTGCACCACAGTCAATCGACAGAATTGCGGCAAAGTTGTCCCCAGAAACTGAATGCCCCGTGACACCGGATTCAATCGCTCACCACCGCAGCCCACACACACCGCCGCCTGCGACATCAACACCGACTCATCATCCTCCGCCACCGCAGTCCCCAGCCCGCGACATTCCACACAAGCTCCACGAGCGGAAAAATGACTGAGACTGGCGGGCTCGGGAGTCGGAAAGCTGAGACTGCAGTCGGGACAGACAAAACGCGTGCTGTAAAAGGTCTCACGCCACTCACCCGCTGACTCGTAACTGATCAGACAAGTCCCCTCACTCTCCCGACACGCCAGCTCAATCGATTCCCGCAGCCGCCCGACAACCCCCTCCTTGATCACAATCCGGTCCACCACCGCCTCGATGGTGTGCAGGCGACCGGGGGCCAACGGAGCAGCTTCCGTCACGTCCAGCAACTGACCGTCAATCCGCACTCGCACAAACCCATTCCGCACGATCCGCTCCAGCACCTCGGCATGCGCCCCGCGGCGCTGCCGGACCAGCGGAGCCAGCACCATCAGACGCGTACGCTCAGGCAGCGCCAGCACCTGCGACACAATCTGCTCTACCGACTGCTGCCGCACCGGTCGCCCGCAACTGGTGCAGTGCACCGTTCCCGCTCGCGCATACAACAGCCGCAGATAATCGTGAATCTCAGTCACGACCGCCAGAGTGCTGCGGACGGGGGCCGTCGAAACGCGCTGATCCACACTGATCGCCGGCGCCAGCCCCGAAATCTCGTCAACGTCCGCCCGCGGCAATTGCTGCAACAGCGAACGCGTGCGAATCGAAATGCACTCCAGATAACGCCGCTGACTCTCGGCAAACAGAGTGTCAAACACCAGCGAACTCTTGCCCGAACCGCTGACACCCGTCACCACCGTCAGACGACCGATCGGCAGGTCCGCATCCACGTTCCGCAGATTATGAGTCCTGGCGCCGCGAATCCGCAGCCAGCGGACAGAACCAGCCGACAACGCTCCCCCGGAAACCCCCACGGATTCAGAAGACTCTGACGGCATAACGGCCACATCCCGCTGAAACTGACGCAGCCGTCAGGCAGACTGTGCCGGGGGCCGAGCACAAGGAGTATAGCCGATACCACCCAGTTGAGCCAGGCTGCTCATGATGTGATCCGTCACCTCCGCCAGCAGCTCCGGACTGCTCCGACGCCCACGCCACGCCGACAAATCCAGCGGCTGACCATAAATCAGACGTACCCGCGCACGCCGAAAAAATACCCACACCATCGAACCGGATCGCGGAGCACTCTGAATGAAGATCGGAATCACCGGTACCGCCGCCTTCAGCGCCAGCCACGCGACACCCGTGTCACCCGCCAGCAACCGCTCATCCGGACTCTCCGCGTTCAGACGCCCCTCCGGAAACAAACCCAGTAATCGCCCCTGCTTCAATCGCTCCAGAGCCTGCCGCACCGACTGCATGTCCCGTCCGTTGCGATCCACAGGAATACACTCCATCGCACGACACACCCAGTTCACAAAACCCGGCAACTCAAAATACTCCCGCGCCGTCAGATAGCCAATCACCCGCAGATGCGGTCGCCGAAATGCAGTAAAATGACGAGCCCACAACAGGATCGGATCCACCGGACTGGTGTGGTTGGAAACGATAATCGCAGGCCCCTCCTCCGGAATTGTACACACTCCCACATGCTCCACACTGACCAGCAGACTCCGATGCACTCGCGCAATCTCATAACACACCCACGCACGCCAGCCCGCACGACCGATACGAATCCCCCACGCAGCGGCAACCGCCGGAAACAGCACCGCCAGCCCTGCCCCCACCAGCCACACCGTCAATGAATCACCCATGCTGCCGACCCTCTGATGGCAATTGCCTCGCCCCACATACCACGGCCCGACAGCCCACCTTCCTAACTGATTTGACCCCACAGTGTCAAATCCGCCGTGCCCCGCTGAGTCTGGCAGGAAATGCCGTAGAATGCGCCCCACCCACTTCGCCCCCCCACGAACTGCACGGCAACACCACCATCTCTGTAGACGAACTAAAAACTGTCTGCTACCCTCCGCCGTCCCGGATGGTCCTACAACCTCCGGGACTGGACATGATGTCCCCGGTTACTACCTGTCGTTCTGCGTGTCTGCAGCAGGGATTCGCTGCAAAAAAGCTGCCCCACAGCTCGGACTGATCCGCAACTCGACAGGCCTGCAATCTTCGGTGAAGTTCGTTCTTATCGGCACGGAGGCCGGTATGGCAGTCAGACGTACAGCTCAACAAAACCCGGCAGAGGGCAACGATGATCGCCCTCCTCTTGAAGCGTCACGCACACAGATTCGCTGGCTCATCCGCCGCGATATGGACGACGTACTCGCTATCGAACGCAACAGTTTCCAGTTCCCATGGACTGAGGAAGAATTCCTCTGCTGCCTCCGCCAGCGC
>CAITYU010000301.1 GCA_903896675.1 uncultured Planctomycetaceae bacterium
GGATAGCATGACGTGCCCCCGGATCGCTGGCAAGCCCACCCAACGCGAAAACATCAGGCCCGCTGACCCAGTTGCTCCACCAGATTCTGAACGGCAACAGTCACCTCGTCATGGGTGGCACCGCGATCGTTCAGCAACGCCCACGTGGCGGTCGAGACCGCTGCAGGGCAGGGCAGCCCCGAGTACAGTTTCCGGGCATGGCCGCCGGTTCGCCCCACAGGAATCACCGGAATTCCACAGGACATCGCCACTCGGGACTCATGCTCCGTTCCCGGACCACCCTCGATCACCAGACAGACATCGCCCACCCGGCCAAGAATCTCACGACGCTCGAAGAAGTCCGCACCCGCAGTCACCGTCCGCCCAGCCTTGACGGCCTCCATCCCCAGCGGCAGCAGATGAAACAGACGTTCCGCAGACTGCTGCCCTCCACACACAGCAGCATAGGCCAGACTGAATTCCGCCTGCACACCATTCATACCGCCGGTGACTGCCACGAGGGAATCCATCCCAGCCATGGCCGCACCCAGTGACCTGCAGATATCAGCACTGTCAGACCCCCAGAAAGACGTACTGCCAAGAATCACCAGCCGCAGACCCGTCGGCAGGCACTGCCGAATCTCGGCTGCCGCAGTGTCAAAAGACTTCATGGGCACGTGCTCCTGATAATCAGATCTGCAGAACCGGCCTGTACATCGTACGAACAGCAATCCGAACGATCATCCACCGCGCTGGGGTTCAATCGCCCGCTGCTGCTCCTGCATGACCGACAGCCTCACACCAGAGTGGAATCCACGCCACTCACAGTCAACTCTGCATCCTGACAAAACTCATTCAATCCAACCGATCCGGATGAACAGGCCGGCAGCCGCAGCAGAGTCGCTCGCCACGGTCGCCCCACAACAATCGGTTGCGACAATTCGGGCAATCCCAGCGCCTCAGCAGCCCCTGTGGTCACCATTCCCAGCACATCCTGAATGTTCAGATCCGGGTGCTGCCGCAGCACCAGTTGCAACTCCCGAAATATGCTCAGGTCGGGATTTGTGGAACGACCGTCGGTGCCCAGCACCACGGAAACTCCGGCCTGCCTCATTCTGCGAAACGGATGCGGCGGATGCTGAAACCACGCATGAGTCCTCGGGCAGTAAACCACACTCAAATGCGGCTGCCGCGCCAGATAGCTGATATTGCCATCGCTCAGATAATTTCCATGGATCACCAGACACCGCGGCGCCGGCTGCAACTGCTCCAGAATCTCCTGCGGATCGCGTCCGCCCGGAAAGACCCGCGAATCCCATACCCCCAGACGCTGCAGCAGGGCGGCAAAAGGACCAGTACCCCGCTGCAGCAATTCCTGCTCCTCTGCCGTCTCCGCAAGATGCATCGCCATCGGCGCGTGGTACTGACAGGACAGACGCACCAGTTTCTCCAGGACCTGCGGATGTACAGTGTACGGAGCATGCGGGCTGATGCCGGCCACCAGTGGCTCATTCGACGCTGCACTGGCCGACACTGTCCGCAGATGCTGATGCAGATCCGACAGCTGGCCGGCAAAACGCTCGGGCGTCAGCGCAATGACTTCGCGAAACAGCACTGCAGCAATTCCCTGCCACGCGCTCAGGTCCGTGGCCGCGTGCGAGCCGGTGAGAATGTCGCCTGCCAGACGCACCCCGGCTGTCCGACTTTCCTGCACCCCCGCGCGAATGCGCTCGCTCTGCTCCTGCGTCACCTGACCACGCCATGCCAGTACGCGACCAATCCAGTCGGGAAATGTCCCCGCCGCGGAAAATGGCTGCTGCAGCGAGGAAAACTCGAAGTGTGTATGCGCATTCACCAGCGGCGGAATGACAGCCAGCGGTTGAATCCGATCGCCGGCCCGACACGCACCGATCTTCTCCACAACGCCAGCCGTGATCGTCAGGCAGCAGTTCTCCTGCGGAACCTGACCGGGATTCAGCAGCCAGCGCACACAAAACCGGCTGGTGTCGCCGGAATCTTCAAACGAGGGCGATGCATCGACCGAAGCAGGCATGTCAGATGTCAGTTGTCAGGGAGGCGGGAAGACCGTTGATTCGTCGAACAGAGAGATGACGTGAAGTGTCACCAGCGGCTCGCAGCGGACCGGTGTCCCCACCGCAGCAGTCGCCGAAATTCGGCTGCCGCACAACCCAGCGATGGCAGCATGACCAGCGATCGATAACGGCGAATCAGCACAAACACCGCCACATTCCAGAACACGCGACCAATCAGGTAGGCCACCGCCGCCCCCATCGCTCCGGACAGGCGACTGAGTCCAAAAACCAGCAGCAGCTGCAATGGCAGATGCAGGGCCAGACAACGACCATACAGTCGTTCCAGACCGGTTGTCTGCATGACCGGAATGGTCGGCCCCGTCAGGCAATCCACCAGCACCGCCAGCAGCAGTGGCAGCAGCATTCGTGGTACATCCGCATAACCGTCTCCCAGCAGCACGGGCAGCAGCGGTGTACCGGCCAGCAGTACAACGGCCGCTGTGGCGGCTGCCAGAAACGTCAGCGTGGCCGCATGACGTGCCAGCAGTTGAGCGCCGGCCAGATCGCCGTGGTGGTGCAGGCGGGCAAATCCTGGCATCAGACTCAGATTCAGAATTCCCAGCGGCAGCGAAGCAATCCCGGCTGCCATCAACGCCCACGAAAACTGAGCACTGGCCGCAAAACCCGCTCCGGCTGCCACAGCCACCGGCAGACACCGCTGAGCCAGCAGCACACCAGTCGCCACCAGCACAAACGGTAATCCTTCACGAGTCCGTTGCAGGATTGCTCCACGCTCGAAAGTCGCAGCCTGCAGAGCATCATGATAGACAGCCCCCAGACGCCCTGTACTCACAGTCATCAGCCAGACAGCCAGCGTCAGCACCGCGGTACCGATGGCGGCCGGCACCGCGGCCAGCGGCAGTTGCCACAGCCACAGCAGACCCAGCAGCCCCAGCGACAGCAGCGGAATCAGAAACTGTTCCGGCAGAATGGCAGCACGCGTCCCCACGAGCGGAATTGCGGTCCACTGCCGCAGATACGTCAGAGTCAACGGCAGTGCCATCAGTACCGCCAGCACCAGCGTCCTGCTCCACGCTGAATAACCCATGGCCGAGCACGCCGTGGCCGTCAACAGGCTGCCACTGGCAATCACCAGCGCCGGCCACAGACTGCAGCGATGTGTCAGCGCCACTTCAGGACCCGCCGCATCCCGTCCACTGATCGACAGGCGTCGTACCAGCACACGATCCGTTCCCAGAGGTGCGGCCGTGGCAAACAGCAGAGCCAGCGACAGAGCCGCAGAGAATTCACCGTACTCAGTCGGCCCCAGCAGCACCGCAGTGGCCGTCGTCGAAGCAAACAGCAGACCAATCCCCGCCGCTCGAATTACCATCGTACCGAGAGCATCAGAGGCCATGGAACGAGTCGCCCCTGTCGGCGGTGGAAAGCTCGCTGCTGCGCTCATGGCCGATGACTCCCTCCAGACCACCACCGACACCGCGACTTACGCTGCACGGCGGCGTTCACCCGACGGCAGCGGCAGGATCGGTGCCGACTGCAGATACGGCGTCAGCAGCTCATGCCGCCGACACCACAATCCCAATTGCTCCACCGTCATCGCATTTTCCGGCGAACTGACGTAAGCGTTCTCCACCGTTCGTGATACGAGGTCAGCATAATCATAGCTGATTTCTTCATAGACGCTGCGGAATGCCGGCAGTACGGCGAACATTTCCGCCAGCTCCACGGTCCGCCGCGTCTCCTCATCACTCATCAGTTCCTCGTACAGCTTCTCCCCCGGCTTGGCACCAATCTCCGTAATGGGCATCCGAGACGCACTGTACCCATGCTGCTCCGCCAGCTCATCCACCATCACCCGTGCCAGATCCGCAATCTGAATCACCGGCATCTTGGTCACAAAAACTTCCCCGCCCCGCGCCTTCTCCGCCGCCGACAGCACCAGCCGACAGCTTTCCTCAAGCGTCATGATGAAACGAGTCATCCGGCGATCAGTCAGAGTCACCGGGCCGCCGGCTGCAATCTGCCTCGCAAAAATCGGAATCACCGACCCGCGGGATCCCAGCACGTTGCCGAAACGGGTGGAACTGAAAATCGTGCGTCGCTGCATTTTCAGACTGTTGGCCGCCGTAAACAGACGCTCGCCCATCAGCTTTGATGTACCCATCACATTGGTCGGATTCACCGCCTTGTCGGAACTGGTGAAAATCACCCGCTCCACATCATTGTCCAGCGCCGCTTCAATCACATTTCGCACACCAACGATGTTCGTCTGCACGGCGTCAAACGGAGCCCGCTCGCACAGAATCACATGCTTCAGTGCCGCCGTATGCAGCACAATGTCCACACCCGCAAACATGCGATTCAGCTTGTCCCGGTCGCGAATGTCGCCAATCTGGCACAGCGTGCGGACCTTCTGCTGCGGGTGCTTTCGCGCATGGTCCTGCAGTTCCTGCTCCAGAAAAAAAATCTCCGATTCATTCGTGTCGATGGATCGAATCTCACGCGGCTGACAGTCCAGCAGCTGACGCACCAGCTCGCGACCCACCGTGCCGCAGGCCCCCGTAACCAGAATCGTACGATCTTTGAAAAATGACATGACAGCCTCCCTGCTGCTGCAAACCCCGGTTGCCCACCAGACACACTGACACCGACGTCAGGCTGCCCGCTGACGATACAGTTCAGGATTGATCATCTCAGTCATCGCCTGCACGTTCAGATCGCCACCCAGAAACTCAGATATGCGATTCACCACGGCAGCCGGTGTGCTGAGCAGGTCGTTGTAGCTGACATTCATCAGCTCAATGTGCTCCTGCGACGGCAGCCAGCCGTAGAAGTTCCGCAGCTCACGCTCAAACATCGCCTTCATCACATCATCCGGAATGTCCGTCGTGATGCCCTTCCGCTCCAGCATCTTCTTCTGCGATCGCAGAATCTCATCCGTGTTCCGCCGCATGAAAATGACCCGATAATCGCGATCCGTCGGCAGATGTCGCAGCAGACGATAGACCATCTTGACCGAACAGCCCGGAGCCTGATCCAGCCAGCCGGCGTCCTCCTCCAGACTCTTGACGTCCTCAAACTCATAATACCCGTTGGGATTGTCTTCATCCGGAGTCCGCTGCTGATCAGTCAGCGCAGGAATTCCACCAGCCTCCAGCATGCGCATCATCAGCGAAGTCCCGGAACGCGGCAGACCGGACACGATGGTCACCCAGTCACGAACCTCAGGCTCCGGTCGCTCCCCGCACAACTCCGCCTCCACCGCAGGTGCCGGCATGGCGTCGGCAGCAGCCTTGAGCAGTCCCAGCAACTGCCCCTCCGTCAATGCCCCCGTGCGACGTCCGGCAATCCGGCCACCGGCAATCGCCACAAAGGTCGGCACTCCGCTGATTTCATAACGAGCCGCCAGCGCCGCATTCCGGTCGATGTTCACGGAATACACATCCGCCCAGTCCGATACCTTTGCCGCCAGACGATCCACCACCGGCTGCATCATTTTACAGGGCGGACACCACGACGCCATAAAATCCACCAGCACCGGCCGGTCGGATTTCAGCACCACGTCTTCAAAATCAGCTTCACGAATTTCCATGACTGTCCAATCTCTGCCTGTTCGTTCTCTGCCGGATTCCATCATGCCTCACGAGCAGCACTGCCCGTTGTCTGACCCCGTCTGCCCTTCAGGCCGCCGGTTTCCAGCGTTCCAGTACCTTCATTTCACCATGCTCACCCGACCAGCGAGTCTTCGGAAACAATGCCCCCCGCTGAGCCAGAATGCGATCACGGTTTTCCGGCTGCAGCATCACTCGAAACAAATGCCGCACCTCATCCGCAAACCCCGACTCCGAGGCAAATCCAAACCGATCCTGCAGCTTCTCGTGAATCACCTCGTACGGATGCTCCTCAGACTCCACTCGCGGATTCTCAATCCGCTGCACTTCCACATCCAGACCGAATTCGTGTCCGATCGTCGCCACCATCTGCGCGATCTGCATCACACTGAAGACATCCGTCACCTGATTGACCACATCGTACTGCCCGGGATCCGGCGGAGCCGCAATCAGTCGCGTGATGCACTGCATCGCATCACGCAGAGTAATGTAACCACGCATCTGATTCCCGCTGCCGTAAATCGTCAGCGGCATGCCAATGGCCGCCTGAGCGACAAAGCGATTGACTACCGTACCCCACCATTCGTCAATATCGAAACGAGTATTCAGATCGGGGTGCGCCTGCAGCTCGTCTGACCAGTTCCCGTAAATCACGCCCTGCATCACATCATAGCTGCGCAGCCACCAGTACTTGCAGGCCTCGTACACACTGAACGTACCCTGCACTTTGCTGACGTGGTAGAAACTCACAGGGTCCCTGGGAGTCAGTTCACCGCCCAGACTCCATTCCTGACCCTGATACTGCAGTACCGCATCACCCGGAAACAAGCCTTCGAACAGTGGTCGCCCGGTCAGCGGACTGCCGTACTCGCCCATGGTCCCCAGTTTGATGATCGAGGCTTCCGGAGCATGGTCGCGGACGCCGAACAGCAGCCCCAGCGTGCCCACCACATTGTTCTGAATCGTGTTCACCGCCTTGTCCACATCCGCCATGCTGTAAGGAGCACTGGGGATCTCTGCAAACTGCACGATCGATTCCGGCTTAATCTCACGGATGTACGCAAACAGTGCATCACGGTCCAGCAGGTCCATCTCGCGGAATTCGATGTCAACACCCAGATGCTGCCGTGCCGCCTCGATGCGTTCCTGCATCGTGCGGATTTCCGTGACGGACTGACCACCACGCTCAGCCACCAGCCTTCGCCGCAGCATGTTGTCGATGCCGTAGACTTTGCAGCCCAGCTTCGCCAGCTTCAGAGCCAGCGGCCAGCCCAGATACCCATCCATGCCAAGGATCAGCACTTTCATGCCATCCAGCATGTAGCCACAGTCCGTTTTCTTCCATTCACTGCAGGATTCAAAGGTGATGGACAACGGGTCGAAGTAGCCGATTTCCGGACGACGGCGACATTCCACAACCAGCTGACCCTCGGCAGCCCGACGGAAAGCCGCCTGTCCGCAGGCACGAAAATCAACGTGCCCCTTGAATTCCACCGCCGGACAGCTCCAGCAGGTCTGACCGGCATTATGACAGGATGACTGACTCATAGTTGGCTTCCGTTCCGTTGTGTTGCACCGCCACTCAGGCGGCCTTCTGCTGCGCGCGGACCTCGGGCTGCAGCACCTGCAGCACGTCTTCCACCCGCATGCTCGCCGGAATTACTCCGTGCTGACTTCCGCGGACAAAAAATGTGGATTCTTCGTGAGTGTGCCGACCGTTGATCAGCGTGGGTTCGATCAGTTCCTGCAGATTCATACGCCCCGACAATGCCACATCCGGTGCCGGCAGCGCCACCAGATCCGGTGCCCGATGCGCAAATGGTCCACTGTAAATATCGGCCCCGCGCAGCACCCGAGAAACCACCGGACAGCCTGCCACCGAAAGCTGCAGCAGATATCGCTCCAGTTCCTGCAGCAGCTCTTCAGCCTGCTCTGCCTGAACCAGACCACCCGGGTAACGGCCCTGACGATGCAGGTAAATACGACCAGGATCCATGGCGAAGGCTCGAGTTTCCGGCAGCATGTCGCTGTATGCCGGACGGGCTGACGGTTTCAGTTGCAGGTACCCCGCCTCAGCCAGCAGACAGTTCATATTGATACTGCGACGCTGGCGGGCAAACCCATGGTCCGAAACCGCAGCCAGCAGCGTGCGATCATCCAGACGCTGCAGAATGTCCCCGATGTGACGATCCACCTCGTGATAATAATCCAGAAACGTCTGATGCAGCGGCGACGTCGGGTCCTCAAAGTCCTCCCACAGATAATGATTCAGACGGTCCGTGCCCGTAAACACAAACATGATCTGCTGCCACGATTCACGATCCCAGTGATGATGCAGAGCCCTGCAGCGAGCTGCCATCACCCGCCGCAGCTCCTGCACAAATCGCGGCTTGCCCTGCTCCAGCAGACTCATGTCAGCATCGACCGCATACTGGATGCTCTCCAGCCACGGCAACTGCTCCGCAGGATGCACTGCACGTTTCAAATCCAGAGCCACAAAGCCCGAGACCAGCATGCCGTTCAGCGGCTGCGCCGGATACGTCTGCGGAACATTGATGATCAGCGATGGGCCACTGTCGGGACGAGCCCAGAACGGTTTTGCCCGAAAGGTGCGGGACGAGGTAAAACCCAGCGAGTAGCTGCCGTCCATCAGGTCGGTAAACCCGAATACATTATGGCCCCCGGGGTTCTGCCCCGTAATGATGGAAGCCCACGCAGCCGATGAAACTTCCGGCAGCGAAGACTGCATCGGCACCAGAGTCCCGGACTGCAGCAGCGCGCGGCTGTGCGGCATGACGCCACTGTCCGCAAACTGCTGCCACATCCAGCGTGGCAGCCCGTCAATTCCCAGCAGAAACAGATCCATCCCCGGCG
This sequence comes from uncultured Planctomycetaceae bacterium, assembly GCA_903896675.1. GTDB lineage: Bacteria > Planctomycetota > Planctomycetia > Planctomycetales > Planctomycetaceae > SXXK01. The sequence goes on from CAITYU010000301.1 coordinate 8,519, forward strand.
GTCCCCCTGTACATGGTGTGTGCGACCCGGACTACAGATAGCCCAGCTGTCGCAGACGTTCAGCTACGGCTTCCGCATCCTCCTCGTCCATAAAGGCCTCCGCTCCGCAGTCCTCTGTCAAGGTGCACAGCAGACAACGCACACCGCAGGCCGTCAGTTCACGCAGCACCGTCGGACCGAATTCACTTGCCGACTCAACAACCACCACGATCCGATCAAAATCCAGTGCAGACAGGCTGCCAAAACAGCCTGGGATTGCTGCGTGCCACGCCACACAACACGGTTCTCTGGTCACCTGCAGACTGCCGCCGGAATCGGAGCTCAGGCTGAACTGAAGATATCTGGCACCGTGTGCGGTCGCCAAAGCCTGACTGGAAAGATTCAGAATCAGATCACCGCCAAGCAGCACTTCGGTGATGGAGGCAGCGGTACTGGAACATTCGGTGGTAGCAGTCGTCATGGAATCCATCCGTGGTGACCTGTCCGCAGCACAGGAATCCTGCGGGTCTGCGGTCTGACAGAACCTGCGCAATCCCTGCGCGGGTTTAACCTGAACTGTAATCTCCGGCGGATTCTGACACAACAGAAGTTTCTGCGGCAAAAACTGCCGCTGTGCGGCAGTTCCGAAATCACCTGGGGAAACAGGCAGACTGCGTCGTTTGGTCACTTACCGAATGAGCCATGGGAAATCCATTGCCACGAAACGGTCAAGGCGGTAAAAGACCGCAGTCTGTCGAGTATTCCACACGGCGGCAGGCACTCAGACCGGCAACCTGATAAAGCAGTCAAGGATCGCGAGTTGCGGCATTCGGAATACAAGCCCGGGGATCTGGTGATCTATACGGTGACGAAGCAAAGTCCCCATCCGGGCCCCCGCGCGCGCGGCATCCAGCCTTCGGAAGGTGGCGAGGACTACGCATATGTCGTGGACAAATTCTGGATGGTGCTGGAAGTTGTGAGTGGCGACCAGCTGCTGCTGGCAACCCGCAGGGGCAAGCGTCGCACGGTTCTGGTCACAGACCCGATGCTGCGAAAAGCCGGATGGTGGCAACGACTGCGGTATCGAAACCGTTTCCCGGGGCGCGAACTGCTCACCGAAAACACCCCGCAAGGCGACTGAAAACGCTTGCGCGGTCCGTTCTGCTGCCTGAATCAAACCTCAGCACCAAACAGCCGTCGGTAGCAGCCGATCTGGCTCGCACAGCCTGCAACACCCTGAAGCCGAGCATTTTGGCCTCGGCGAGGAAATGTTCAGACAACTGTACATCATGAAATAACGGCCTGATCAGCCCGTTGCACGCGGGAACGCAGATGCCTCCCGAATTCGTCGCCGCACAAACTTCGGAAAAATGGCGTAAGGCGTTTATTTGCATGAGCTTACAAAAAACGTGATGCCGCTCAGCCGAGGAATTCCGCACACCTGTGTCCGATTGGACCACAGTTCGCGATATGAGTGCAGCATCGAAAGCTCATCGGTGACGCAGCAGGGCTTCTCCCTGAATGACCTGCTCGGCCCCTGACAATGCCCTGGCCATTGATCGCTCTTGTCGAAGCGAGTGATCTGTGGGTTCGACCCGGACATGTCGGGAAATGGATTTCCAGATGAATTCGATGCAATGTTTTTTCTCTCTCTCCCTCGTTTGTAACAGACCAACAAAGAGTACACACATGATTAAGAATTTTCTGAGTGACGAAGCTGGCGTAATTGTGTCAGCGGAAATCGTGCTGGTTGCAACCATTCTGGTCCTCGGCATGATCGTGGGCCTGGGCGAACTGCAGAGCGCCATCGTTGGCGAACTGAGCGACGTTGCCAGCGCATTCGGCAATGTTGACCAGAGCTACAGCACTTCCGGCTGGGTGTCTTACAAGGCTAGCGGCGGAATCAAGTCCCGCACCTACGGTTCTTCGTACTACGACGTTCCGGACGAGTGTGATTGCGACGAAAACCTGACGATCGTATGCGACGATCCAGGCGAAAAGCCAGCCAACGACTGATTGGTCGTTGAATTGAGCCCCCCCCGTGGCAAGTGAAATTGCCACATCAAGGCAGGACCGCAAGGTCCTGCCTTTTTTTATGCGCTGCAGATCAGTCCCTGAGAACTGAAAAGAACGGATCAACCCGAAATCATGTGCGCAGCTGCAGACTGCATTGCCACAGGTGTTGACAAAGAGTGGTCCACGGAGAATCGAGACGACCCCGAAAACAGCAAGCGGTGCTGCGCCCTTCGGGAGCCTCACCCTCCCAAAATAGGATCGTCCGGCTCGGCAGGAGCCTCGCCCTCCCGGGTGAGGACTTTGCGATTACTGACCACTGACCACTGACCACCAAATACCATCGTCATGGAGAAGCATACCAATGACATTTAGCACACCAATCAAAGGAACAGCAAATAAAAAAACTACCATGAACTGGTGGGAGTATTGGATTGGTCATTGTTGGATGAC
>CAITYU010000302.1 GCA_903896675.1 uncultured Planctomycetaceae bacterium
CAAACCGCTGAGCCACTGAAGCTTTCGGCAGAATCATCGGCAAAATCAGTAGAATCGAAAAAGTCGACACGATCCCGAGAATTGTTGTTGCTCGCGGATCTCCCGGTTCGCTATCTTTCCCAATCTCTCTCTCGCACGTGTTCATGAGTTTCTCAGGTTTCTGACGCCCGCCGGGTGCAAGGCGTCAATCCGCAGGAGATTCCCCACGTGGCGTTTCGTAAAAGTTTGTCCGGTAAGCTTCAGGCTCTGCACACTTCAACTCGCAGGCAACTGTTTCAGCTACTGGTGTGTCGGACCGCAACCGACCTTGCCGAATGCGGTGATCGTGACACTGCTGCCTCTGGTCGCGGAAATACCCCCGAGGCTTCACCGGAACTGCTGGATCGTTGTGCACGACCGGCTGCCAGTATCTGTGAATCTCGGTTGGCAGCCGGCCCAGTTGATCATCCGCCGATTGATCGACCGACGTCCACTTCGCCACGCCGTGGGACATTGAAATCAGCCGGCTGGTTCTGTTGGTGGAACGAGAGTCTCGAGGCCGTTCAGGCGACTGCCGGGGCGCGGCCTGTGCCGGAAACCGATGCGCTGAGGCAGGCCGAAATCAAGCTGCAGTCGGCCGACGTCGTTTCTGCTGATCGGTTGATGCAGACGTGGTTGTCAGGCAGGTTCGGTGGTGGCACTGTTGCAGTACTGAGTTGCCAGCAATGGTTGCTTCTCGCACGTCTTGCCTTTCTCCGTGATGATCTGCACAGTGGTCTGATGTTTCTTGATCGTGCCGCGAACGCTCGAAAAACGCAGCTCAGCCATTCCGCTGACACCGAGCATTCCCGCCACGCTGAAACTCAGGAGCTGCTGCTGCGGGCTGCGGCTGCGACAATGTCAGGCTGTCCGGAACTGTCGCATGGGCACCTGCAGAATGCCGAAATGCTGGGATCAGTTGACGACCCTCAGGCATTGCAACTGACGATGATCTGCCGGTCACTGGTGGAATTGGCAACACACCGTCCGACGTCAGCCTGTCGATTGTTTCAGGCATCACTGCTGTTGAAGCAGTCCCCCAATTCCCACCAGCCTGTCGGTGGTTTGCTCAAAATGCAGAATGAAATTCTTGAATCTCTTCAGCTTCTGGCTGAAACGCAGTGGACCCCGAGTCCACACTGAGCTCCCGACCGCCGGCTGGCTTGAGTGCGGCACAGAATCAGAAACGATCGCTGACGGAATCATCGTGTGAAATTTGCTTTCCGACGGGCGGACTTTATGATCTGTTGATGAATCAGCGGTGTCCACGCCCATTCATCAACCTCTGCTGCACTGGAATCTCTCTTATGCTCTCCTCCCCCCAGCGATCCCGTCTGTCCTCAGTCTGGTCTCTGCTGTACTCGGCCCTGCCGACCTCCGGGAAAGTGTTCTCAGCGTGCGTGGCTGTCGCGTTGTCTGTGTTTGCAGCGGCCGCGGCACCGGCCGGAACAATCAGGCTGTACATCGGGACCTACACGGCCGGCGACAGTATCAGTCAGGGCGTATACACGTGTGAATTCGATGATGTCACGGGTCAGTTGACAGAGCCGGTGCTGGCTGCGGAACTGAAGAATCCTTCGTTTCTGGCAATTCACCCGTCCGGGAAATTCGTGTATGCAGTGAATGAGTTGAGTGAAGGCGGGGGACGGGGTCAGGGAGGCGTGACTGCCCTGAAAATCGAAGCCGACGGTCGACTGACGAAGATCAACGAACAGCCATCGGGTGGTGGGGCCCCGTGTCACTGCAACATTGATGCAACCGGGACTGCGCTGCTGACTGCCAACTATGGCGGTGGGAATGTCATGGTGTACCCGATTGCCCCGGATGGTTCGCTGCAGCCCGCTTCCTGCAACATCCAGCACGAGGGGTCCAGCATTGATAAGTCGCGTCAGGAAGCCCCGCATGCTCACTCCATCAACCTCAGCAGCGACAATCGGTTCGCCTATGCTGCCGATCTGGGGATCGACAAAATCATGATTTATGATTTCGATGCCGCCACACACCAGTTGACTCCGGCGCGGCAATCGGCCGCTCTTGTGACGCCCGGTGGAGGGCCTCGGCATTTTGCCATTCACCCGTCCGGGAAATTTGCGTGGGCCAACAGTGAGATGACCATGGTGGTGACCGGTTTCCGACGCAAGCCCGAAGACGGCAGCCTGTTTGCCATTCAGGAAATCTCCACGATTCCCGCAGGCTATAACGGGCGGCGCAGCACTGCCGAATGCCTGTGTCACCCCACCGGAAAATTCCTGTACGTCAGTAACCGCGGACACGAATCCATCGCGGCTTACACCATTGACGAGGCCACTGGACTGCTGACTTTTGTGGAAAATGAGCAAACCGGAGGCCGTGAACCTCGCAACTTTTACATCGAACCCACCGGCAAGTGGCTGCTGGCTGAAAATCAGAATTCCGACAGCGTGTTCGTGTTCAGTATCAACCAGCAGACCGGTGCGCTGGACCCAACCGGTCGCTCCGTCAAAGTTGGCAAGCCCGTCTGTATCCGCTCGGTTCCACTGACGAAATAAAATCGCTGACTCGGATCAGCCCGGCCCATCCGTCGATCGTGCCAGGTGCTGTCTCCATCTGTATTCATTCGTGTTGCCATCACAAACTGCCCAGGAATTCCGGGAACCCCTGCCATGCCGCTTTTTGAATTCGTTTGCGAACAATGTCAGCACGAGGCGGAACTGCTCGTCGGACGTTCCGAGACGCCAGCCTGCCCAGCCTGTGGTTCCCGGAAAATGCAGAAACAACTCAGCGTGTTTGCCGGACGCATCGCAGGGGGCAGTTCCAGTCTGCCGATGACGTCAGCCTGCCCGCCTCCGGAAGCCGGTCCCTGCAGCCCGCACTGCTGTCGACTGCCACAGTAGTCACAATCCAGCATTGACGCGGGGGACAAAAGTCGAATGGGAGTGTGAGACGGACCTCCTTTGGTGGAAAAACGCGGTGTTTTTGGGGTGGTGGGGCGCGTAAGTTTCCCGGGCTAAACCCCAGGCTACGGGTTTTGTCCCTGGCATCAGCATTGCATCGGTTCTGCTCTGACGTATTCGCTGCGAGGAATCTCATGCTGCACTGCCCAATCGTGTTCACCGTCTGCCTCTGGCTGATGACCGTTGTCTGCAGCACCTGTTATCCTGCGGATGAGCCAACGCTCAGCCAGCTGCCGACATTGTGGACGACGGGTGGCCCTCGCGACGAGCTGCTGCCAAAGTTCTCCAGCAGCCCGTCAGGCGGTCCTGCGGACGCAGCGATACTCTCGGCCACGGCAGATCAGCGTGACGGACTGCATGGCTGGTGGAAACGCTCGGTGGCGGTCCAGGGTGGTCGCTGGTACCAATTCTCGGCGTGGCGGCGAGTCCGCGGAGCTGCCGTTCCAAGGCAGACAGCGGTAGCACGCATCTTCTGGAAGGATGCCGCTGGCAATGCTCCGCTGCACGACTTTCCAGCTCAGACAACCTACCGCGAGGGCGAACGGCCGCGTGCGGAGCCGGAGTATCCTGGTGATGATGAGGTGAGTGGCGACTGGGTGCGGACCCTCGGCGTATTCCGCTGCCCTGAGGCCACCACTCAGGCTGAAATCGAGCTTTCGTTCCGCTGGGCCGCGGATGCGACCGTCGACTGGTCGGCAGTGCAGTTGATTCCTGTGGATCCGCCACCCGCGCGGAAAGTCCGCGTGGCAGCAGTTCACTATGCACCCGCCGCAGGGCAAACAAACGCCGACAAATGCCGTCTGTTTGCACCGCTGGTGGAAAAGGCGGCCACTCTGCAGGCGGATCTGGTGGTACTGGGAGAAACGCTGACATGGTACAATGCGGGCAAGCCGCCTGAAGATTGTGCGGAGCCGGTTCCGGGGCCTTCGACAGAATACTTTGGGACACTGGCAAAACAGCACAATCTGTACATTGTCGCCGGTCTGCTGGAGCGGGATCAGCACAAGGTTTACAACGTGGCCGTGCTGCTGGGGCCTGACGGCCAGCTTGCTGGCAAGTACCGCAAAGTGGCACTGCCGAGGACTGAGATTGATGCCGGGATTACGCCCGGCAATGCGTATCCGGTGTTCGAAACGCGCTTCGGCCGGCTGGGGATGATGGTGTGTTATGACGGATTTTTCCCCGAGGTGGCTCGCGGTCTCAGTCGCAATGGGGCCGAAGTCATCGCCTTCCCTGTCTGGGGCTGCAACCCCCTGCTGGCAGCGGCTCGCGCCTGTGAAAATCACACGGTCGTGGTCAGCAGCACATACACGGATCCAAAATCCAACTGGATGATCACCGGAGTCTTCGGCAGGGACGGTCGAATCCTTGCAAAGGCTGAGCAGCAGGGCGATGTGGTGATCGCCGATGTCGAGTTGGGACGACCCGCTGTCTGGCACAGCCTCGGCGATTTCCGAGCCGAAGTTCTGCGCCACCGTCCGGAACCATGACGGTTCGCAGTTCCTGGTACGACAGTCTTCGGTCACTCTGAGCGTCGGACAGTGCGGGGTGGGGCATTGCGGAGTGGGCGGCAGAAAGACCGCAGGCATGCCCGGGCGGTCGACACCTGCTCGGTTGCCATCGCCAGACCGCCGAGTGCGTTTGGTTTAAGCAAGTGCCGTACACCCGGAATGGAGCGAGCCGGGAACGTTGTGCCCGGCTCGCGGTCAATTTCTGCTCACACAATGTCTCACTGCCAGCGATACACGATCAGACTGTCAAGGGCTCTGACAAAAACCTGCCCGTCGGCAATGGCGATGTGTGCCCATGCCGTGGCGTCGGTCACGTGCACCTTGTCGATCTCCTTGTACTCAGCAGGATCTGCTTCAAACAGAATGAGATCGCCGGCTTCATCCAGTGCCAGCACGCGTTTGCCGTTCACAGCCATGCTCCAGTATTTGCCGAACGGAGTCGTTCGCCAGAGCGATTCCCCGTTCGCCGGATCCAGACAGCAGAACCGCTGATTGCGGAGGTGCAGGTAAATGCGACCGTCGATCACGACCGGAGAACTCATGTAGGCTTCGGTCTTGTTCTTCCAGACTTCGGCAATCTGCAGACCAGATTCGCCCTTAGTGACTTCGTACATCAACGCGCCACCACCATAGCAACTGGTGAAAATGCGGTCGCCGATGATTGTGGGGGTCAGGATGTTCATGTCGCGGAATGACGGAATCGCTACCGACCAGAGGTCAGCGCCCGTCGCCAGATCCACTCCACACAGTTTGGCTCGCGTCTGTACCACGATCTGACGAACCCCAGCCAGAGTCGCGAGGACCGGGGAAGAGAAAGCTCCACCCATCATTCCGCCCTGCTCCTTCAGGCCACGCCACGCCAGTTCGCCGGTTTCGCAATTCAGCTTCACCAGGCCTCCGGAGGTCTGCACGTAGACAAACCCCTCGTCCACCAGTGGAGAACACACAAAGCCAAAGGTCTGGCCCACAGTGCTGAACATCTCACGGAAATCCGCCCGCCAGAGTTCCTTGCCGGTCGCAGCGTCCAGAGTGACCAGCACATCCAGCATTCCCGGGACGTACAGTCGCTTGCCGTCGTACACAGGGGTGGCCCGAATCCAGCTGCCGTTCGATGCCGCAAAAAACGGAACCGACATCGCACCTTCCCACTCCACCTGCCAGAGTTCCTTGCCTGTGTCCCGTTCCAGGGCCCGAGTGACCTCTTTTTTCTTGTCTACAGTCTCAGTCACAAAGACTCGGTCCGCCGCCACAATCGGGCCCGAATAGCTGGGGCCCAGCGGCACCCGATACAGTTCCTTCAGAGTTTCGGGCTTCAGCGATGACGGCCACTCCACAGGCCTGGAAACTTCGCAATTGCGAGCATTTCCTCGCCACTGCACCCACTGCTCTCGGTCAGTTGCAACGCTGACACCACACACAAGGCTTAAAACCATCATCGCCAGCGACAGCAATCGCATGCAGGCCTCCGGAGGGCAAAACAGAATCACAGATTCCCAGGTCTGCCGGAATCAAATAGCACCGGCAGTGAACGATGTGAACGTTTTATGCGGCGTGGGCTGTCTGGCCACTGAAATTTCAGGAGGTTCGCAGTGATTGCCGTTCCGGGCCTTGCCCGAGCCATCGGAATTGCGGCCTGATTGATGCAAATCTGAGTGTTTTAGCGGGAGTTCAACGGAGACCGGAACGCCGCCGGTGGGTCCGGCAGCTTCTCGGGACATTCTGCGCAAATTCTGAGTTTGCAGGCTGGGTCTTCATTCTCCGCTGGCATGTCCCATTTCGCACAGGTGCGGCCTGTGAGGTGCTCACTGCCTTCAGCGATGACGAAAAAGCCCCCCTTGGGTCTGGAGCAAACCCAGGGGGGGCGATGGCAGCGTTACAGGGCCTTGCCGTCTGCGTTTTGCTGACAGAAATATAGCCATGCACCGATGGCTCTGCGCCGTGCCGATGCTCAGTTGAACGGCACACTGACCAACTGCGTCCCATTCGGCGTCCGTACCAGCAGGACCAGCTGGCCACGTTCCTTCGCCGCCGCCAGACCCTGCTGCAGGTCCTCCAGAGTCTTCAGGTCCGTCTTGCCGACTCGCACCAGGACGCAACCGGGTCGCAGGCCAATGCGAGCTCCGATGCTGTTGCGGCTGACGTTGGTTACCACCAGACCACCGTCGCCTTCGATCTCCAGTTGCTCAGCCAGCTCCGCAGTGAGTGGCTGCACCTGAACTCCCAGTTCACCCACTTCGCTGCTGTCCGCCTGCGCCACTTCCTGCGGGAACTCGGCCGCTGTCACGTCCAGTGACACCTCTTTGCCGTCTCGCATTACCACGAGGCCGTAGGATTCTCCAATCTTCAATCGCTCGGCAATTGCAATCAGTTGCTGCCGTGAAGTGATTTCGCGGTCGTTCAGCCGCACGATCACATCCTGCACCTTCACCCCGGCTTTATCCGCCGGTGAGTTCTTTCGTACTTCAGCCACAACGACACCGCGGCGACTGCCAAGTTCCAAAGCACCGACCAGTTCGGTGTTAAGGTCCTCCGGAGTCACACCCAGATAAGCCCGCCGAACTTTGCCATCAGTCAGCAACTGGTCGCCTACCCAGCGCGCCAGGCTGACCGGGACGGCAAAACCAATGCCGTCGTAGCCGCCGCTGCGAGTTTCGATGGCGGTGTTGATCCCGATCACTTCACCCCGCATGTTCACCAGCGGTCCACCGCTGTTTCCGGGATTGATGGCAGCATCCGTCTGCAGGAATTCCTGTCGGGAAGGCAGGTTCTTAAGGCCGCGTGATTTGGCACTGATGATGCCCTGAGTCACCGTGCTGTCGAGCCCGAACGGGCTGCCAAAGGCCAGTACCCAGTCGCCGATTTCCACCTGCGCATCGTCACCCAGCGGAATCGTCGGCAGCGCCTTGTCCGGCTTGATCCGCACAACGGCCACATCAGCGAAATCATCCGAGCGTACATCCGTGGCCTTGTAATCCGTGCCGTCTGCCAGCGATACGATGACTTCGTCCGCGCCGCGGACCACATGCGCATTGGTCATCACGACGCCTTTGGCATCAATAATGAACCCGGAACCTTCACCGGTGGCAATTCCAGGCGATCCTCCGCCCTGCCCCTGCTGCTGACGCATCCGCTCACGCAGGTCACCGAACAGGTCGTCAAGCGGAGTCCCGCCGAACTGACGACCGAACGGTGAACCTTCAAAGGGATCGACCATGGTCTGCTGCTGCTGAGTCATCCTGCGGACACTGCGAATGGAGACGATTGCGGGCAAAGTTCGCTTCGAAACCCAGCGAAATGCCGTCGAAAGCTCCTGTGCACGAGCCAGTTCGGCGGGAGCCGGAGCCTCGTCCGCCGGCAGCCCCCCCGCTGCCTTCACTGCGCTGGTTGAACCCACTGACACAAATCCCAGTATTCCCGCCGCCAGCACGCAGGCCAGCAATGAAACTCGTTTCAATGACATCGAACTTCTCCTGTATCGCTGAGGCTGCCCTGAAAATTCCGGCCAGCTGTCATGTTCCGGCCGACCGCGCAGGTGGCCACGTCTGCTGATTCAGTTGCCGGATGCGTGTGCTCCCGGTGAACATTTTAGAGAATTCATGGGGCTGCCCAGTCCGGCGGGCTGTTTTTCACGTTTGCGAATTATCGGTCCGGCTGGTCCCGTCGGTGTCACAGTGGCGTGGCAAACCCACCCGCCACCGGAACCTGCCGCCTGGAGCACGATTGCGCCAGTGCATCTGGCAATTCAACGTCGGCGCCGTCTGATTGAGGTTCGGGAACGACGCGGTGAAGGTTCCGGCTGCGATTTGATCTGTCTCACTTGTTCAGCCAGCATCTGCATGGTCTCACTTACACGCTGCCGATCCGCTGCCGGAAGGTCTGGGATCGCAATAAGCCTGCATGTGACGTCCTGCATCATGGTCAGTTCTGAATCCAGGCTGAGCCCCCGTGCCGCAACCCGTGCATTGGCAAGATTCTGCCGCAATTGTGTCAGACAACTTTCAGCCAAAGGCAACAACTGAGCTGCTGATACCTGGCCAGAACCCGGCAGTACGTCGTTGTTCGCTAAGGGACTTATCAGCGACAGGCGTTCCACTTCGTCGGCAGCCTGACTTACCAGAAGCAGTTGCTGCGCCGTCAGAAGTTTTCGAGGAATCCACTTCAGCAGCAGTTTTAACAGCTCCTCGCGCAGTGCAGCCGTTGAGTTTTTAAAGGCCACGTCACCCATCACGCTGCGGATACTTCGCGGCAGACTGACGAACAGATCTGTGACGACCTGCAGCAATTCTGCGTCCGGTTCGTCGGGACCGGCGGTCAGTTCCTTTAACGCTGCGATAAACGCGGTCTGAAGCCGGCGATGGTCATCGGACGCCCCCGGAGCCACTTTCAGAATCCTGCGGGCCTCACGCAGCAGTTCTTCTGACGGGAGGTTGATGACGGGCAATGCGGCTGTGTTTGCGGCGGGTGGGGCCCGCTGCGGAAACGCGGGAATCGATATCAGAATGAATACCGGCGAGGCCAGTAGAGCCACGCCGAAAACTGTGATCGCCAGAATCGCGAGCCAACGACCGCTGCTGTTCTGCTGATGTTCCACTGGTTTCTGAGACATGTCTGGAAGTTTTCTGCTGTCAGCCGGATTGTCTGTACGCTGTGCGAAACGCCCGCCTGCTGTTCCTTAGACGCTGCGAAGCCGGACAGTACGTCAGGGTTTTTGTTGTCCGGGCCACGTTTTACCGCGTTTCGGGCATTTTCAGGCTTCCGCGGCCCTGCATCCGCCGCGCGAGACCAACGAGCGAGAGGTGAAAGGGGTGAAGGGGGATCGCGGGCAGGAATGACGCGAGGACAAAAGTCGGCTTGGGGCGTGCAGTTGTGGTTTAGCGTCTGGAACCCCCAGTGTTTTCCGGGACGGGAAGGAGCAGTTGCCCGGGCTAAAGCCCAGGCTACGGGTCTTCCCGCGACATCAGGAATTACCGGGCTGCATTTCGATGTCTGTTTCAGCCATTCTGCCGTTCAAAAACCTCGCCTCTGCTGTTTCCGTCGCCAGCCCGCTGCAACTCGCTGGGCCACCTGCATCACAATCAGCCCCGTCCACAGCTCCACGTCACGCCAGCCGAACAGCTCCAGCCCCAGCACCAGCGATGTCACCGGAACTCGCAGGGCCGCACCGAAGACCGTGACGAAGCCCAGTCCCGACAACAGGTCCACCGGCAGACGCAGCAGTCGCGACAGGCTGTGGCCCAGTGTCGCGCCAATGTAAAACAGCGGCGTCACTTCCCCCCCACGCAGACCACTGCCCACCGTCAATGCCGTGAAGATCAGTTTCCACCACCAGCTCGACCAGCCTGAACCACCGGGGTTGAACACTGTGGCCAGACTTGTCGCCTGCGGCTGCCACGGATTGCAGTCGGCACCCAGACCCAGGGCCTCAGTCTGCCCGGTAATGCTGACCAGCAGCACCAGCAGCAGTCCACCACAGACAGGTCTCAGCCACGAGCGTCGAATCCAGTGATTCAGCACCCTGCCCACATTTTCAGACGCTTTCACATACAGCCGCCCCGTCAGGACAAATGCCACGCCCGCCAGCAGCAGAAGTCCGTGCATCTGCAGCCACGCACTTGCTGAGGTGTTGGTGATGTCGGCAATGCTGCAGGTTGCATGAGTCGTCCCGCAGGCAGTTGCCGTCAGGTGGCCCAGCATCGCTGCCACCACACATGGGCCCAGTGCCTGCAGTCGCCAGCGGTCAGTTTGCGGCGCTTCGAACGCATAGACGATGCCGGCCAGTGGGGTTCCAAAGACAGCACCAAAGCCGCCCGCCAGACCGCTTTGCAGCAGTGTCTGTCGTCGAGCCCCCGAAAACCGCAGCCAGCGTCCCAGACCACCTGCGAGGCTGCCCCCCATCTGCACTGCCGTACCCTCGCGCCCCGCCGAACCACCGCACAGATGAGTCAGCAGGGTTCCAGCGAGCACCAGCGGAGCCATACGCAGTGGCACGAGACCATCCGGGTTGCGAATCTGCTCAAAAATCAGCCGATTTCCACGTTCCACGCCGTGGCCCGCCCACTGATACAGCAGCCCGGAAATCAGTCCTGCCACGGGCAGCAGATACAGCAGGTGCGGAAACTGCCAGAACACCATGGTCACCATTTGCAGCAGCCACAGAAACAGGGCAACACAGCCGCCTGTGGCCGTCCCCAGCAGTCCGGCGATCACTAAACAGCCTGCCGCTTCGGTGACTCTCCACAACAGTCTGGTCTGTGGTTCAGTTCCAGTCATCCACGTGCACCATTTCAACAGTTCAGGGGGGCAGTGGCCTCGCTTCCGACAGTGGACTGCCCAGCGACAGCAGCATTCGTCGACCACTGCTCTCCACCACCACTTCCTGGGCACGAACCTCCACAATGGATCCACTCATCGCTGCCGTACTGAAGGATTCTCCGGGGCCGGTACGAGTGACTTTGTCGGACAGTTGTTCTGTGATCCAGACAAGTGGCTGGCCGTTGCTGAAGGTGATGGCGCTCACGAACGTATGTTTCATTGGATCCACGGTATTCAGACCGACTGCAAAGATGTTTTGTGAAGCGATCGGAGCGTAGTCCGCGACAGTCGCCAGAGCAGGCAGAGTTCCGGGTTGAGAATTCAGTTCGGTTCCCCTGCGAGCAGGCAGCAGCACCGTATCGATGGACACGGCGACATCAAAAAATGCAGTGCCTGCTGCGGGCGTCAGGCTGAAGTTTGTAATCTGGTGCAGCAGACCGGCCCGGGTAAACTGAAACAGAAAGTTGTTGAACTGCGGCAGCGAACCGCGTGCTCGCAGTGTGAACGGCAGCGAACGGTAAAGCACTGAACCGTTTCGCAGCCGACGACTTCCCGGAGAACCGGAATCGACAACGGCATCAGTCATCTGAGTCTTTCGCAGCAGACCCAACAGCCAGCTGCGATAGGCGGTACGAGCTGTTTCGGCATCAGCCGGAAGCGACTGCCGCAGCCACGCATCAATTCGTCCGCCGGCTGCACGCAGATCGGCCAGCTGTTTTTCACGGCTGCGAATGTCCTTCTGCAACTGGGCAGTGCGCGCTTGACGTTCCTGCAGAGGCCCCTGAATCAGAGACTGCAGCACCCAGTCACCCACACGCACGACCCCGATCAGGAGCAGCAGACCGAGCAGCAGTTGTTGCCGAGTCAGTTTCATGGCTGCACCTTCGCCTTCGCCGAGGACTCAGGCCGGCCGGCATTGCGAATGGTGAGTGTGGCCTGAAAACTGCCCTGCAGTTCCTTCCCCACCAGTTGCTCCCGAATACCGGGGATGCGGATGTCGTGACGCTCGTCCCGCAATGATCGTTCCATCTGCGCAATGAGTTCCGGTGGCCTGCCGATGCCACTGAAGGCAGCGACACTTGTGCCTGGACCGGCTGCTGAGACACTCAGTTGCTGGACGGTGATTCCGGGTCGAGCGGGGATGCGAGATGTCAGTTCCAGAAGTTCATCGGGCCAGCTGAAACGGTTCCGTTCCCAGGTCGTCATGGCTGTAACCAGGGCTCGTCGGGGTTCCGTATCACGGACCAGCTCATTCAGTTCCTGCAGCCGTTCCGCCAGTCGCTGATTCTCCGCATCAATTTCATTGAACTGCGATTGGACATACGCACCACCACCGCCGATCAGCAGCAGCATGCCGGCAGCCGCCGTCAGCCAGCGACCACGACTGGATCGCGGAGGCTGTGGCTTGCGCGGCGCCGCGAAATCAATGGCCGGACGAATTCCCCGCGCCGCTTCACTGATTGCTCCCAGCAGCGGAGCATAATCAGCAGAATCCGGAACCGTCTCCAGCGAATTCGACGCGACATCCACCGCCAGATCCAGAACCGAAACATGTTCCACTGCACATTGGTAGTGATCAGCAAATGTCTGGGCCAACCCCTGAGTCTCTTCAGCAGCACCAATCAGAACAACGCGGGAAATACGAGTTCGCTGGGCCAGATGGCCACCCGCAGAAATCAGCGTTCTCTGAGTTTCACCAATCAGAAACTGGGCGGCCTCCGACTGCGGCATGCCCTTTGGCAGACGAATTGTGCGTGACAATAATGGCAGCGCATCCGTGCAGACCAGAACATCCGCCTGCTCGTCGCCGCGAGCCACCAGCAGGGTGGTATCCACTGGCGTTTCACCGTCCCAGCCTGCGGAATTGTCCACGACCACAGCACTGATGTCGCGGACAGCACCAAATGCTCGCAGACAATGCGGCGCCACCAGGATGCCCGTACGGCGACAACCGCTCTGGGCACGCAGGGCAAAGATCTGAGCCTGTTCGTCCGTCATCATGGCCAGCGCACTGACAGTGCGACTGCCGTCAGCACGAGCCGGGTAGGCGATGAAGTCCAGTGCCGAATCTTCGGTGAGCCCCGGCAGATTCTGCACAGCAAGATTCTGAACCAGCAGTGGCAGCTCGTCCGGCGTTGCCGGAGGTACTTCAAAGGTGGTCGAATCCACAGCCCCACGACCAATCAGAATCAGCAGTCGCTGCTTCTCAGACTTTGTTTCCTGCACCACCTGACGCAGCAGATCCGGTGCGGCAGTGGCCGCCTGCGGATCTGCCGGCAGCCGCAGGCCGGCATCCACGATTTTCAGTCGGCCACCCCGATCCGCGTCCGCACACGCAAATCTCAGCGCCCGGCCATTCCAGCGCACAGCGAGGAATCGAGCCATCACAAAGTCTCCGGAGTAATCGACAGCGTCAAATGGAATCTGCCTGCTGTCCTCTGCATGTTCATTCGTGGTTCATCGCGCATCACATTGTCAACAATTCTTCGGTGTTTTACTGTGCTGTCACCCAGGGAGCTCCGTCCCCGGTCCGCCAGCGAGAGGTGTTTCAGGCCCCGGCTTGCCATTCTGTTGCGTTCCATCCCGTGGCGGCAACAGGCTGGGCAGCGGAAACGGCAACTGCTCCGCCGTCACGTCCCTCCAGTATACCCGCTTCGCAGCACCTGACGCAGCATCCACAATCAGTTTTCGACGCAGCACAGGCCCGCCCACGGCACGAAACACAACAAGTTCCGCCTGAAACACATCTCCGATATCGGTGAGTTCCGGCAACACTGTTCGCCACTGCTCCACTGTCAGGACCCCTGCCCGGACCGGCCACAGCAGACTGCGACGTTCAAACGGCTGTAATCGAGTCCTTTGCGCTGCCAGCCCGGCTGCCTGCTCTGGTGTCAGGCCAGGCAGACAACGCAGGACCTCTTCAGAAGCCTCCTGCAGGCTCACCCGTCCGTTGATCACCGGCCCTGGCTCGGTACAGGCCACATCCGTCAACTGCCGGAACAGCAGGTCGGAATCGGCCTGAGTCGATTGCAGGGGACTACGAACCATCGTCAATGGACGATTTCCCGCAGCCGGAACCAGCACCCTGCCATCGACCAGATCGCCCAGCGAACGCAGCCCGGCTGTTGCCACAGCGCCTGCCGGCAATGTGACCCCGTCAGCCGACTGTTCCATCACCCCTGCTGGTTCCGCTGCTGTCAGACCGTAGACGCGTGCCAGCACAAGAAACTGGATCACCGTTTCCGACACTCGCCCCTGCAATCCTGCTCGAATTGCATTCAGATCGGACTGATTGACGTTGACCCGGATAGTGCCATCCGGCTGTGACAATCTTTCGGCTGACCACACCGTCAGCAGTTCACTCAATGGCCGCAATGTGCCGACTGCGGTTCCCACCTGCAGCTCCGCAGAATCGGTTGAGAATGTCTCCGCTGACAATTCCTGCTGCGGCACAGTCAGGACCGCCTCGCCCCCCTCCGGACTGGCTGCAGGGCCCGCCCCGTCTGATCCGCTTCCCGGTGCTGCCACGGTCGTCGCGGTGGCTGACCCGGAACCGAAAAGCAGCATGGCACTGATGCCACGCACTGCCAGCAACTGCTCCAGTGTGCCTGGCACCGCGTTGGCCGGACGGATCGACAGTCCCAGCCCCTGATAATACTCGGTTTCCGCGCCCTGAGGCCTTGGGGCATCGTCCGCATCCATCCAGTCCAGCAGTGAATCGGCAATGATCTCCGTGACGCCCGGCAGCCGCAGCAGTGCCTGTCGGCCGGCACCCGGATTCGCCTGTTCCCAGCGCAGTACAGTTGCCAGATGCAGTTTGGCTGATTCTGTCGTTACCCCGAATCGCAATTCCGGAACTCCGCCCACGGGACGATCCACGGAAATGACTGAAAATCGCCAGACGTCCTCCCCAGCCAGCACGGCCTGGGATTGCAGTTGAGCGATTGCTGTCGAGCCCGCTTCGGACGAAACGGCAGACAGACCTGTGCCCCCAGCTTCCGTTCCAAGCGCCCCAGGGGCGTCAACCGAACGTCCGCAGAACAGATTGGGGTTGTTTGTCAGTCCACCCAGTATCTCACGACGTCGACGCGGCTGACCGGACAGCCACAGCAACTGGGACTCGGCCGAGACCATTGTCTGGCGTGCCTGCAGCAACGAACCGTGCAGACGCACTGCCTCATACTCAGTCGACATTGCTGACAGAAATCCGAACCCCGCCAGGGACAGCATCACGACCAGTACCAGCACCACAATCAGCACGACGCCCCGGCGAGGCCACTGACAAAAAACGCTGCCAGCACGTCTCATGGCAGCACCCCCGGCAGACTTTCCAGCGACTCCGACAATCCCGGCATGGCACCGGTGATCGGCTGCAGAATCAGAGTTCTCTCAAGCAGTTCCATCGGGACTGCCTGCTCCGGAGACGGGTTGGCTGCCAGCGAATCGTCCGTTACCAGCCCGCCTGCGGCATCACTTGCCGGCACACTGCCTGAGGTGCTCTGCTGCACCTGAGCATTCAGTCGCTCGGCCGCTGCAGCGGAAACCATCCACATTCTCAGCCGCACTGCCACTGGCAATCCGCCCTGAGCACTGCTGTTCCACGAAGACTGCCAGCGACGACCATCAAAGTACTGAAACTGCACCGCCATGGCTTCGGGAATCCGTTCTTCATCGAGAGGGGCGGTCGCCTGCAGTGGCACATCGGCTGCCGCTGATTCCACTGACAGATCGGCTGTTGATTGACCGGCATTCAGGCTCTGTTCGCGTGCCAGTTGCAGCAGAGTCATCCCGTCCCAGACGTGGCGAGTCAGACCCATGCCCGGCAGGCTTGACTGAGGATCGGCAGAATCTGAAACTGCGGTCGCATTTGCGGAACCCCACGGACGAAACTGCCACAGAATAATCCGCACCATGGGTGTCTGCGCAGCAGGCGAAGCTGGCCCCACGGCCTCTTGAGTCGACTCAGTCGCCGCACTTAAAGTCGTCGTCGTTTCCGGCGGAGGCAACTGCAAATCGCCTGCAATGGCTGCCGTTTCAGGTCCGCTTGCAGCAGCAGGTTCCGGAGGCATGCCGTGATCCGGTGCTGACGTCATTTCCGCCGGGACCACAAGTCGCAGCAGTGTGGATGTGCCTGTCAGCGAGTATTCCGGCAGCCCCCTCGACTGATTCGGCAGGCCCAGTGACTGCAGCCAGACAGGCAGATCCAGTGCTTCCAGCTCCGGTTCCATTGCCAGTGCCAGAGGATCTTCCATCGACTGGTCGAGCAGTGGTTCGATATCCGTGGCCGAAACATCCGCTGCGGATTCCAGAAACTGTACCTGACGTCCGGAATCCGGCCGTGCCACGGATTCCAGGTCGTCCTGCAATTGCGCCATCAGGCTGCGTCTCAGTTGTCGCTCCTCGGACTGCGCCCGCCCGGCTGTCAGCCATGCGTTGTACATCGACAGCAGCCCCCAGATGACTGTCATCAGAGTGGCAGTCAGGACGGCTGCAATCAGCAGTTCGATGAGGGTGTATGCTGAGCGATCAGGCGTGCTGCGGACGGCAGGCAAGCGTCGCTGCATGCGTGTCTGTATCATGGCTGCAGTGTCTCCTCGGGAGAACGCTGCCAGAAGGGATTCTCGAAGGCGCCTGCCGGAGCCGGACCGGAAATCCAGCGTGTCAGTACGAAGCGGCGACGACGAGCCTGTTGCTGGTCACCTTCAGCCACCTCCACACTAAGCGTCCACATGCCGGGAAATGCCGCCTGCGGTTGCAGACGCACCGAATACCGCCAACTTACGACGGCGTCCGCTGCCGAAATTCCACCAGCAGCCTGAGGTGCTGTCGAGCCGGCTGAGGCGACAGGTACGGCGAACGGGCCAACTGTTGTCTGAATGACCGGCTCTGCCGGCTGTGCCAGTGTGGAGTCCAGTGGCACCAGCGGCTGATCTTCGCTGGCCACCAGGGGTCGTGATCCCAGCAGCAGTTCGTTCAGCGTCTGCTCGCAGAGACGCTGCAGGGTATCCAGAGTCTCTGCGGCCTGAGACTGCTCACGCCCCATGCCCGCCAGCCGCGATAACACCACGGCAGCACCCATCAGCATGGCCGTTGCAATGATGACTTCCAGCAGCGAAAATCCGCCCGGATTCCCGCTGATTCTTCGACGACGGCTCATGGCGACACCTGTTCGGTCGTCTGGCTGACAGATCCCTTCACCTCTGAGTCCGCAGCCGAAGCCACGGTGTTCGTTTCAGTGGTCCCCGGACGGAATGGAGTTGTACACGTGGCCATGCTCGTCAGTCCGCGAATTGCCACGTCGATGACAAACTGACGCTGCCCGGACAGACGCAGTCGTCGACTGGAAGTGCGGCCGATGGCTGAGAAGACAATACGTTCGGACGAGCCATTATCGGCCGGCGGAAATGTGACGCCCTCCGGAAGTCGATCACTTCGCAGTACAACCGCTGCTGCCACCGCAGATCCCGCTGCCGGGCCCGCAGTTTCCGCCGCCATGGTAACGGGCAGCTCCGGTTCGTTTTCCACGCTGCTCAGTGGCTGCACCGCAGCCGCTTTTTCGATCCACCACGTTTGACCGCCCGGTTCAAAACGGAACCACACCGAGACACCCTCGCGGATCGCCAGAGCCCTGGTTTTGGCAAGTGCCGCCTGCACCTGTTTTGCCGCACCCGTCAGGCGACTTTTGTCGAGCACACCCCGCATCGCAGGCTGCACCAGCGCCGCCAGTGCTGACAGCACAGCCAGCACGATCAGCAGTTCCACCAGCGAATATCCACGCCGCGACATGATCATTCCCGTCAGTTCGTAACCGTCCAGTCCTCGCTCTCATGCCCTCCCTGAAATACCGAACCGTTACCGCTGTCGCACCTGCTGCAGCACCTTTCAAAGTTGCGGCTGCAGACTATGAGACAGTGTTCGTCTCACATGGTGTGTGCCGCCCGCAGTCCGGGGCACACAACTTTCATCAGCATCTGCTCTGCGGTTTACCGGAAACCTGTGCACGCTGCGGCATCATTCTTTGCCCGTGTCACTGCCTGCACCGTCACCAGTCCAGCTTACAATGTCGTCATCCGTATTCTCCTGTCCGTCCGGACCCCAGGACCAGATGTCGGGGACATTAATCCTGTTGTGAGTCGGCGGATACTCGTAGGCATAGTTGTTGCCCCATGGATCCTTTGGCAGAGTTTCCGTCTTCAGGTAAGGGCCGTCCCACGTACCCCCGGCGCCTTCAGCACCAGCCGCAGTTGCATCGCCACCACCGGCTTCAGAGGATTCGCCGCTGGCAGATCCTGAACCACCCGCATCTCCCGGTTTGGATACCAGTGCTGACAGTCCTTCTTCGGTCGAGGGAAACCTGTTCATGTCCACCGCGTAACGTTCCAGAGCTGACTGGAACATGCCAATCTGAGTCCTGACTGCGTTGACGTCCGCCTTCTGTTTGCTGCCCAGCAGCCTTGGTCCAATGAGCGATACCAGCAGCACCAGAATCGCCATCACGATCAATAGCTCAGTCAGAGTAAAACCGCGACGCACGGCATCTGTTGTCAATGTCTGTCGTTTCATGTTTCTTTCCTTTCATCAACTCATCGAAGTACTCATCTCGAAGACCGGCAGCAGCAAGGCCACAATCACGAACAGCACTGCACCGCCCATGACCATCAGCAATGCCGGCTCAATCAGACGGACCATCGTGTCCAGCTGCCGAGCCACCTTGCGATCAATTCCATCAGCAACATTTCCCAGTACCCGTTCCAGATTGTTGGCTTCTTCCGCAATGCTGATCATCGCCATGATTCCCGGGGGAATCAGACCACAACGGGCCAGCGGAGTCGACAGGGGTTCGCCGGCAGAGATGTTTTCCGCTGATGTGCGAATGGCTCGGGCCAGAACCACATTGCCGGACGAATCACTGCTGATCTGCAGCGCCTTCAGCATGGGCACTCCGTTACGCAGCAATGTGCCCAGGATTCGGCAGAACCTGCTGACGGCACTGTTCAGTGATATGGGTCCGAAGATCGGGACGCGGGTTTTTGTGCGATCCAGCAGTTCCCTGCCGCGCTCTGACCGGGCCCAGCGTCGCAGCAGCACTGCCGCACCAGCGGCTGCCAGCAGAACCAGCAGCCCGAAACGCCCCAGAAAATCGCTGAGCCACAGTAGGGCAATCGTGGGAACCGGCAGCGTACCCTCGCGCTCCAGTTGAGCAAACAATTCGGAAAACTTTGGTACAAAAAACACGATCAGCACCAGTGTGACTGTGAAACCCGCACCGGCCAGAAACATCGGATACGCCATCGCACCGCGGATCTTTGCCCGCAGCTCCTCCTGACGCTCGAGAAATTCTGCGGTCTGCTGCAGCGACGCCTCGAGAAAGGCCCCCTCCGTGCCCGCCCGCACGATCGACAGGGTCAGATCACTGAAAATGTCGCGATGCGCTGACATGGCCTCAGGCAGCTGGCGTCCATCCGACACCCTGGCGCGAATGTCCAGCAGCACTTCCCTGAGGTGTTCATGGGTCACCTGGCGGGCGAGCAGGTCCAGCGCCTGCAGCAGCGGAACACCGTTCGTCAGCAGATCGGCCAGTTGAGTCAGCGTTGCGGCCAGCACATCCGGACGCACGCCACGCTGCAGCTTCAGTGACAGAAACGGAGCTTTTGCCTGTGTGACCGAGAGCGGGCTGAGCGCCCGCTGAGACAGCAGTGCGAGCACATCCCGACGCGAGTCCGCTGTGATCACGCCGGAGACGTCCTGACCGGACATTGTGCGAGCTTTCCAGGCAAACTCAGGCATCGCATACACTCCACACGCAGCCTTAGTCTGCCTTGGTGACACGCAGCACCTCTTCGATGCTGGTCAGGCCCCGCGACACCTTCAGCCAGCCGTCCTGCCGCAGAGTTCTCATGCCGGAGGCCATTGCCGCGCGACGAATTTCCGCCGTGCCGCGCTTCTCGGCCGCCAGTTGGCGAATCTCGTCATTCGTCACCAGCAACTCGTAAATTCCGAGTCGACCGGAGTAGCCGGTGTTGCGGCAGTGACGACACCCGGTGGCACGGTAGATGGGCGATTGAGCAGTGTAGTCGGACAGCGGGAAATCCGTCGGAACTTCATCCGCTGATGGCATGTAAGGCTCACGACAGTGGCGACACAGCGTCCGAACCAGACGCTGAGCCATGATGCCCTCGACTGTGCTGCTGATCAGAAATGGTTCAACACCCATATCCGAAAGTCGCATGAATGCGCCGGCCGCATCATTGGTATGCAGAGTACTGAAGACCATGTGGCCCGTCAGGCTGGCCTGCACCGCGTTCTCTGCCGTTTCAAAGTCTCGAATTTCGCCCACCAGCACAACGTCCGGGTCATGCCTCAGAATACTGCGGAGGCAGGCGGCAAATGTCAGACCCACTTTGTGATTTACCTGAATCTGATTGATGCCCTCCAACTGGTACTCAATCGGATCCTCCGTCGTGATAATCTTGTTCCGCTCGCTGCGGATTTCTGCCAGTGAACTGTACAGCGTGGTGGTCTTGCCGGAACCCGTCGGGCCGGTCACCAGCACAATGCCGTGCGGCAACCGAATCAACTCACGAAACTTCGTGCAGGTGTCCTCCTCCATCCCGACGCCGGACAGAGAAAACTTCATGGCATCCTTGTCCAGTACTCGCATCACCACTCCTTCGCCGTGCAGCATCGGAATGATTGACACGCGAATGTCCACCTCGCGACCCGAAACACGCAGCTTGATGCGACCGTCCTGCGGCACTCGCTTTTCCGCGATGTTCAGTCGAGCCATGATTTTGAGGCGACTGAGTATTGCGGCCTGAAAGCGATTCAGTTCCGGAGGGACAGGCTGGTTCTGCAACACGCCGTCGATCCGATAGCGAATCTTCATGCCGGCCGCCTGGGCTTCCATGTGGATGTCGCTGGCTCGCGCCGTCACGGCTTCCGTCAGGATATCGTTCACAAGACGAACAACGGACGCCTGCTGAGCCATCGCGGCGGCTTCCGAATCCTCAAAGGACAGGTCGCCCGGCAGCTCCACTTCGTCGTCTGCGGACGCCTGTGCCATCAGGCCGTCAAGCGTCTGAGCACCCACGCCAAGATGCAACTTGATCAGCCCCGCCACCTCGGTTGGCATGGCTGTGCACACCGTGACAAACAGCCCCGTGGCTTCAGCCACAGCATCCGCCGCCTGCACATCAAACGGATTCGAAAGCACAATTCGCAGTGTCTGTTCCGAACGCGACACAGGGAAAATGCCATGCCGATGAATCAGCCGCACCGGGAAATCCTGCAGCAGGTCACTTGCCGGCTGCTCACGACTGAGGTCAATCACCGGCAGGGACACGGCCTGAGCAATTGCGCGGAGTGCATCGAGATCGGTGGCATAGCCGAAATCACGGCAGACACCAGCCAATCCAGACTGAACAAATGTTCGCTGCACGTCGTCCAGTTGGCGAGCCTGCAGGCGGCGCGGTCCTTCACGGAACGTCGCAGGACGCTGGATCAGTGAACTCATGGCAGGATCCCAGTGAAAACACAGCAACCGCCGCAAAACCATGACTCATGGGCAGCAGTTGAAATGTTGGCAGGTAAACTTCAGGAAGGATTCGTCCCGCTGCTGTCAAAAGACGGCCAGCAGTGCGGAAAACAAGGAGAGTCGGGCAGGAGATTCAGGCGGGACCGCCGGAGTCCAGGCACCAGCGGTGGATTGATAGTCTCGGGTATGTGTAATCCAGAGTTGCAGGGCGTTCAAGGGGCAAGTGGCAAAACACGGAATTGTGCCAAGGATTACACGAGATGAGATCGTCATTTCCGGACCAGGAATATGCGATCACATGCAGGAAATTCCTGTTTTCGCGGCAGGTGGCTGCCGTTTTGGCAGTGTTGGCGAGTCGCAGCACTTGCCGGGATTGCCGATGGAGGGTCGAGGTTCAGGGTCGGCCAACGCCGAATTGCTGCTGCAGACTTGCAGCAAGTTGTTCCAGTTCCTGCAAGGTGCAGGCAGCGAACTGGTGATCTGCCGAAACGGGCAGTTGCAGGAGCTTCTGCAGCAGGATGATCTGCCCCGTCAACATACCTCTTTGGATCCCCTCCGCTCTGCCCAGTTGGAGACCCTCTGTTCTGCCGAGTTCAATGCCCTCTGATCTGCCGATATCAAGTCCCTGCTGCTGGGCACACAGGAGTCGCGCGAATTCGTCGCGCTGCGCCTTCAGTCGCGCGTTGTATTCGATGAGTTCTTCAGGTGACTGAGCAATCATCTCGAGGACTCCGGCGACTTCAGTAAATACCTGGTCGGGAAACAGTCGATTCACCTGTTCGGCTGTCAGTGCATCTGCGTGACGAAGAAACTACGCCCAACGCTCCATCGGACTTGCGCTCTACGGCGTTTCAGCCGTGACCTGAAGATGGAAGGGCGCAGTTCGTGATAATTCTGCCCTTCCTTCAGTTGTTCCACATAAGCTCGACTGGTGTAGTAAGGCAGCCTTTGATCCATTCCGGAAGGCATCGAAATCCGGACTTCGATGTTCAACTGCCGTCCGTGCTCGTCGATGGACTGCGTTGAGAAAATGAATGGTAATCCGAGTGTGGTGTTCATTGCCGAGCAGCTTCTTGAAGGCGTAATCAACGCGCGGAATGATGCCGATGACCATGCGTACCTCGAAGGCAGTCAGACACTGCTGCAAAAGTAATTTAAGGTTATTTTAAAGTACGGTACCCATGGGTACAGTTCAATACGGCACTAGATCAAGTGGAATCTGCGAGAATACGGAGACGAATCCCGCAGAACTTCGCTGCCGGTCAACACTCCACGAACGGCTCCCGGACGACCGACAGACCGCAGCACACCGACCACTCGCGATCGTGCCCCGCTGCACGCCCCGCACCCGGTCAGGGCGGACTCCACGGGCAAAAGTCGTAGCCTGGGCTTTAGCCCGGGCACGAACTTCTCGTCACTCTTGAAATCACCAGTGTTTTTAAGTGATGGGGCCGAGCAGGAATGACGCCAGGGACAAAAACCGTAGCCTGGGC
>CAITYU010000303.1 GCA_903896675.1 uncultured Planctomycetaceae bacterium
ACTCTGGGGCCGACTCTGACGGGAGGTCAGCCGATGCATTATCGGGCCGGCGATCGTCAGGTATCTCAGATGTCGGAGGAGATTGCGGCGGCGGCGGCATTTGTGCAGTCACTGACGGCCGAGCAGCGTAGTCGGGCAGTGCTGGGCGGGCGATTTGGTGACATGCTGCTGGGCCCCGGCAAAGACGGCGTGGTGCCGCGCCCCGAGGGCATCCGCGGAGCCGATCTGACGGCGGAGCAGCGACAGCAGCTGCTGTCGCTTGTGATGCTGCGAGTGAATCTGCTGAATGAGGAAGACGCCCGGGAGCGTCGTACTGAGCTGGAGCGGGGCCTGGACGAGACGTGGTTTTCGTGGCGTGGGCCACTGACGGCCGACGGAGCATCAAGCTATCGGGTCCAGGGGCCGGTTGTATTCCTTGAGTATGCTCCGCAGGCCATGGGCGGAGTTCCGGCTGAGCACATCCATGCGATGTATCGCGAATTCGGCAATGATTATGGTCAGCGCTGGTTTCAGGAATCGACAGGGTCCGGGAAGGCAGCAGATCCGCAGCAATAAGCTTCCCGGGAGCCGTGATCAGGTATCGCAGGAACGGACAATGCGATTCTGAGCATCCACGAGCACGATGCGGGGCTGGTGAGTGCTGACTTCGTCTTCGCTGAATTCGGCATAGCTGCAGATGATGACCAGGTCACCGACCTGCACCAGCCGTGCAGCAGCACCGTTCAGACAGATGACTCCGGAACCTGGCTGACCGGCGATGGCGTAGGTGGTCAGTCGGCTGCCGTTGTTGATGTCGTAAATATCCACCTGCTCCCACTGCACAATATTGACGGCATCCATCAGCAGCGGATCGATGGTGACACTGCCTTCGTAATGCAGGCTGGCATCAGTCACGGTAGCGCGGTGGATTTTGGATTTCAGCAGGACTCGTTTCATGTTTCCACAGTCGAATTGGTTCTTGAACGCGATCAGGCGCGGAGTGTGGCGGAGAGCTGTGTCTGGCAGGCGACGATGATTCCGTGCACGGCAGCGTCCACTTCATCGGCTGTCAGGGTACGATCGGATGCGAGGAAGCGACAGGTGACAACATAGGATTTGTGATCCGCCGCAATCTGTTTGCCGCGGTACTGCCCGCTGAAGGAGACTTCGTGCAGCAGTGGTCCGGCACTGCTGCGAACGGCAGAGACCAGCTGCGCCCACGAGATGGTTTCCGGCAGTACGAAGTTGAGGTCCCGGGAAACGACGGGGAATCGCGGCAGCGGAGTGAAGCTGCGTGCCGGCTGGAAAAGTGTTTCCAGTACGGGAATTCGCAGTTCGGCCACTGCAGCTCCGTCCTGCAGTTCGCTGGCGTCCAGCAGTGATCGCGACAGTTCGCCGATGCAGCCGAGCGTAAGCTCTCCGACCCGCAGTTCCGCACCGCGTCCCGCCAGAAACTCGGGGCGATCCAGCGGGCTGGCTGCCAGCACAGCGTGGGGGGCGAGTGCGTGCAGGAGGTTTTCGACGATCCCGAGAAGCTGTGCGAAGGAGCGTCCGGCGACGAGGCTGACGGTGAGCGGTTCCGCCTGCGATTCCGGCTGCCCCTGACCGGCCGACAGATAAACGCGGGCAATTTCAAACAGTTCGGCGTTCAGTGTGCCGTGTCGTTCGTTTTGTCTGCGGCACTGCAGCAGGCTGGGAATCAGGCTTTGCCGCAACTGATTTTCGTGGCTGCGGCTGGAGTGGCTGACAGCGACAGGGCTGCGGGGACCGGCAGCCTGAAACATGGTGCGCTGCGATTCACTGACGAAGGACAGTGTCAGAGCTTCGTAGAGTCCGGCTGCGACGAGCTGGGCGCGAACTGTATCGAGGACTTTTTCCCGCAGTGTTCTGGTAGCTGCGACCACGGGCAGCGGTGCATCGGTGGGAATGTGTTCGTAGCCGTGAATCCGCGCAATCTCTTCGATCAGATCGCATTCGCGAGTCAGGTCTGCGCGCCACGACGGGGGCCGGACAACAACTTCCGTGTCGCTGCTTTGCAGCAGCTGCAGTCCCAGCTGCTGCAGGATACTGCCGCACACGGCGGGCGGAATATCAATTCCCAGCAGTCCGCTGATGCGGGCGAATCGCAACGTTACGGGTGAGCGCTGGCCGTCATCGGTGGAACCGGCGACGACAGACCCCTGCAGCAGCGTGCCCCCGGCCGTCTGCAGGATCAGCTCACAGCAGCGACGGGAAGCCCAGTCGAGCCGACTGCGATCGACCTTTCGTTCGAACCGATATGATGACGGACTGTGAAGTCGCAGGCTGCGCGCGGTGGCGCGGACAGACATTGATGAAAAGGCGGCGGCTTCGACCAGTACGTTCACAGTGCCGGCAGAGATTTCCGTGTCCAGTCCGCCCATTACCCCGGCGACTGCCACGGGACGTCGAGCATCTGCGATGACACACATCTGATCCGACAACTGATAGTCGCGCTGATCGATGGCCCGAATCTTTTCTGATGCACTGGCGCGGCGAACGACAATGCGACCACCCTGCAGACGGTCAAAGTCAAAGGCGTGCAGCGGCTGACCACATTCCAGCATCACGTAGTTGGTGACGTCCACCACGTTATTGACGCAATTGATGCCGAC
>CAITYU010000304.1 GCA_903896675.1 uncultured Planctomycetaceae bacterium
ATCGTGGTGTCCCAGCCTCCGGATGCATTGAGGACGATGTAGCAGAGACCTTCGTGCGGCGGCAACTCGCGACGTTCGTCTGCGGCCAGTTGCCACGAATCAGACACTGGGGCTGCGAGGCCAAGACCGGCTGCGGTGCAGTACTTCAGGAAATTTCGCCGCATCGTCAGGACCTATTCGTAAAGGAACTCGGGCTGCCGCAGCAGATAGGTAATCACTGCTCGCCACGCACGAACGGTATAGTGGGGATCGGGCACCGGCCTCAGCAGTCCCTGGCGACAGTGCCACGTTTCCTGAGGTTCAAAACGCCCGCTGGCTGCAGCATCGGAGACGACATCCGCAAACAATTGAAAAGTCCGCTCCACTTCTGCGGAATTCAATTCGTCGGTACGCCCCAGAAGTCGCTGATGCAGATGGACAATCGTCCGGCGAATCTGCAGATCGGCTTCCGCCGAGCTGCCGGGGATCACGGTGGGTTCGACGTGCGGGAACAGCAATCGTTCGGCAGGCGGTCGGCTGAAATCGAGTGCCGTGTTGCGGCAGGCCACATCGTTGGACAGTGTCCGCTGGATCGCACCCATCGCACCGCTCGGATCCGTGGCACGCTCGGTGACTTCCTTCGAGTCTATGCCGCCGTAAAGCATCGCCGTCTGCTCATTCAGCCGACCCCAGGGTTGCCCGAACACGGCCTGCACCTTTCGTTCAAGCTGTTCCGGCGAAAGCATCCGCACCACTCCGATTTCGGCCAGCTCCGCCAGACGCTCGTCGGTGGCAGCGGTCGCCTGCAGGCTGTGAGCACGATAGAAATCACTCAGTACCCAGTCGCGTATCAGGCCACGAAAATTCATCCCTTCGTCAGTGAAGCGACGGGCCACAGCGTCCAGCTCGCACTGCTGTTGCTCCCAGGCTCGCTGCTTTGCCGAAAACAGCGGATCGTCGATATCCTGCGGGGGCTGCAGTGGACGTCGCCCCGTCAGCAACTGCCATGCGTGCCCGGCCATGGTGCGAGCAAATCGCGGATCACGCACAGTGCGTTCGCCCAGCCACTGCAACGAGCGCCAGCGATCCTGTTCCGGCAACGCCTGACCTTCAAAGCCGGCCGGAAACATGTCTTCAAACCAACCCTCCTTGCGCCGTCCGTAAATGCTGAAATTGGCATCGAATCGCCAGTAATCCTGGAACAGCCCGGCCACCGGATCCAGCGTTTTGTGACATACCACACACTCGCCGGCCTGCATGGTGGGTATCGGGAAAGCGGCTGTCGCCGCCGCAGCATCTGAACCGCGAGCCGCCAGCTCCAGCACGTCAACACCCAGAAAATGCAGGTAAAACATGCGGGCTCGCAGACGATTGCGATTGGTTTCAGTCGTGGGGTAACGACTGAGATACTGGAATGTGCTGAGCAGCCCCGCATGCGGATAAAAGCCGGTGGCCGATTCCTGATTCTCTGAGGCGTTACGGCCCACGAGGGCTGCCAGCCGCACCGGCAGAAACTCCAGTGGGTCCGCGGGATTCCGGAACTGCGACTTCAACTGGTCATAGACCCCGTAACCGCGGGCGGAATACGCCGAGACCATGATGTAATCGGCCGTCAGGATCTCCGAAAATGGTCGGTCATTTCGAACGATGTGCTCGATCAGCCGCAGTGGTTCTTCAAGCAGTGCCTGCCGATACTCATTTGCCAGTTTGTAACCGGCCTGCCGTCGCTCCTGTTCATCAGCAATATGCGACAGGTCATGCTGCTGATACCACAAACGAGTCTTTTCGAAATGTTCGTAGGACAGTACGGTGGAGTCCGGATTGCCGTCGATGCCCAGCACCAGAAAAATATCATTGAACGCTTCGCGCAGTCGCACAAAGTACGGTTCCTCGTGCTGCAACTGCATCAGAATCTCAGACAGTGCACTGCGACCACCGGTTGCCACCTGCTGCTGCTCGGCTGGCGTTGGCAGACGCCCCACCAATGACAACGCGGCGCGCCTGAGCAACTGCTGATCATCCGCCAGATCGACTCCCGCGAAGAACGGGGCAGGCTCAGCAGGAGTGACGGCTGCAGTTGTGTCGCCGGGCTGCGGAGCAGCGGGAGACGGTTGCACGCGGCGCTGGAACTCGGCGAGGATGTTCCACGCCGTTGAATCCGACTGCAGCACGGCACCACCACCATGGTCCAGCCGTCCGAGAGGTTTCTGCAGCAACAGGAACTGGCCATCAGCCTGCAATCGGGCGGCGTTTGTGAAAGCTGCCATGTTGTGCTGCAGAACCGCATGGGGGGCTGCGCTGAGTGATGCGGCAGGGTCAAGCAGAATGAAGGTGGACTCGGCCGCATCGCCACCGGCCTGATGACACCGCAGACATTTCAGGCGTCCGACTTTCGCCCAGACTTCCCGAGCGAACCAGGTTTCGTGGGGCGCGGAACCGAGATTGACCGGGCAGGCCGGGATCTGCTGCGCGGTGACGCTGCCATTGAGACCGGCAAGGATCAGCGCGGTCAGCAACAGGAAACCACGGGACCATAAGTGGCTGGCGGTTGCGGCGACCATGACGGAAACCTGCTGGGGGAACGGAGGCCGGATGCAGCCGAGAAAATGACGATCGATTGCGGTCCGATGGACTGGCTGCTAAAGCTCGGGCAGCTGAACGCTGGAGTTTCCAAATTCCGGCAGCGCGACGCCCATGCGATCCATCACGGTCAGCAGCAGCGACGACATACGGCGTTCTTTGGCATGTTCATAGTCCAGCGAACGACCGGTTGTCAGTCCTCCGTTCAGACCACCAGCCAGCAGCAGTGGAATTTTGGGGGCACTGTGAGCCGTCCACTGCTCGTTTGCCAGCATGATGCAGGAATGATCCAGGACCGTGCCATCACCCTCCTGCATACTGTCAAGCTTCTGCAGCAGTGTGGAGTACTGTTCGACCCAGAATCTGGTGATCTTTGCGAATTCCTGTCCGTCCCAGTTGTGCGAGTAGTTGTGGTGGTCGACCTTGAGGCCCAGGAATGGGTAGACCTGTCCCGACAGGTTGTTGGTGAGCAGCAGCGTGGCAATTCGAGTCCGATCAGCCTGAAATGCCAGAGCGACGATGTCCAGCATCAGTCGTACGTGCTCATCCAGTCGACTGGGAACTCCGGCCGGTGGCCGCTGCCAGTTGCCGTGGGAAGGTGTCTGTTCGTCGCGATCCTGTGCCTGCATCCGCGACAGCCGCTGCTCGACCTCACGCACTGACGTCGTGTACTCATCAATGCGAGCGCGGTCAGCGTGTGACACTTTGCCGGACACCTGCTTCAACTGCTCCGTGACCAGATCCAGTACGCTGAGATGAGTCCGATTGCTTTGATTTTCGAACAGGCTGTCGAACGCCAGTGCGGGATGCATTTCTGCCGGAACCGGTGACACCGGTGAGCTCCATGAAACGTGCGATGCGTACAGCATGGAGTAACTGGATTCGTGAAATCCGCTGACCGGACGTTCGCAGGCGAGGACGAGGCTGGGCAGCACCGTGGCCTCGCCGATGCGGCTGGCGAGCACCTGGTCCATACTGATTGCAGCCTGCACATCGCGGCCACCCTGCGGTCGTATGCCCGTCAGGATACCGGCGGCGCCTTTGGCATGACCACCCACCACATCTTCCGGGTGATGCAGTCCATGAATGAAGTTGACTTTGTGCTGCAGGGCTTTGAGCGATTCGAAGGCTGGTCCGAGTTCAAGATCATTCCCGCGGCCTTTGGACCACCATTCCGGCGGATGAATGCCATCGCCGAAAAAGAGGAAAGCGAAGCGTTTGGCCGACTGGTCGGTCGGTTCAACTCCCAGGAGTCGTCCTGATTCCAGCCACGGCAGCGCGATGGAGGCCGCGGCGGACTTCAGCGTGACGCGGCGGGAGCGGGCGTTGATCGGGGCGGTCATGGCGGGGTACTACCTGAGGCAGGCGGGGACGGAACGATCGGGGCAGGAAAACACAGTCTTCCCCCGGGAACCGGGAAAGTCAAGAGCACCCCCACCCGGCCGGGGGACAGTTTTCGGTGGTCAGTTTTCAGTTTTCAGTTTTCAGTTTTCAGTTTTCAGTTTTCAGTTTTCAGTTTTCAGTTTTCAGTTTTCAGTGGTCAGTGGTCAGTGGTCAGTGGTCAGTGGTCAGTGGTCAGTGGTCAGTGGTCAGTGGTCAGTG
>CAITYU010000305.1 GCA_903896675.1 uncultured Planctomycetaceae bacterium
GAAAGTTTCCGTGGTTATGGTGCCTTCGCGGCTGTGCGTTCTGCGGTGGTTTATGGTGGTGTGGGGATGCAGCCGCAGATTCGGGCACTGCGGGACGGCGCTGATATCGTCGTGGCGACTCCGGGGCGACTGCTGGATCTGATGCAGCAGGGTTGCGCCAGCATGGAGTCCTTGCAGGTGCTGGTGCTGGACGAAGCGGATCGGATGCTGGATATGGGTTTTCTGCCGGCGATTCGGCGGGTACTGCAGCGGATTCCGAAGCAGCGTCAGACGCTGTTATTTTCCGCCACGATGCGTCCTGAGATCCGTGAGCTGGCGGCGACGATTCTGCGGGATCCTGTGAACATTTCGATTGAGCCGAAGCAGAAGACGACAGAGCTGGTGGAACAGAGTGTGTGCATTGTGCCGCAGAAACAGAAAACGGCATTGCTGGTGCAGCTGCTGAACCGACTCGTGCCACAGCGTGCAATTGTCTTCAGTCGCACGAAGCATGGTGCGGACCGGATTGTGCGGCAGCTGACGAAGGCCGGTCTGACGGCGGCTGCGATTCATGCGAACAAGAGTCAGAACCGTCGCCAGCGGACGCTGGAGGAGTTTCGTGGCAAGAGGCCTCCGATTCTGGTGGCCACTGACATTGCGGCTCGAGGAATCGACGTGGACCAGGTATCGCACGTTTTCAATTACGACATGCCGACGGAGGAGGAAACCTACGTGCACCGGATCGGCAGGTCCGGTCGAGCGGGTGCGGTGGGTGAGGCGGTGTCGTTGTGCGATCCGGAAGAGCGACGGATGTTGCGGAGTATTGAGAAGCTGATCGGTTTTTCGATACGGCAGTTGTCCCTGGCGGATTTTGATCTTTCCGAGTCCGCGACGTTGTCGGACGATCGTGGTGAGGGAAGCGAGCGATCAGGTCGTGGTGAGCGACGTGGTGAGCAGCGTATTGCGGGTGACCGCGTTGCGGGCGAATCGGCGGAGGATCGCTGGCGATTTCGGGGGCATGAGGAGCGTCGTCGCCAGCGTGATGCGGACCAGCGGCGTCCTGAGCGGAAGCCGGAGGGAAGGTCTGAGCGATCCAGCGAGCGGGGCCCAGCGCGAAGGCCTGAGGGCGGAGTCAGTCAGCGGACTGAGCCACGACCTGCTCGCCGACCCGTTCGGACGTCCGAGTCGGGTGCGGAGCAGCGAACTGAAGGTCGTGGCGAGCAGCGGGGTGAACGTCGTCCTGCTGAGCGACCTGAGCGTCGTACGGAGCGACGTACCGATGCGCGACAGGGTGGTCGACCGGCGGGTTCGGGTGAGTCTCGATCGCGAGGTGTTGAGGGCGAGCGTTCGCGAGGTCGAGGAGCTGCGGGGGCCGACGAGTTTGGAACGGGGATTTTCGGTGGTCCGAGTGAATCTTCCGGCGGGCGTCGACCGTCGCGAGATCGTTGAGTGCAGGGTGTGCGGATTCTGGTGGTGAAGTGGTGCGGGTTTCATACTGACAGGCAGATTGGCAGCAGCGGATGACTCTGGAACACGAAGAACAATTGGCAGCGGCGCAGGAAGTTTCCGCGGATAACCGGGTGACGGAGTCTGTGCAGGTGGAATCGGAGCCATTAACGGCGGACGTGGTGTCTGCGGAGTTGGCACAAGTGGTGGAGCGAGCGGAGGTTGCTGAGCCATTGGTTGCTGAGACTGAGCCAGTGGTTGCTGAGCCAGTGGTTGCTGAGCCAGTGGTTGCTGAGCCAGTGGTTGCTGAGCCAGTGGTTGCTGAGCCAGTGGTTGCTGAGCCAGTGGTTGCTGAGACGCAAGTCGCTGCTCCGGTGGTCAGTGAGCCGGTGGTGCCTCGAGTTGTGGATGTTTCGGCCCTGATGCCTCCGGAGTTTGCGAAGCTGGGTTTGGGTAAGGCTTTGCTGCAGTCATTGATTCAGTTGGGCTACACCGAACCGACTCCGATTCAGGCTGCGACGATTCCGTTGTTGCTGGCTGGTCGGGACGTGCTTGGTCAGGCTCAGACGGGTTCCGGCAAGACGGCGGCCTTTGCATTGCCGCTGCTGCAGATGCTGGATTTGTCGCAGCGTCGTCCGCAGGTTCTGGTGCTGGTCCCGACGCGAGAGCTGGCACTGCAGGTGACGGCTGCATTTGAGCGTTATTCATCGGGGATGCGGGATTTTCGCTGTGTGGCGATCTACGGTGGTGCGGCGTATCAGCCTCAGTTTTCGCAGTTGAACCGTGGTGTGCATATCGTCGTGGGGACTCCGGGTCGAGTGATGGACCACATGACTCGTGGATCCCTTGATCTGTCTGGTCTGCGTTGTCTGGTTCTGGACGAAGCGGACGAGATGTTGAAGATGGGTTTTGCGGAGAGTGTGGAGTGGGTGTTGTCGCAGGCTCCGGAGGGTCGTCAGACGGCGCTGTTTTCGGCCACATTGCCGGCTCAGATCCGCGCGATAGCTCAGCAGCATCAGCGGAATCCTGCGGAAGTGACGATTGTGCAGCGAACGGCGGCGGCAGACACGATTCGCCAGCGGTATGTCGTGGTGTCGAATCATCATCGTGAAGCGGCATTGTCCCGAATTCTGGAGGCAGAGCCGATTGATGCGGTGATTGTGTTTGTGAAGCTGAAGAGTACGACTGAGCCTTTGGCGGAGTATTTGTGCGGTCAGGGTCATCGTGCTGCGGCGTTGCATGGCGATGTTGCTCAGCCGCAGCGGGAACGGATTATTGAGCAGTTGCGTGGTGGCCAGTTGAATGTGGTTGTAGCCACTGACGTGGCAGCTCGCGGGCTGGACGTGCCGCGGGTGAGTCATGTGATCAATTTTGATCTGCCGCGTGGTCGTGAGGCGTATATACATCGGATTGGACGCACGGGTCGAGCGGGTCGGCAGGGCGAGGCGATTCTGTTTGTGCATCCGCGGGCCAGTCGATTGCTGTCGAGTATTGAGCATGCGGCGGGGCAGGCCCTTGAGGCGATGCCGATGCCGACGAATCGGGCGGTGAACAAGAAGCGGGTCTCGGCCTTTCACGAAGCGATCGTGAGGGCTTTGGAGGATCCGCAGCGGGAGACGCTGCAATCGATAATGCAGCAGTTCCAGCGTGAGCGTCCGGAGCTGGAGGCGGAGGCGATTCTGGGTGCATTGGCGGTGATGGCGCAGGGTGGGCGTCAGTTGCTCAGTCGAGAAGAGTTGCCGCAGGTGGAGCTGGAGGACGAGCGGAGTCGCCGCGGCGGTGCTGGTGGATTTCGCCGAGGTGGGGCTCCGGGGTTTTCTGAGCGGGGAGGTGATCGTCGGCCTGGTTTCCGCGATCGTGGTGCTCGGGGCGAGCGTGGATTCGAGCGCGGCGAGCGTCGGGAGCCGCGGGAGCCGCGGGAGCCGCGGGAGCCGCGGGAGCCGCGGGGGGCGTTTCGGGGTGAGCGTGAGCAGGGGCCGATGCAGAATTTTCGGCTGGAGGTGGGGCGTGTGCACGATGTTCGTGC
>CAITYU010000306.1 GCA_903896675.1 uncultured Planctomycetaceae bacterium
CTGCAGCATTTCCAGCACTTCCGCACCTCGCGCCTCGCCGACGATGATTCGGTCAGGTCGCATTCGCAGTGCATTTCGCAGCAGGTCACGCTGAGTCACCGCGCCGCGTCCCTCCAGATTGGGAAGGCGCGTCTCCAGCGCCACAACGTCACGCTGCTGCAGGTTGAGTTCAGCCGTTTCCTCAATGGTTACAACACGCTGCGAGTCGGAAATGTAGCGGCTCATGGAGTTCAGCAGGGTCGTCTTGCCGGCCCCGGTACCTCCACTCACGATCACATTCATGCGTCCCTGCACCGCCAATACCAGAAAGTCCGCCATGGCTGGTGCCATCGTGCCGAACTGCACCAGGTCTTCCATCTGAATGCGACGATTACCGAATCGTCGAATTGAAACCGTAGGGCCACCCAGCGCCAGCGGAGGAATGATCGCATTGAAACGCGAGCCGTCGGGCAGTCGAGCGTCAACCATCGGGCTGGATTCATCGATTCGACGACCGGCTCGACCCACCAGCCGATGAATGAACTGCATCAGGTGCGCAGAATCAGCAAAACGCACATTCGTCTCTTCCAGCACCCCGCGTCGCTCTACCAGCACTCGCCCCGGTCCGTTGATCAGAATGTCCGATACCGTCGGATCGACCATCAGCGATTCAATCGGGCCGAAACCATAGATTTCGTCCATCAGATCCAGCACCAGCTTTTCCCGCTGCTGCTCGGATAATGCAATCGGCTGCCGCGAACAAAGATATTCTGCAAGCGCCTTCAGTTGCGCACGCAGCTCGGCTTCCGACAGGGCTTCTGCCTTGCTGAAGTCCACCAGATCGATGATCTGACGATGCAGCTCTGTTTTCAGTCGGATCAGATCCGTACTACCGGAACTCGATCCGTCCGCAATGGTCACCATGGCAGGTCCTCAGGATGTCTACACGTCGCATTCACCGTGGGTCTGCCCGCAATCTGCGCGCAGCAGCCCACGAATGTAATGCTGGTATCGTTCATTGTCTCCGCGAAGACACACCGCAATTCACACTGCCCGCACAATCCATTCCCGCAAAGACTGCGGAACTGTCAGCAGAACCGGTGCGTTCACTGCAACCTGATCAGGCCGCTGCCGCAATCTCACGGTCCGCGACCTCGGCAACACGATTGTCCTCAGGCGCCTGCAGACTGCCCCGCAGGACTGCATCACGTCCCGCCGGGCTCAACTGATACTGCAAACCGCGAGCGCGACCGGAAAACTCAATGCGGATCATGCCCAGGGCAATCAGGTGACCGTGCACGGATGTCAGGGCCGCACGATCCAACTCGCCAGCCTCCATGATCCGATCCACCCAGCCAGCATACTCCGGGTCAGCCGCCTTCACCGCGGCCTCACGAGTCTGATAGCAGCTCAGTACCATCAGGCACTGCTGCTCAAATTCGGCGGATTGTCCGTCTGTCAGTCGCATTTTTTCAGTATCGACCGCCGCAGAATGCGGGTGCAGACGTCCTGTGCCACCCGGCAGCATCGCAAACACCCGCAAAATCAGTGGAAAAACCCGAAACACCACAGACTACCCAGAACTCCCCACACCCCCATTCAGCAGCACTCCGTCGCCCGCGAAAACTTGAAGTCGAACGCAGAAAATCGATCTGCCGGCAAGGGCTCGACTGACATCACCCGAAAAGAAACGGCGGATTCTGCCTCTGCAGGGGGCTCCACAGACTCAAATCGGCAGTTTCTGCCGGTACGACGGTCGTCGTACCGATCGCAGCTGGCGAATTCACTGGAATCCCCGTTGCTGACTTTCAGGAATTCGCAATATGTTTCGCATCTCTCCTCAAGTTCTCTGCTTTCTCTCCTGTCTCTCATCTGCTGTTTCTCAGGACCCACAGTTATGGTCAGTCTTCCGCTGCCGCAGATCATTCGCGGACTTTCACTGCTGACAGTGTCCGCCCTGCTCGCCGGCTGTTCCTCGATGGGTGGCAACATGGCCAATTCGAGCGGCATGGGCTATTTTGAACGCGGCAACTACATGGCCGCCGGCGAACAGTTCCAGAGGGCTCTGGCCAGTGATCCTGACAATCCGGACTACATGGCCAATCTGGCCCGCGTTCGCATGACGGCAGGTGATGCCCCGGGGGCCGAACAGTTGTACCGCCAGGCACTGACCGTGCAGCCCTCGCACCAGCCGGCCTATCACGGGCTGGCGGAGCTGATGCTGGCACAGAACCGCGGTCAGGAAGCCACCGCCATGCTGAGCACCTGGGCCAGCTCTCAGCCGTACAACCCCGAGCCACAGATTGAACTGGCGTGGCTGCAGCGGGAACTGGGTAACCATCAGGAAAGTGGCAACGCACTGCAGAAGGCTCTGCAGATCAATCCAGGAAACTCCACAGCACTCGCCCATCTGGGGCAGCATTATCAGGACATCGGTCAGCCGGAAATGGCCGTCACGATGTATCAGCAGTCGCTGCGATCGGACTGGAATCAGCCGGACATTCACGCCCGACTGTCCGGTGCATCACAGTCTGCCGGAGCCTCAACGGCCATGGGCGCCACGGCGATGGGTCGCGGGATGCATCCCGGTGAAATCCCACGCCAGCAGATGGCCTTCGGTATGCCGAACGGAGCAGGCCAGTTCGGACCTGCCGCCGGTCAGCCGGGACCGCGAAGTGCCATGCTGCCATTCCCACAGGGTGCCGGATCAGGCTGGCAGCCGTCGCCCACACCGTGGGTCGTCACCTCCGGACCGGCCCCGACCAATGCATCCGCCATGCTGCCACAGAACGGCCAGATCATCATGAACGGCGATGTCGGTACCATGATGCCGGGAACCGTCACCATGCCAATGACTCCGGGGACGCCGCAGCCCGCACCCGCCACGGCTTCGCCCGTTCCGGATCCGGCATTCAGCTCGGTGACCACTGGGGCCACAACGACAGCATCCACGGTATCTCTGGTGGAACCCTTCTGAAGACAGTCACTCGCCAGCCCGGAAGACTGGTCTATAACACCCGGGGTGATAACTGATTGTCAAAATTCCGCGCTGAGAACTCCTGTGCCAGTCTTCGACTACCGATTCCGGGTTCCCGCCACGGTTGATGCCGTGGCGGATTTTCATTTCCAGACCGGAATTCTGAAATCCCTGTCTCCGCCGCTGATGCTGCTGCAGGTACACCGATTTGACCCGCTGGCTGAAGGATCCATCGGAGACTTCACCATGTGGATGGGTCCGGTGCCCGTACACTGGCGAGCCGAACACAGAAATGTCAGTCGCTCAGGCTTTACCGACGTGCAGGTGGCCGGTCCGATGAAGAGGTGGGAACACACCCATCGCTTCTCGGCAATTGACGCGCACACCAGTGAAGTGCATGAGCACATTGAATTTGAGCATCATACGGGCTGGCGCGGCGTCTGGTCACGGATACTCTTTCCGAAACCCGCCTTACTGGCACTGTTTTTCTGGCGCAGCCTCGTGACTCGCCGGGCTGCTGCAAAAATCGATCGAGCTGCACAGGGCCGATCAGCGTCGCGGGAACACTGACTGCCACTGATCTGCCGTCTGCACCAACTGCTCAAATCGTTGCCTCGCAGCCGGAAGCCTGCTGAACAGTGCCGGATCGTCAGCCAGTCGCCTGAGCCAGACAATCGGATTCAGCAGCACGGCCGCTGCATCGAAAACTGCCAGCAACTGCCGCAGGTCTGAGGACAACTGCCACACTTCCGCCCAGTGATCAGCAGCAGCCGGCAACGCCGTGCTGTTGCCCGCATACCACGAACGCAGCAGCCGTGCGGCATCCAGACACGGGTGATCGACATCAGCTGCATCCCAATCGATAACTCCTGAAATCTGCTCCCGATGAAACAGCAGATTCTCGGTTCGCACATCACGCAGTACCGGCTGCAGATTCAGGGTCCGGGATCGCCACGGCTGCAACAGTTGCTGCAGCCACGGCAGCCATTTCTTCAGCAGCTGCAGGAAGCAGTCTGCGACGGCAGACGCACCGGCTGCACCCGTGCTGCGGACCAGCACCAGCAACCGCTGCAGGCCCCCCTGCAACAGGTCATCCACCAGCTCCGCCCGTCGCAGAATGGCAGGTGACGGCGATCGCTGCAGCGCCAGCACACTGCTGCTGTGACATCGTGCAAATTCCCGCCCGGTGGCATGCAACTGCTGCAGCGCCGTTGCCGCCACCGCACACTGAACCTGAGAAGGTGCACAGCGCAAAGATTCACCGGTACACCACGTTTCCGCCTGCCACGCGTACTGCCCCTGCAGCAGAATCAGCGATTCGCCCGACATATCAGATCCGCCAGCCTGCAGCGGGCACGGTACGAAGTCAGGGTAGGTGCCGGACGCGTCTCGCATCCACCAACGTACCGCACGGCGATGCTGCAACTGGGCCGGCGAAACCGGGCGCCACGCCTTCAGCGCAAAGTTCCTGCCCGAAACATCAGTCACACACCAGACATACGCCTCGCTGAGGCCACCGAGTATGGGCGTGGATTGACGAGGCTGGATACCAAACCTGCCACAAATCTGCAGATCGAGTGAATCAAATTGCATCCTGAAGCTCCGGCAGCTTCGCCTGATTGCTGCGATGACCTTGACGATCGCACCCGCCAATCGGAAGCGACAACCGTGATGCATTGGGTTATGCGCAGGACAATGGTTATACTCTGTGAAGTCTCGATCTGCACCGGAGAACGGAAGTATGGCCATTCAATTCCGCTGCAACTACTGTAAAAGCCTGCTGGGAATTGCTGATTCTCAGGCCGGTGTCGCCGTTGACTGCCCCCGCTGCGGTCGAACTCAGAGGGTCCCGGGCCGATCACCTCGGCCAGCCGAAGGCAATCCCGTCCCCGACCTGCGGCTGCAGCAGGCGCTGTCAGCACTGTCTGATCTCAATACCACACCAGCAACCAGTCCAGCGCAGACTTCCGATTCTGCCGAATCCGATCCGGCTGCGACCCCGGTGGTGCTGATCGACGGCCTGCGTGAAAACCGCGTCGAGTCCGGACAACGCAGTCGACTGCTGCTGGCCTGCCTGTTACTCGTTGTCTTCCTCAGCGGTTTTCTGACAGGTCGACTGATGCCGTTTTCGGCAGACCCCGCTCAACAGTCGCAGCCCGCCAGCACGGGGATCCGCAAAGCTGCAAATGCCGAGCTGCCGCAGCCAATGGCTGGTGCTGCTGAACAGGCAGCTGCAAAGCAGCCCCGACAGGGGCTGCAGATCATCAGCGGACGGGTCAGTTTTCGTCGCGATGGACAGGAGCATCCTGATGCCGGAGCACTGATGTTTCTCCTGCCGCTGAAGAATCCCACTCAGCTCAGATTCCAGGGCGGTACCCTGCACCCAGGTCCGACAGCCCCCGCGTGGCTGGCGACAGCGGCAGCCATGCAAGAACTGCAGGCGGATCTCTGTGTCGCCGACAGCAGCGGCGATTTTCAACTGAAATACGATGCCGGAATCGATGCAGCTATCCTCGTGATCTCCCGACACTGTTCACGAGCAGCCGAAAACGACATGGATCAGCACTGCAGAGACCTCGCTGAGCAATGGTTCGATTCCGTCACGGGACTGGCCGGACGACTGTCCGTGCAGATGCTGCGTATCCCCCGGGACTCTGAACCTCTCAACATCGTGTTTCAGCAGTCACCACAGTGAACCGATCCGGCGTCAGTCGTGGTGCAGACAGCACATTTCCCGTCAGACCTGCGTCTAACCACCCCACGAACTGTATCTCCGCACTCCCAGACGAAATGTCAGGCGATTCAGTGCCAGCAGAAAGACAATCCAGCCCAGTTGCAGCAGCAGTTCTCCGGACAACTCGCTCGCCGGTATGCGTCCCAGCAGGATGGCGGCCGGAGTATATGCCAGAAACCTGAACGGCAGATACTCAACAAAAGGCAGCCACGTACTGAGGTATTCCAGCGGAATCATGTGGCCGGACAGAAAATAACTCAGCATCATGTAGATGAAGATCAGTGAACTGACTTCCAGAAACCAGAAGGCAACCAGCCCAATCCACGATTCAATCAGAAAACCAATCACAAACCCCATCAGCAGCGAAGCGACAAAAGCAGCCATGACAGGCCATGCGGGCCAGCCGGGCAGCCATTCACGACACAACCAGAAGACCAGAGCAAACGGGCCACAGGCCACCGCATAGTACACCAGCTTGTGAGCCACCCGGTGCCAGAACAGATGATCCAGCATATCAACCGGCTGAATCAGGTACTTGCGAACCGACCCATCGGCTATTGAACCGGCAATCCCTGTGGACAGCCCAGGCATACTGGAAAACGCTCGCGCCAGCATCACCAGCAGGTAATAGGAAACCATATCACCGAATTTGTAGCCTCGCAGCGACCGCTCAGGATCATTCTGATAGATGGCATTCCAGAGGAAAATCTGAGTCACGATTGGCAGAAATCGAACCAGCGTCGAGAAGGCAAAGTCGCCACGATAGACGAGGCGTTCCTCAATGGCAGTACGCAGCACCAGCCACTTCAGTCGCAGGGCTGCTGCCGGACTCCAGTCTGATCGGACCGGCCTGTTCATGCGCCGGCTCCGGCATCGCCGCTGTCGGTGGCGAACAGTTCGGCAATCACATCCTCCAGCGGTCGCTCCAGCACGCTCAGGTCCTCGACTTCAGACTCGGCAAGGATCGCAGCCAGACTTTCCGAAACACGATGTCTTTCCACCTGCAGTCGGACTCGCGGTCCACGACTTTCCAGCAGAGTTCCGTATCGTTCAAGATGTGCGGGGACCTGATTCGCAGCGAACTGCAGTTCAACGATCTTGTCA
This sequence comes from uncultured Planctomycetaceae bacterium, assembly GCA_903896675.1. Lineage (GTDB taxonomy): Bacteria > Planctomycetota > Planctomycetia > Planctomycetales > Planctomycetaceae > SXXK01. The sequence continues at coordinate 6,795 of CAITYU010000306.1, forward strand.
CGACTGAATCGATCAATGATCGCCGCCAGCGGTCCGTCATGAATCAAGCGTCCCTGATTGATCACGATGGCTCGGCTGCACAAAGCTTCCACGTCCTTCATATAGTGACTGGTCAGCAGCACCGTGATCTTTTGTTCGCGCTGATACCTGCGCAGAAATTCCTGCACCCGCCGCTGACTGACCACATCCAGCCCGATCGTCGGCTCATCCAGAAACAGCACGTCCGGCCGATGCAGCAGTGCAGCAATCAGCTCCATCCGCATACGCTCACCAAGCGACAGTTCGCGGACAGGGCGCGCCATCAGGCGACGAACTTCCAGCATATCCGTCAGCTCGTCCAGGCGACGCCGGTAGTCCGTTTCACTGATTCGATAAATCTCGCGGTGCAGCGCAAAGGATTCCTGAGCAGGCAGATCCCACCACAGTTGTTCCTTCTGTCCGGTGACCAGCGAAAAGCGACGACGATAGGGATCTTCCCGAAGCCACGGCACATATCCCAGTACGGTGGCAGTCCCCGAACTTGGAACAACGAGTCCGGAGAGCAATTTCAGTGTGGTGGTTTTTCCAGCGCCGTTGGGCCCCAGAAAAGCCACCATTTCGCCTTCCTCTATGCGAAAACTGACGTCCTGAACCGCCAGAACTGTTTCGTATTCACGGTGAAACAAACCGCGCACGGAGGCCAGCAGGCCTTCGCGCTTGCGATAGACCCGATACTGTCGGCACAGATTCCTGACTTCGATGGCTGCCATGCCCGGTATGCTAACCTTGAATATGGCAGCGAACAAACAGCCACGGTCGTGATGGAAAAAATGGGACAACTCGAAAGATGCAGCTCGGGACTTCGCCCGCACTACACAGACCGCGCCAGAATCAGCCGGGGCGATCGGCGAGCTTTTCCAGCAACTGTTCAGCGACAATTTCGGCAGAACTGCCCGGCCCGACCGAAAGGGGCTGACATTCCGTCAGACTGCGAAACCACGTATGCTGCCGCTTGGCAAACTGGCGAGTGGCCGTGCAGATGCCGGCACTCACAGCCTGCAGATCACCGCCGATCTGCAGATACTGAAACAGTTCGCGATATCCGAGTGCCTGGGAGGCGGTGCGTCCCGGGGGCTGTGGCAGTTCCAGCAGCGTGCGCGCTTCCTGCAGCCAGCCGTCTGCCAGCATCTGCTGCACTCGCAGATCAATCCTGTGGCCCAACCAGTCACGATCCGGCTGAAGCCATACCGCCAGTCGCGGCCGCAGAGCAGGTGGCAGAGGCTGCTGCTGCTGGTCTTCCGAGATCGGGCGTCCGGTCAGCTCAAAAACCTCGATTGCGCGAATCAATCGCCGCATGTCGTTGGGATGCAGCCTCGCGGCCGCCGCAGGATCCCGTCGCCGCAGTTCCCCATGCAGCCACGCGGGACCGTTCCGCACGGCGTCCTGCTGCCACTGCTGCCGCAGCTGCCAGTCTGCCTGCGGACCTGCTGAAAAACCACGCAACAGAGCCCTCAGATACAGCCCGGTACCGCCGACAAACAGCGGAATACCGCCCTTACAAAGAATCCTGTCTGCAGCCTGCCTGACCAGACGCAGATATTCCGCCACAGAGAAATCTTCCCACGGGTCGGCAATATCCAGCAGGTGATGCGCGACACGCTGACGCTCCGCGTCGCTGGGCTTGGCCGTGCCAATATCCATGCCCCTGTAGACCGTCATGGAATCCAGCGAAACAATCTCTGCACCGATCCGTTCAGCCAGCAGCAGTGCAGCAGCCGATTTCCCGGAAGCCGTCGGACCGGCAAGGATCAGACAATGCCTGAGCAGACCGGAGGGAAAAGACATCAACAATCTCGGGGGCGAAACTTACGGAGTTGCAGCAGGACACAAGCCTGAGTTGCCAGTCCGCACTTCTACGTGCAGCAGAACCATCCGTCCAGTCTCAGGAGCGTCCTGGGACCGTCGTTTTCTCCGGAGTTGTCCCCCAGCGAGAACCAGTGGCACGGCGCGGCGGTACTGCACTGGAGCCAGACTCAACGTTCGCCGGCTGGCAATACGGACAACGCTCGGTGTAGATAATGCAGCCGCAGATGCCACATTCATGCGGGCCACGACGATGCAGCGTTTCGCGAATCGTCTGCCACCACGCCACTCGCATCATCGCGAGGAGCACCAGGAAGGACATGATCCACGACCAGGGAAAACGACCGAACGCCAGAATTGCCGAATCCATCGCCAGCGCACTGGCACCGCACATCACCCACGGCCACGCCTTATACAGAAATCCGCCGGTATCGCGATCGCCGATTTCCTGGTTAAACAGCAATCTGAGCGACTCAAGTCGAAGTCGACGAATCGCGGCCACCTGCCCGCTTTCCAGCGCTGTCAGCAGGCGTTCGATGTTGTCCATGATCCGGTAGATCTCACCCTCAGAGAACTTCTGCTGATGAGCCCAGCGGTTACGATACTCACGCAGTTCGCTGATCAGGCTGCGCTCGACAAAGGATAAGTCATGGCGAAACAGATCGTTCCAGTGATCCCACATGAACACCAGCAGCGCCAAAGCATCCCAGTCCTGCACACTGCCCTGGATGGTGGCCGCGTTACTGAGCACCTGCGCAGGCACCCGGGCAACGACGTAATGTCGCAATCCGTCTGCCAGCACATTCAGCCCTTTTGCCACGCGATCTGCCATGGTTTTCAGCCACCAGAAGAAGCATCTGTCGAATCAACCCAGCGATGTGTCAGAAGATGTCAAGTGTTGCAGTCTACGTTTGGAATGCAGAGGAGACAGAAGTTTTGAGGGATTCGCCGGGAATTCCGGAGATGAGACATCCGGTTGTACCAATTGGATGGGCTCACGTGTCCCAAAACAGAAAACCGTCTGAAATTTGTGTACCTCAGGCGAAAAGCCTCCCGTTGCGGTGCCGGAAGTGCAGTCGACGCATGTTCCCGTTATACTGCGGGTCTTCGGTACATGCCTGATGGCAGCAGCAACGGTGTATCTTCTTCACAGCAAACTGATCCGACTGTCATGGATTCTGAGCTGACGATTATTTCCCTTGATTGTTCGGAAGACGATTCCCGCATGATTCGTCTGCAGTCGGGAGACCGGTCGGCCTTTGCGGAAATCGCCGCTGCCTGGCAGCGCCCGTTGTTCTGCTTTTTCCTCCGCAATACTCGCTGTGCAGAAACATCTGAGGACCTCGTTCAGGAAACCATGCTGCGTCTGTTCCGGAACAGCTGGGACTATCTTCCCAAAGGCCTGTTCCGCGGGTTTCTGTTCCGCATCGCTCGAAACCTGCTGACCGACCATTCGCGTCGCCTGCGGCATGACGTGCTGCTGCATGCTCTGCGAGGCTCGGTGATGGCCGAATCCGAACTGGACCTGCTTCAGCAGTTACCCGACAGCCTGCCCGCACCGACCGACAACAGCGAAGCTCACGAGTTTCGCGAAGTTCTGAATCAGCTGCTGCAATTGCTGCCTGAAGAACAGCGTCTTTCGTTCACTCTGCACTATTACGACTCACTGACGCTGCCGGAAGTCGCAGACGCCATGGCCTGCACCCTGCCAGCGGTCAAGGGGCGCCTGCGTCTGGCAAGGGAAAAACTGCGACAGCAGCTCGCCAGCCGAGGCTACGGCAATGCTGCCGATAACGATTCCGTTGAATGTGATCCTGTTTCTGATAACTGACTTGCCTGGTGCGAAACTATGCCCTATTTCAGCCGTTTGACCGACATCATTACCTGCCGTATCAGTGACCTGCTGGCAACAGCTCCCGACCCACGACAGGCCCTGTCCGAAATTCTCACCGAGATGCGGGAAGGCCTGTCAGCCTGCGACCGCAATCTCCAGACATACGCCAGCAGCCGCGATCGACTGGAGCAGGAAATCAACGGCCACCAGACTCAGTCCGTTCGGTGGCGGGACGAAGCCCGCGAACACCTCGCGGCCAGCAACGAGGATGCTGCGCGGCTGGCACTGCAGCGCAAGTCCGAACTGGAGGACCTGATGGCGGGTCTGCGGCCGGAACTGGAGGCGGCGACCGGCAACTGGAACAACATGCAGCGGATTCGACGAGCCCTCGAGGCTCGGTTTGCTGAAGCTCAGCGCGAAGCTGAACGGTTTTCCACGGGAGTCGATGAGCAGATCTCAGCAGCCTTCAGACGACCGGTTCCCCCCGCATCCGTGGAATCGGAACTGGAACAACTGCGGCGCGAGCTGGGGCAATAACCGTGCAAAGCTCGTGGACCCTGAACTGGATTCTGCAGGGAGCACCGCAGGCCAGGGAAAGTCAACAGTTCCCCGCCGAACTTCTGCACGGAACGCCACCGACAGGACAGTGGTTTGCTGCTGTCTGCTGCAAAAATCGAGTGCTCTGTACAACAGCAGTCTCCTGCACCGACTCCGGCTGCTGGCTGACACCACCGCTGGTGTTTGAAGAACCGGCAGAACTGCTGATCACCTTTCTGCTGCAGCAACTCAGATCGCTGCTGGCTGAAGTCCATGCAGGTCAGATATTGCTGCTGACGAAGGCTGAGGACAGAAATCAGCCGCTGCAGAGCTGCCTCACAACAGTCGGCTTTCAGCAATTGGCGACGATTGCCGAATTCCAGCTGACGGCGGAAGCTGATCCCGGCAATGCATGGCATCCCCCACTCGGCTCAGATGTGGACGTGTTTCGACTGCAGGCTGAGGTCCCTGTACTTCCTCAGGATCGACTGGTGGCCCTGCAATCCCTGATCAACGCTGCCGCGGCAGACTCCATGGACCTCAAAAGGCTGCCAACGCCCCTGTTTCGACAGCAGTGGCAGGAATGGCAGCAGGCGTCCGCCACCGTTCTGGCAGCCACCGCCCCCGATGGTCAATATGCGGGCCTGTGCGTACTTGCCGCTGATGCCGATGCCGATGGCTCTCACACCACTGACAACGCCCGGCAGAAAATTCTCTGGCTGGCCGTCCGACCGGAATATCGTCGTATGGGCACGGGAGCAGGACTGGTAAAGGCAGCTGAAAAGTTCACTGCAGCCCTGACACCACCCGGCAGACCAGTCAGGCTGGCTGTCGAAGTGGATCTGGAGAATGCACCAGCCGTAAGACTGTATTCTCGCTGCGGTTTTTGCCGCAGTGATCAAACACTGGAACTTTGGGGAGACTGAACGGCCTCAGGCAGCCTCGAAGAAGTCAGGCAGCGTTTTCCAGCACGGAGCGTTCTTCCGCAGGTCGCTGCAGAGAACGCACCGCGGAATACGTCTGCCGCAGCGCGGTACGACGACCGGGCATCGCCAGCATCGCTGTCAGTCGCAGACAGCCGGACAGCACAAACACCGCCAGATACCCTTCCGTTGTGCGACCGATCCCGTAAAGCACACACGCGCCAAGGATTGTCCCCAGTACCATGGCCGCTGAATTTCCCACATTGTAGGCAGTCAACAGTGCCACTCGACGCTGCGCCGGTATCTGGCGAAAGAACTGCAGCAGCATCGCCAGTTCATAACAACCCCAGACCAGACCGCTGAAGATCTGCAGGCAGGCGAGATACCAGAACTGCTGACTGAAATACCACAGCATGCTGACCGGTACGATACCCAGAGTTCCAACCCACATCAGGCGATCCGCGCCCGCTCGACCGGCAAAGCGACCAGCCCACGGCAGCGACAGCATCTTTCCAATGAAGCCCAGCGACAGCAGACTCATGTAATCCACCCACGACAGTTTCAGCACCTTCAGCATGAATGGATTGAAGTATGGTCCGGAAACATAAACGGCTGTCTGAACAGCCACGAAAAACAGCACCAGTCGGCCGTCGGCACCCGGTCGCCTGACAAGTTGCAGCAGTCGCTGCAGACCGGCTCGCGCGGAAAGTTCCTGATCCGGAATCACCGGCGTTGTGGAAGCACCCCGCCTGAGCAGAACTTCGGTCTGCCTCGCCAGCATCGCTGCCGAAACAAAGCGACCGACTGCTCCCACAGCAAACATCCCCGCAAAGGCCAGCAGAGTGACCTCGCCGGACCATCTGAGCAGCAGCCCGCCACTGATCAGACCGATCAGCACACCAGCATGACACAGACGACTGCGACAGGCAAAGAAACCACCGCGAATCCGCGACGGCACCAGTTGCTCCACCCACAGATTCCACGCCGGCCCGGCGGCCAGTCCCGCAGCCCAGTACAGAGTTGCGGGCACAAACACCATCCACGGACGCACATTCTCAGCAAGCGCCAGACCAGTCAGCACCAGCACACTGGTCGCCTGCAATGCGGCCACCGTCACAACAAACCGCCGGTAAGCTCCCAGTCGAGCCAGCAGCCACGGGGCAGCCAACTGCAGCAGACTGCCCAGCAGAACCGGCAGAGCAGCAATCAATGCCGCTGACAGCTCACCAAAACCACGAGCCAGCATAAACGCCGGCAAGTAAGTTTCTGCGATTCCAACCATGATGCTGAAGGAAAATCCATCGGCATTGATCGCCTTCAGATTCCGTCGCAGTGCGCTTCGCCGGCGCAGAAAATCAACCGATCGTGTCATCGATGCATCGGAAATACAGACGCCCACCGGGAGGCTCCTACGCGGAACCCACCCCGCCCCGGTCGTTCATGGCAATTTTGTTATCCGGAAAAACGACTTCAGGCAACGGACTTTCCGCAGGACTGAAAGGGATCAGCAGATCCAGGAATACAACTGACGGCAGCAACCGCAGAATTTTCCGAACACGTGGTCCGGCAGGTGACTGTTGCCGATACCTGTCGCTGAAGCCGCAGACGCTGAACAAGTCAGACACCCAGAGGCAGGCGAGCAGTCAACCAGTTGATTTCTGTACAGTGGGCCGGAAAACACGAGGCCATCAGGCGGATAATCCGAACGTCGTCCTGAGCCACCAGAACGGCCATCTCGTCAACTTCGCTGAAGCTTTCCCGCAGTCCGCTGAGCATGGCAATCCACGCTGCACTGTCCGAATCCAGGGCACAGCGTTCCTGACGCTGGCGGAAGTAGTCCCGAGCGTCCTCTTCATCACAGGCAAACGACCACAAATCATACCGCTTCATGAAAGGGCAGCAGAGAATATCCGTCCAGACTTCCGTTTCCCTGCGCAGATGTTCGACGCGAAGCGAAAAATCAGAGTCGCCATATTCTTCGCTGCGACAAAGACCCAGCAACCGTCGACGCAGTGCCTGATGGCCCAGCAGCACGTTGGTTGCGAGAGCTTCCGAGTCACTGCTGCTGCGATGACGGTCCTGAGCAATCAGCAGGATGGTCCAGACCCGAGCCAGCATTTCATTGATCAGGATCTGTTCGGACACTTCCCGAATCAGAGGGATCCCGTTTTCAATGTGCACGCCCCTGACACCATCTGCAGACGCAGAAGCTTCGCCACCCGTTTCCAGTCGATCCAGCAAACGCATCCAGCGATTGAATCGATTGCGACTGTAAACATAGTAGTCGCCCATCACCTGAACAGAGACACCCGGTGCCTGTTCAGCAAAACTTTGCCCGTGTGCTGCCAGCAGAGCAGCAATTTCCGGAAGTACAGAGAGTTTCAACTGAGTATCCCTTTGTTTCTGGAGTCAGAAGGTTGTGGTATTGCAACAACATCACTGAGCACCGGAATCAGGGAGCAAAAGCAGTGCCCTGAATTCGAGGGAATACCCGCACAACGCATTTTTTCTGGAAAAATCAACGTAAATCGCTGGCTGATTTTTTTCGCGGGGCCAATCACCGCAACTGTATTCGATAGTCCTCACGAATTGTAAAGTCACGCCGTCCAGATGCCGTCAATGCTGCCATTTTGCAACGCTGCAGCAAAGCAACAGGCCGGCGTTGCCCGGACTCAACACGCCGGAAAAAATGGACTGCACATCAACCTGCACTGCCCACTCGCAGCAAATAAAAAACGGCAGGCCTTTATCGCCTGCCGCTGTCATTCGGTTCCTCAGAATACTCAGGTACCGGATCCAAACAGATCGTCGAAGAAATCGTCTACAAGGTCCCAAAATGGCATTTGGTAGAATGGATCCTCATCAGGCCCCGGCAGTGTTGGAGGCAGCGGATCCCCGCTGGGGTCCTCATTGTAGGTATACGGTGGCGGATCTGGAGCCGGTCCTGGGGGAGCGGTGGGATCCGTGTACCCGGGACCATCGTCGTCACTGACCACGTCAGCCAGCAGGCGATACGACACAGGACCAGTCACGGTCGAACCCTGACCATACGCTTTGGCCACCACCTGATAGTCACCCACCGGCAGCCAGACAAAGGCTGATGATGTGACACCACCAGTGGCCGAAATTGTCCGTACCAACTGCTGAGTACGCACATCAATAATACTGATCAGAATCGCTTTGCTGACCGATGCACTGAGTGTCGTCAGATCAAAACGGAATAACTGCGACTTGCTGGAACTGAGCAGATCAACGTCAGCAGTTCCAATCGCCAGAGACCGCTCGGTCAGTACCGACATCTGAGCAGCCGCGGTCGAGAAATCAGCCGTCACAAGGTAATTCCCCGTCGACTGCACTGCCCCCGCACGCTGCCAGACACCCACCACGTATGTCTGCCCCGGCACCGCGTTCGGTACCACAAGGCTCTGCTGACCATCACTGCCCACTTTCAACTGAGACGGCAGTCGGTCTCCAGCCTGATTCATCACCACCACAGTCAGATCCGGTCGCACTGTCCCCAGAGCCGTCAGGGTGATGTTCAGGGAACCGATTGCCCCTGCCGGAGCAACGATTCTGTAAAGGTCCCGATCCACCGCAGTGGCAATTGCTCCCATCGCCTCGTAACGGCTCTGGGAAATGAAACCGAGAGTCGACTGCAGGGCCGTGGCAGTCAAAGGTCGATCGTTCTGACCCACTTCGGTGTCCACCAGTCCCGCGCTGAACAACTGTGGCAGCGCAACGTTGTCAGCGTTCTGCAGCCGCTGGCGGCCGGAATACGCTGCCGAGTCATAATTTGCGGAACCAATTGGCGACAACTGTGCAGGATCCCGGTAATCCAGATCCAGTCGATAGTCACCAACCCTGAAGCTGGATTCTTGCAGCGAATCGACCGAGATGAAGTAAGTGGCACCCGGCGTCAGTCCTGTCAACTGCACACGACCGTTGTTCTGAAATACGCTGGCGACCGCATCACTGCCCAGAACACCGCCTTCAGATTTGCGAACAGTCAATCGTGATTCCAGCAGGCTGATGCCAGATGCCCACACCGTGACGCTGGCCGATGTCTTCCCGGCGGGCATCACGAAGGAATAAAAATCACGATCGGCGGCTGTATTCAGACTGCCATTGCGAACAGCACGACCCGCGACAGATTCAGCGGCAGTCAGCACGATCGGAGTAGCAGCAGCAGCACTCTCGTTCGGCACCGATTCATAGATGTCCTGCCGAGCCCCATAGATGGCTCGGATGGCACTGATGTCGCCCGAGGTCAGTGACCAGCGCGGACTGGCGTACTGAGCCGACATGACAAAACCCGCTTCCTCGCGGTCTTCCAGACCCAGAGAATTCCCAGCCTCGTGCAGCAGCACCGTTCGCAGCTCATAACCGCTGCCTGAAGGAGCCTGCTGAGTGGCCGAATTTCCAAGATACCACGAGACATCGCTGTTCAACAGGACATCACCTGACCACGTACCCGCCACCGGTTGAAACGGCACGGCATTGGCCAGCACACCGGGCTGACTGAACGCCCCAATCCGGAATTCGCCAAAACGAGGATCGTTTGACGCATGACCGGCCGACCCAAAAGCGTCACTGCGATCGGCCACCAGACCCACATTGATGTTGGCCACTTCAGCCCACGTCTGGAATGCCTGCAGGGTGGCAGTCTGCCAGCGAGTGCGAGTGGTGACGGCATCCAGCGTCTGCCGAATGTCGTTGGCGTCACCGCCAATCGGAGTCCCATCACCCGGAAAACTGATGCTGAGACTTCTGGGGTCCGACCACGGCAAACCGTAGGTCGTCAGCAGACTGCGAATTTCCAGGGCCTCCACACCACTGAACGCTGCAACTCCCTTGCGGCGCGATTTCCCCGAACGGCGTGAGAAAGACATACAAGCCCCTTCCGATCAGACTGACAGTACGCACGCTGCTGGAAATTCAACGGTGCGCAGGCGTCCGGAATTCTGCCCAGACGACGATCTGAGAAGGCCATGCGGTGGCACAACACCGCCACGAAATTCCAGAAAAGATTTTTTTTTCGGAAAGTCCGGGAGCATCGGAAGAGGTTCTGCCATGAGGTGGCAGATGAACAACTGCTTATCTTTGGTCCTTCTGCTGACTCAGGATCCTTGCCGTGCGGCGAATCATTTGAAAATCCTGCATGCCGCGAATTGGCTGCAGGTCCGCGTCCGTGTCAATAATGTCACGACCATAGCCGCCAGCCACAGCCCGAGCCAGCCAGCTGATCGCCTCCGACGCCAATAACGGTTGTGACGGCGACATCAATGCGTACGTGCAGGCTATGTGGTAATTGATGTCGTGACCTCGCCGTTCCGGCATGGCAAGCAATGTATCAACATCTTTCTTTGCCAGTTCGAAGCGACCTGCGCGAGCGTGCAAAACTGCACGCCCGGAAAGAGCCTTCTGATATCGCGGGCTCCCGACAAGCAATCGGTCCAGAACAGCCACGGAATCTTCTTCCCGCCCCAGCCGCTCGGAAAGTACATGTGCCATAGGCTGCAGGATCATCGGCATCGGGCCATACAACTTCTCTGCCTGCTGCAAATCCTTCAATCCTGCTTCGGGCTGCCGATCGAATTGGGAGATCGCACGGGACACCCAATCCAGCGCAGCAGCAGGCGGGTTTTGCATCGCCCACTGAAAATCGGCTTCAGCCTCCCCGTCGCGTCTGAGCAACTTCAGGATCCGCCCCCGCATCAGTCGCATCCGGCTGGCGTCGGGGTTCAACAACAGTGCCTGATCAAGATCACCAATGGCCTCGTCGAGTTTGCCCAACGACTGCCGAACCAACGCCCGCTGGGCCCATGCTTCGGACACCTCAGGATGCTGGTTGATTATGAACGTGAAATCACTTTCAGACTCCCCCAACTGGCCATTGTGCATCAGTGCCAGAGCACGACTGAAACGGGCATTCAGATTGTCTTCAGAAACACTGAGTGCCGCCGAAAACGCAGAAACCGCCTCACGATACTGCTGCAGTTCGTAGTAGCTTCGGCCACGCAGACCCCAGTAAACTGTCCAGAAAGCCCCCGGCACAGTTGTCTCGTCAAGCACAGTCATGGAAACATCAGGTCGCCCGCGTTTCAGCATCACTGCCGCAAGAAACAATTTCTCAATTGTCCCAGCGTCCTGCAACAACTGCTGAATCTGCTCCTGATTGCCATTCAGAAGACCTGTACCAGACTGCTTCGTAAGTTTGTCGAAGGTCATGTTCCACTTTCCACCGGCAGAAAGTGATAGTTGGCGGAGTATTGTTTCGAAAGAGTTTTCCCGCTCTGGTGCGGCAGAAACCTCTTCACCGGACTTTGAAATTCTGCTGTGATCGATCAACGAAACAACAAAGCCGAGGGCGCGGATGCGATCTTCCGCCTCCGCACGCTCTTCCGGCGTGAGTTTCTCCAGCATGGTATTCCAGGATCGAACAACCGAACCGCCGGACTCTGCCCTCAGCACTTTCAAGCACGCTTCCGCCAGATCATCAGAGCTCATCGGCTGAAATACATCCAGGGCCAGATCGGGAGCGACGACAGCATTAAAAGCCTGATCTGAGATGACTCGCAATTCCCCAAGCTGGGTAACCGCTGCATTTCTCTTGGAACCTTCCCGGACATTCATCAGCCCCATCACCAGACCGCCAATGATCAGCGCGGATATCGTGCAGACTACGCCACTGGAGATCGCTCGCGGATAACGCCGCACAAACTTCGGCACCGTTCCCCGCCAAAACGATTCCCGCGCATGCAACAACGGCAAACTCGCCGCCTCACGCTCAAGATCCGCCAATAACTCACCAGCCGTCGGATAAATCTGCGCAACACCAGGCGACAGACAGGCCGACACTATCGTCCGCAATCCAATACTGCCAACTCCACTGGTGAACACAGGAGCATTTGCATGGCTGGCTATCGCCGCCTCAAGCTCCTCCACCGCTGTGCTGGCAGGAGCCCGGAAAGGCAGACGACCCTCCAGAATCTCAAACATAATCACGCCCAGCGAATGCACGTCAAACTCCGGACGCGCTGCACCAGGCGTCTTCCCCAGCAATTGCCGCAGTTGCTCACAGGAAAGATACGGCAAAGTCCCCCCCACCCAGACTCGCTCACGGTTCTCTGTGTGCTGCGACAGATTGAAATCAATCAACGCAGGCTCGCCGTCATTCCGAATCAGAATATTGGCCGGCTTCAGGTCCCCATGCACCATGCCACGCTGATGAGCATGCGTCAATGCACTGGCCAGTCGCCGAAATATCCACAATGCCAGATTGCCCGCATCCATCTTCGCCAGTTGCTGCAGAGGCCCGGAAGCCGCCTCATGCCAGCGACGCAGCGACTTCAGGATATCGCCCGAATCCGGCAACTCCGTCTGCATCGATTCCGAATCGGAACCAGCCGCCAGACTGCCCACCGGAAGCCGCGACAGCTTTTCCTGAGCCCTCCGAACAACCCCGTTCAGACTGCCACCCGTCCGCTCTGACGGCTCCCGAATTTCACGCAGCCAGCGCGCCACCGTCGTCGCACCACTGTAAGGCATGCACAGAACCCAACGCCCCTGAACCTCGTGACACGAATACAGCGGCACAATTCCCGTATGCTGCAGTCGCGCCAGATGAAACTGCTCCTGCATCGGCCGATCCACAACCTTCACCGCCACATAACGCCGGCCCAATGACACCTGACGCGCCAGATACACCCGACTGAATGCACCCTCACCCAGCAAAGACATCAGCTCAAAATCACCAATCCGCTCACTCTTCGATTCGCTGGACGCAGCTTCACCACCCGCAACAAATTCCCCGCCAACCGCCTCCACCTGCACGCTGACAAACGAAGCTGTCGAGGGAAACTCACCCAGATTCACACTGCTGCGAGCCATCTGAGTCTGCGACAGCAATTCCCGATACCAGCCCTGTGACTCCACACCCGAAAAACCCGACCAGCGACTGGGAGGACACGAGCGGCGACGCGATCTGCGCTCCCGATAATCCTCAAAACAAATCGCCGCCACATGCGATTCATACTGCCGAATCACAGGGAATCGCTCGAAATAATCCCCCACCGACAGCTCAGCACCCACCGCATAACGACGGTCTATATCCACTCGAATCAGTTCCGCCAGCAGCTCCGGGTCACCCGACAACTGCGATTCAGACACAATCTCCTCTATCAGACTGCGATGATCCACACGCCAGCTGCGCTCAAACAGCTCGATCGCCTCGTCAATCACTGCAGCTCTGGAGGACTCAAGACTCATTCTGACACCACCTGACCCTGATACGCTGCCCACCCACAGGAAGCCATTCCCAAAAACACCCTCCCCGCGGGTTTTCATGCACTGCAGACAACCAAAACGCAGCCGTAAATGAGCCCTCAATGCACAGGGACACCCGGCAGCAAAGGCCCACACCAACCCCACTGTCCGCCACACATCTGCCCGATTTCAACCGGATTGACCTGAAACACCTGACCAAAACACCACTACAACCGGAAAAAACCCCAGAATGCAACCAGGATCAGCACGGTGAATCCTCTGCCAGCCAGTCCGCCTCCAGCTTCTCTGACAACTTCTCACGGATTCGCTGCAACGTACGCTCCACCGTGCGACAACTGCGATCCACCCGCGCACTGATCTCCTCCACCGTAAATCCCTGCACACGCATCCCCACAATCTCACGCTCCTGAGGCTGCAAAAACTCAATCGCCTCACTCAGCGAACACTCAAACTGCTGCTCCGAAATCGCCCCCGCAATCTCCTGAGACGACGAAGGTTCACCGTCCGGCTGCACAAACGACGTCGCCGCAACACTGCGGTCACGCGACGCCTTGCGACGCACCTTGTGAATCGCGATCACAGCCAGCAGACTCCACAACGAATTGCCCTCGGGTGCATCATACGAACCCGCAGAAACACCCCGGAAAAGACTGCGAAATGCACTCTGCACAATGTCGTCCGGCTCATGCGTGCGGCGAATGCCCGCCGACATCTGACGGTCCGCCAGACCATGCAGTCGTCCAGCATAACGCCGATACAACTCGTTCGCCGCAGATTCATCACCCTCACGCAGGCGAGCTACCAGGGTTCTGTCCGAGGCGTCGTTCTCTACGGAATCATCAGGCCCGTTTGCAGCCCCCGCCATGATCAACCCCTTCAAAACACTTGACCGCCCCATTGGTACAGGCCATCCCCGCAACACTGCCCCGCAATATTCCAGCAGGAAAACATCGGAAAATCACGCTTTTCCGCTTAAGAATGAGGGTTTTTTCGGCAGATTGCAAAAAAGACACGGATCCGCCACACCACCCACAAGCCAAAAACCAGCAAACAATTCCGCGTTCCGCTCGCTGACACGGCTGCTCAACCACCACCCGGCTCACCAAACGCCCGCACCACGCGATCGTCCCGCAGATCCAGCATGTACATCAGTTGGTTGTAGTTGTAACGTGGCGTGGCTACAGATTTTGTGAATGTGTTCGTGTAGGTGCCCTCGAAAAATATTCGCTGCCCACCCGCCTCATCAAACTCCGGATGCTGACACGGATTGTAAAAACTCTGCCCCGGATGGGTCGCCACTTTCAACGCCTGCCAAAATGGCCCCCGAGCCGTCTCAGACTCCGAATAATACACCTCACCCAGAAACGAAGGACTCTCCGCTTCCCACGCCTGCTCATTCGCTATCAACACCCACCGCCGACGATACTGGTTGTAATGCACACTCCCACCGTGCAGCAGCACCCGCCGTTTCGGCTGCTCCGCATCCACCGGTAAAAAACAGATCTCCTCCGGCTGCACCAGCCCCGCTCGCAACCACCGCTGCTCGTCCTGCTGCGTCGTCGGAGCTGCCCGCTTCCAACCCCAGCACAGACGCCCGTCGGCTGCCCGCTGCGGCTGCGACTGACCCCCGGCGTCCAGCTCGTCAGCTGCACAGGTCCACGATTCCCAAGCCCGCGGATCTGACAGAGATTCCAGTCGAGCCGGAACTCGGGTCACAGGGAATGGGGCGCCAAAACACAGATACTCAACGCCCTCCATCGTCTGCTTCACAGGATGTTCACGCAGCAGACGCCAACGCTCACTCAATCCAACTTCATCCAGCAACTCAAAAACCTCACGCTGGTCATTCCACAGCAGATGCCCCTGCTGCAACGGCTCCTCAAGACCCCGCCGCCGCGAAAAACTGCACACCATTCGCTCCCGCCCAGCCTCATCCCGCACCACACTCACACCCTGAATCCACACCACACCCGTCGGATCCGAAACTTCCGCCATCGCACGAGCAAACCCGTCGGCACCCACATAATACGCCAGATTCACTCCCACAGAGGGCTGCAGACCTGACTGCCCCGGCAGTCCGCTCACAGCCCCCGCCGTACGAAACAACCCCAGCGGATACGACAAACGACTGGTATCGCCCCAGAACCAGAACATCCGCCCCTGATACACCGCTGTCTGCACGGAATCCTGCCCAACGACGCCGGCATTCACCAGCGGAGCTGAAATGCCAGGCGTCTCTCCCAGCCTCACAGTGTCCAGCCAGATGTCTCGCCCGGTGACGCGATACAGTCGCTGTGCGAGCTGGCTCCGCTGCAGCTCCACACGGTGTCGACTTCCGGCCTGCAACTGCAGACGCACCCCCTCCATCCCAAAGCCATCACGATCCACTGCATAACCCGGAGAACGCACCGTGAAGAATACCGTCTGACCATGCAGCTCAGGCTCGTTCAGCGCCACTCGTCCGCCACTGTCAGTCAGATACACCACGCCATCCACCGTGGTCAGCTCCACCAGCGGAATTCCCCGTCCTGTCGCCCGATCAACAACCTGAATCCCCGACGGCTGCTGACCGATGGCACGGTTGAATTGCATCAACAGGGTCAGCAGAGTCAGACAGCGAACAGCACAGCGCCGGAATTCGGGACACCTGCCCATGGACGATCTTTCTTTTCGCAGGCTATCGATTTTGCATGACAACTCTGTCAGGTACACACAGCAGCCGATACTATAACAGGTCCCGGTGTGGTGAATGACTGCCGCACCGGCCTCCAACGGAGAGTTCTCATGGCCACATTTTTCCCCTCTGCTGATCCACTGTCCCGTCGCGGCTGCCTGCAGTCAGCTCAGGGTTTCGGCGCTTTGGCCGCCACTGTGCTGCTCGCGGAAGAACAGGCCGCCGGCGATACGCAGCCGGGCAGCGGAGCCACACTCAGGCAACTGCATCATCCCGCCCGCGCAAAACGCGTCATTCAACTGTTTATGGGCGGGGCGGCCAGCCATCTGGATCTCTGGGACCACAAACCACAACTCGAAAAACACCACGGACAGCCATCTCAGTTTGGCGAACACGTGGAAGCCTTTCAGAACGGACTCGGCCCATGGATGAAATCGCCGTTTCAGTTCAAGCCGCACGGCAACTGCGGCAAACTGCTCAGTGAAGTGGTGGAACCACTGGGGCAGTGTGTCGACGACATGGCCTTCATTCACAACATGGTGGGACGCACCGGCGTTCATAGTCAGGCCACCTATCTGCAGGCCACCGGCTTTGACCGCCCGGGCTTCCCGGGTATGGGTGCATGGGTCACGTATGCTCTGGGCAGCCTGAATGAAAACCTGCCGGCTTTTGTGGTCCTGCCGGATCATCGTGGATACGCCAGCAACGGGCCGCGCAACTGGAGTTCGGCATTCCTGCCAGCCAGCAATCAGGGCACCACCATCTTTCCGCAGCGGGAATCACCCGTCCAGGATCTGCAGGCCAGTGCCGACTTCATCACTGCAGCAGGTGAAACCGACGGGCGTCGACTGCTGCAGTCGCTGAATCAGCGCTACAACAAACGACACCCAGGCGACTCACGACTGGAATCGCGACTGCGTTCCTACGAGCTGGCAGCCCGCATGCAGCTCAGTGCTCCGGAAGCCTTCGACCTTTCGCAGGAAACCGCAGCCACGCTGAAAATGTACGGGCTGTCAGAAACAGGCGCCACATGGCCGACAGATATCAATATTCCCGAAGAAGCCGATTGTTTTGGTCGCAAATGCCTGATTGCCCGCAGGCTGGTTGAACGCGGTGTCCGTTTCATTCAGATCTGGAGCGGCAACGACAACAGCTTTCCGCGACGAAACTGGGACAGCCACGAAGACATTCAGCGCGATCACGGGCCACTGGCCACGGGCATGGCAATTGGCACAGCCGCACTCATTCAGGACCTGAAACAGCGAGGCCTGCTGGAAGACACCATCATTCTGTGGACCACGGAATTCGGCCGGATGCCCTCCACGCAGGGTAGCCGGGGTCGCGATCATAACCCCTACGTGTTCACAAACTGGCTGTGCGGCGGCGGAATTCGCGGTGGTGTCACTTACGGACCGTCAGATGAATGGGGCTACAAGCCGCTGGATCGCAGCCACCCCACTCAGGTGTACGACGTGCACGCCACTGTCCTGCATCTGCTCGGTATTGACCACACACGACTCACTGTCCGCCAGGACGGAATTGATCGCCGGCTGACGGATGTTCACGGACATGTTCTGCAGGACCTGCTGGCCTGATCAGCAGCATCGACGACAGGGGCGACAGGCTTTACCCTGACCCTGCCTCGCTCTACCATCCAGGCAGTTTCCTGTGTTTCACAGACTGTTTTCCGCGAAAGGTCCCGCCATGTCCGTTTCTCAGGCTCTGCTTAGTCTTGCTCTTTGCACTGCGACCCTGCTGCCCGTGTCCGCCAGTGCCGCTGAAGAGTACGTCTATGATGCGGTACATTCTTCCGTCAGTTTCAAGGCCCGCCATCTGGACATCAGCTGGATTCATGGCCGTTTCAATGAAGTGGATGGCAAATTCTCGATTGACCGCCAGGACCCGACGAAGTCCAGCTTCCAGTTGACCATCAAAGCTGACAGCGTGGACACAGCAAATGCCGCTCGCGATGAGCATCTGCGGCAGCCGGACTACTTCGACACAAAGCAGTTTCCAACGATCGAATTTCGCAGCACGAAAGTGCGGGCAATTGAAGGCGGCTATGAGGTCACCGGTGACTTCACCATGCACGGGACAACACGCTCAATCACCATTCAGCTCATGGGTGGCCGACAGATCGAATCACGCGGTGTGCGTCGCGTGGGCTTTTCAACTGAACTGCGCCTGAAACGCAGCGATTACAACTTTGATAAGAATGCCATCGGACCGATTGGTGATGAGGCTGTTGTGATCATTGACTGCGAAGGCATGAGCAAGTAGTTCGATGCCGGACGCCCTGCTGAGTCTGCTGGCGTTTCTGACTGCGGCCGTGGTCGCTGCCCCGGGGGCAGCGACGCGGCTGTATCCGCTGCTGATGCTGGCCGGCTGCGTCTGCGGACTGCTCGTCCTGCAGATCCTGCCCGGCCTTCCCCCCGTCTCCGCCGCCGACCGATTTCTGTATCTGCTGCCCGTGCTGATGCTGGCTGACCTCGCCGAAACAGTACTCCCAACCCGCATGCATCGGCTGCTGCGATCCACCGCGCTGCTGACCCCTGTCCCGCTCATACTGCATCAATCCGTCTGGCTCACTCAGCCCGCCGCGGCCACCATTCAGGGAATTACACCCACAGGCTGGCTGCTGCTGGCCGGCCTGACACCACTGCCGCTCACCGGTGCAGTGCTGCTGCAGCGTCTGACAACAGGATTCAGCCGACCTGCAGTCGCTGCCGGGCTGCCCCTCAACCTCACCTGCTGCCTGCTCTGCAGCGCAGTTGTGATCATGCTCGGAGGCTACCTGAAGGGTGGCCTGCTGGCCCTGCCACTGGCGGGCAGCATGCTGCCATTTGCACTGCGAAACGTATTCGCAGGACCGCGACCTGACCGACCCCTGCCGCTGACTTACTGCTGGGGCAGCCTGTGCTGCCTGCTGCTGATCGGCCTGTTCTTCGGACGACTGACACCCCTGCAGTGCAGCTGCTTTGCCGCCATCCCGCTGGTAACTGCACTGCCGCTGCCGCCGGGATCTGCCGAACACTGCGGACGCAGACAGACTGTGATCCGCACGGTACTGACCGCCCTGCTCTGCAGCCTGCTGCTGTACCAGGCATGGTCCGTGTTTGCAGTCCGCATGCTGCCACTGTTGGCCCATCGTCAGCAACTCGCCGAGCAGCCGTTCAGGTGCTGCCCTGCAGACGCCTGTTCAGCCACGCTCGGGCAAACTGCCAGTGCCGGTCCACCGTGCGTTCACAAACCCCCAGTTCCTCCGCACACTCCCGCAGGCTGAGTCCGCCAAAATACCGTAACTCCACCAGCCGCGCATGCTCAGGGTATTCCGGAGCCAGCGCCGTCAGAGCATCGTCAAGGTCCAGCAGATCCACAGTGGATTCAGATTCCTTCACCGTCTCAGAATCACTGCGACTGCTGAATTCATGCTGCAGCAGACGCAGCCGACGACGCTTGCGACGGCCGTACTCAATCAGTATCTGACGCATGGCCAGCGCTGCCAGTGCCTTCATGCTGCGGATGCCCGCAAACCGCTCGGGACCGGATCCCTGCAGCCGCAGCCACGCCTCATGCACCAGCGCCGTCGGCGACAGCGTGTGCACTCGGCCCTCATCAGCCAGACAGCCTGCCGCTATCCGCCGCAGCTCTGTGTAGACAACAGTAAAGGGGTCGTCTGAATCGACAGGGACAGATTCTGCACTGGTCACTGTTGTTTCCTCAAACACCTGCACAGGATCAACTGTGAACCCTCGGCAGAGGACAGCCCTCCGCGATGATCACGGCTTCCTGCTCTGCCAGCTCATGCAGCCGCCGATCCACCGAACCGGCATCGGCAAACAATCGCGCCAGCCGCACATACGTGGCATGATGACGCGCTTCCGATTCAAACAGACTGCCATAAAATGCCTGCAGCTCAGGATCCTGCAGATGATCCCGCAGCAGCACAAAACGCTCACAACTGCGCGCCTCAATCAGGGCGGCTATCAGCAGACGGTCCACAGCCCGCAATGGCTCCTGCCGACGCACAAGCTCCTTCAGTCGACGACCGTAGGTTCCGGGTTTCAGCCCCTGAAAACGAATACCACGGCGTTTCAGCAAGCTCCGCACAAGGGCAAAATGTTCCAACTCCTCACGCACAATCTCCGACATGCAGTCACACAGATCGTCAGACTGCACATAGTCAAACATCAGGTCCATCGCTGTCGCCGCCGCCTTCTGCTCGCAATGTGCATGATCCAGCAGTATCTCCGGCAGAGACACGTCGACCTGACACAGCCAGCGTTCGGGTGACACGGATTTCAGATGCAGCATGTTTTCGACACCACAGACAGAACGAAACAGAACCGGAGACGACTCAGCGACCTGTTGCTCCGGCCGGCACGGCAATCAGATCCATTGCCAGCTCAGCCGCCGGGACTCCAGTCCCGGACACAATCGCTTTCGATGCTGCCGGCGGACGTTCAGGATCGTAGTACCCGGGGCGCACAGTATTCAGGCTGAGACTGGCAGCATCCGAGGATACGTAATAGGTGGCTTTCACCAGATGCCGAAAATCACTGCCCGCAGAAGTGACTATTCGCCGCAGATTCTCCAGCACCGCCGACGACTCCGCATTCGCGGCTGCAGCAGACTGATCGCGTCGCTTTTCCGCCGCCGTGATCCCACTGGTAAGAATCAACGTTTCAGCCTGCACCACACACACACGACTGTACACCGGCGATTTTGTCATTCCCGGCGGCGTCACCCACACAATCGAAGGCTGGTCAGGTTGCATCGGACCTCCCGCCGCCACCAGCTCAATCTCCACAG
>CAITYU010000307.1 GCA_903896675.1 uncultured Planctomycetaceae bacterium
GAGCCGCAGGATCCAGCGACCTGACAAGCTGTTCGGCTCAGCGGGAGCTTCGCCCTCCCGAAGGGACGCAATCCAACAAAACCTGGGAGGGCGAGGCTCCCGCCGAGCCGCGAAATCCAGCGACCTGACGAACTGTTCGGCTCAGCGGGAGCTTCGCCCTCCCGAAGGGAACCAACGCAGCAAACGTGGGAGGGCGAGGCTCCTGCCAAGCCGCGGGATTCAGGAGCCTTACAGGCCCTTCAGCAGCAGCAGGGCCGGAATTACACGGCTCTGCCACCCTCGATCAGCATCTGTGTGCTTGCCGGCGCATTCGTCAATCAGCCCTGACAACTGCACCTCGATTTCAGACTCCGCAAAAAATCCCAGCCCCTCAACCTGACCGACGATCTGCAAATTCACTTTTTGCAACTGGAACACCTTCAGATCACGGCTGCGACACTGTATAATGAAATCGCTGTCGAACGGTGGTGCTGGTTTCTGTCCCACACCGACGAACTGACCACCGAACAGATCGCTCGTCTGCTGCCTGAACAGCAATTTTCCGAAGCTGCCAAAGTTCTTGAAATGATTGCTCGGACACCCAATCAACTTCGCGAATACAACGCCAGGCTCAAAGCCCAGCACTACAAGGAGGCCAGAATTCTTTGCGTGCAGCAGCAGCAGCAGGGCATCGAAATCGGCGAACAACGTGGCGAATCGCGGGGCATCCGTATCGCACCGCTGCAGGAACAGATCCTGCAATTGCAGCAACTCAACAGCAGCCGATCCTGAGGCCATTTCAGATCTGCGCTGCAGAGTCAAATTCACAAATCGCGTCGTGCTTTCCCCGCACGTTCACCCGCTCACTACCCCACGATTGATTCGGATTGGCAGACCCCCGGCATGGCATCCACCCTTCACAGACTCACCCTGCTTCTTGCGGCAATTCCGGGCACCTTCAACGCACCCCAAACGTTCGCTGAGGACCCCGTTGCAGCAAGCCCAGCCACGTCGTTACGGTTTACCGATGCTGAACAGTCCATGAAATTCGTTCCCGGAGGGGGCGCTGCGTGCTGGGCTGATGTGAATGCGGATGGCTGGACCGATCTGTGTGCCGGCGGAACCGTCTGGCTGAACCGCGGCGGGCAGCAGTTTGAGAAGCTGGCCGACGGGTTCGGCGAGGTCGTGGCTGATGACTTCGACAACGATGGCTTCACCGATCTGTTTTCGTGGTCACAGTTAAAGCTGTACCGCAACAACGCAGGCAAAAGCTTTGCAGTCTGGCCACTTCCCGAACTTCCCCGCACCGTCAGCCTCGCCGCCTGCTGGTCGGACCACGATGGTGACCACCGCCCCGACCTGTTTATCGCGGGCTACGAAGACTGGGATGCCGGTATCACGTGGCCTTCATTCTTTCTGCAGCAGCAACCCGATCACCAGTTTGTACTGACACAGACAGATCAGCGGTATCGAGCGCGCGGTGCGACGGCCTGCGATTTCGATCAGGACGGAGACTCGGATATCTACGTATCCAATTACCGACTTCAGCCCAATGTGCTGTGGCGTCGTGAGCCGCAGCAATTTGTCGACGTCGCTGCCGAACTCGGGGCCCTGGCAACATCACCTGGATTCGACGGAGGCCACTCCATTGGAGCCGCCTGGGGTGATTTCGACAACGATGGGCACTTCGACCTGTTTGCCGGCAACTTCGCACACGTCGATGATCGCGGTGATCAGCCCAAATCCCGGTTCCTCCGCTGTCTGGGCGCAAAGCTCGGCTGGAAGTTCGAAGACCGCGGCCCGTGCGGAGTCTTCTATCAGGAGTCGTGGGCATCCCCGGCGGTGGCTGATGCCGATGGCGACGGTCAACTGGACCTGTTCTTCACCAGCGTCTACGAAACGGCGTCATTCAATGTCAGGAATCAGCCCACACTCTTTCTGCAGGCCGGCGAATGGCAATGGCTGGATCAGTCATCCCCCGTCGGGCTTTCCGGACTGCCACCAACTTATCAGGCCGCGTGGGCCGATTTTGATCAGGACGGTGACCCGGATCTGGTCTCCGCTGGGAGACTTTGGATCAACCAGTTGCCGCAGGGGCAGGCATGGCTGTCCGTTGAACTGCGTGGCACTCCACCACTGGCCGCTGTCAATGCCACCGGGGCTCAGGTCCTTCTGCGAATCGCCGATCGCACGTTCTGTCGTCAGGTCGAAGCCGGCACCGGTCAGGGCAATCAGAACGAAGCGACTCTGCTGTTCGGGTTGGGCCAGTTGCAGGGACCGGCCACACTGGAGGTTCTGTGGCCGGGAGGCAGACGATCGGTCCACAACGTCAGTCACCTGAATCAGCGTCTGCGAATCACTCCGCCAGCATTGACCGCTCCCAGGTGACTCCCCTGGACGAATCGGCAACCTTCGCTGCCGTTGTTCCGCTGCCCGCCCACTCAGGCCCCGGCCATGACCAGCGGCTACAACAGCGACAACGGATTCACCCGCGTCTGCAGCGGAAAGCTTACACGCTGACCGTTCAGCCGATGGGATTCAAACACTCCGCAAATCATTTCGATGGTCTGGCGGCCCTGCTCACCATCGCAAAGCGGTTGCCGACCTTCACGTACCGCCCTCAGCAGGTCCCGCCCAGGCAGCACCTGTGATGTCAGCGCCTGAGCAAGCTTCGCGTCCGGCTCGGGTTTGCCAATACCTGCAGAACTGACTGCCTGCCACACCTGGGGCTGAGCAAAGTCCGGATCGAAGGGACTGCCCTGTCGGATTGCCGCCAGCGGATGCTGATCAGCCCGCAGGTCAATCACACCCTCGGTACCAATAATCTGCAACCCGAATGACGCCGGTCGATCCGTCGCCGTATCGCGTCGGCGAGCATGCTGCAGGGAATCAAAGTAGAAGGGCAGCCCCGACTCAAGCTCGAATCGCGCATGCAGCTCGTTTCCCGCCAGCAGACCGATCCCTTCCGCTCCGTCCCGCACATCCGCCTTCTGCACCGGCCGACCGTCCTGCAGCAGCGTTGCACTGACAGCCCGCGGTGGCCCACCAAAATACGCCGCCAGATTCATGATATGCGAACCCAGTACCCACAGGTCGAGGGCACCGCCGCGCGCATCTTCCTTGCCACGTCCACGGTACTCCAGCACTCGACCAATCGCCCCCTCGACCAGCAACTGCCGAAGCACCGGAAGAACCGGGTGAAAACGATTCCGGTGCGCCACCGCTATCCGCACACCCGCCGCATTCGCCGCCTGCAGCACTTCGTCTGCCTCTGCCGGAGTCCTGACGAATGGCTTTTCAATATAGATTCCCCTGACTCCATGTTGAATGGCCGCCAGCAGCATATCACGGTGCTGATCGACGTGACGCGGACCAACAGCCACCACCTCCGGCTTCTGCTCCGCCAGCATCACGCGGTAGTCCGAATATGACTTCCCCGGCTTTAACAGGTTCATAGCAGCGGACAAACCGGCTGGATCCGCATCGGCGACTGCACAGATCTGCACATCCGGAATCTGCTGCCACATCGTATCCAGACCATGCCCGTAATTCCCCCGCCCCGTGTGACCAATCACGGCCACTCGCAACGCAACAGCATCGGAGACGGCCGCCATAACCGGCTCCAGAACCAGCCCCTGCACCGGCACCAGAACAGCAGACTGCAGCAAATGACGACGACTGATCATGAACAGCTCCCCCCCACCGCGAACAAACTGCTGAACGATTGCAGGCCGGTTTTCCATCGTTTCACATTCCCACTCTCACTTCACAGACACTGTTTTTCGCAATGATCGACCGGACAGGGCACCCGTCGGGACGCCATCGTAAACCGCAAACACACCGTTCACAAGAACATGTCGTAAGCCCACAGAAACCTGCCACGGATTGTCGTAATCCGCTCGATCCCGAAACTCGGACGGTGAAAACACGACAACATCCGCAGCCAATCCCTCTTTCAAAAGCCCACGATCAGACATTCCCAGAATCTCTGCCGGCAGACCCGTTGCACTGCGGATCGCCGCCTCCGGGGTCAACACCCCTTCTTCAATCGCGTACCGCCCGATTTTTCGGGAGAATGTCCCGAAGGAACGCGGATGGGGCTGCGTTCCAGAGGGAATTTTCGAACCCCCGTCGCTGGCCGTAGCCACCCACGGCAAAGGCATCGCCAGCCGCAGGTCCTCTTCACTCATGTTGAAATTCACCACCGACGCCCCGCCGTTCCGCTCAATCTCCAGCACAATATCACACACCTCGCGGCCCTCCAGCCGCGATACTTCATCCAGTGATCGACCGACCCAGCTGCGGTTGTAACTGCACGACGCCAGTTGTATCCGCGTGGCAGTCGCCAGCTTCTGCAGTACGTCCTCACGAATCCGCGCTGCATCCCCCGGATCCCGCAAACGCCGCTCCAGCGCCTCGCGGCCGCCCTCCCGAGCCCATGCGGGCAGCAAAGTCGCCTCCAGCGATGTGCTGGAGGCCGTGTACGGATACTGATCCGCGGTCACCTGCTGGCCTTTTGCCCGAGCCTCCTCAATGCGGCTGATCGCCAGCCGCAATGTCCCCCACGACGGTCGCCCGCTGGCCTTGAAATGCGACACGTGCACGCGACAGCCGGATCCCCGCCCGATCTCCAGAGCCTCTTCGATGCTGGACAGCAACTCTGTTCCCTCACCACGAATATGGCTGGCATACATTCCTCCATGCCGCGCAACAACACCCGCCAGACCTGTCAGTTCGGATGTCGGAGTAAACGTGCCGGGAATATAGATCAACCCCGTCGACATCCCCCACGCTCCGTCCAGCATCGCCTGCTCAGCCAGTGCCAGCATCCGCTGCATCTCTTCCTCGGTCGCCGCCCGATTCACCCTCCCCATCACCTCCGCACGCAGACTGCCATGAGGAACCAGATGCGCCACATTCGTCCCCGCACCAAACTGATCAATCTCCGCAAGGAACTTCGCCGTATCCACGGGGCCAAAACCACAATTGCCCGTGACCATTGTCGTACAACCCTGCATCAGATAATTCACGCTGCCGCGCGTCCTGCGGTCCAGCAGCGGCTCATCACTGTGAGTATGCAGGTCGATGAAACCGGGCGCAATGACCAGCCCCCGACAGTCAATCTTCTGATCCGCAGGAGCCTCTGAATCGGCCGGCAGCAGACTGATGCGTCCCTCGCGAATACCCAGCGATCCCATACCGGGCGGACTGCCATCACCCCGGTGAATACAACCGTTCCACAGCAGCACCTCAAACCGCTGCACAGGGGTTTGCGTGGCCTCCTGAGCCCGGCATGATACGCCACACAGCAGCAGCCAGGCAAAACAACCAACGATCATTGTGCGCATTGCAGAACCCCTTCTGTCACCTGCCCCGTGCCTCCACGACCGCCATACCCTCGACGATCGCCCCGCAGATTGCAAGTCTCACGCCCCCTGACCAAAGTGCGCCAGGACGGCCGAGTTCACCACTGGAACTCCCGCCCCGCCACCGCTATGCTGCCCCGCAGTCGTTCGCAACCTCAGACACAGAGTCGGAACTTCCTCCATGACACAGCCTCGCAGAATTACTCGTCGCAGCACGCTGCTGAGCAGCATGGCAGCCGCAGCCACCATCCTGCCGCGCGGCTCACGCGCTGCCGGCTTCCGCGAAGCCATCGACCGACCCGTCGCAGCCGCAATCGGTACCGGCAGCCGCTGGTGCCAGAAAGCCACCGGCATCAATGGCCCGTGGGGCTCAGCACCGGATTTCCGTCGCTTCACAGACTACGCTGCCGTCTGCGATGCCGATGCTTCACGACGCGAACTGGCCGCCGGAATCGTTAAGGAATGGACCGGTTCCGCACCCTCACTGCATGCCGACTATCGCGCAATCCTCGACAACCCCAAAATCGATATCGTTCATATCTCAACACCCGATCACTGGCACGCCAAAATGGCCGTTGAAGCCATGCTGGCCGGCAAGGACGTCTACCTCGAAAAACCCATGACCCTCACCATCCCTGAAGGTCGACTGATCTGTGACGTCTGCCGCCGGACCGGACGGATCGTGCAGATCGGTACCCAGCAGCGCAGCGAACGACAGTTCATCGAAGCCGTCGCACTGGCACACAGCGGGCGACTGGGGCAACTGAAAAAAGCCACGTGCAGCATCGGCGGAGCTCCTCAAAGCCCCGCGCTGCCGGTCGCCACCGCCCCCGCAGCACTCGATTGGAACCTGTGGCAGGGACCTGCTCAGGAAAAGGAATTTCGCTACCTCGCAGGCGACAACGGCGAAACTCGCAGCTGGTCCCGCTGCCACTACGAATTCCGCTGGTGGTACGAATACTCCGGCGGAAAACTCACCGACTGGGGCGCACACCATGTCGACATCGCCACGTGGGCACTGGCGAAAACTGACACCGGTCCGGTCCGAGTGATCCCGGAACATGTCAGACATCCCGTCGAATTTCGCGATGGCTATCCCGTCGACCCGGCCCGCTACAACACTGCCACAGAATTCCTGATTCGTGCTCAGTTCGCAGACGGAATCGAAATCGAAATCCGCCATGACGGTGATAACGGCATTCTGCTGGAAGGCACCGAAGGACGAATCTTCGTCAACCGCGGCCGTATCACCGGCAAACCCCACGAAGATCTGAAACAGAATCCACTGCCGGACGGCACACTGGAAAAGATCTACGGTGAACGCCCACTGACTGACCACTTCACAAATTTCTTCACAGCCGTACGCGATCGCCGACAACCGATTTCTGACGTGTTCAGTCACCACCGCGCTCTGTCCACCTGCCACCTCGCTGGTATCGCCGCCCGCCTCGGACGGACCATCAACTGGAACCCCGAAACCGAACAGATCACAGACGATCCCACTGCCGCCGGACTGCTGGCACGCGAACCCCGAAAAGGCTTCGAAATTCAACACGGCTGAACATCTCCGCTGCTGCGGAAACTTCTGAGTGTGTCCGCTTCGAATCAACCCGCCAAAAATAAAAAAACACCCGGTCACCCGGGTGTTCGTTTTGCACACACGAAATCGGTCGCTGCAGATCGCAACAGACACTATTTGTTCAGCACCTTCGCAATGGTTTCCTTCAGCACGTTGGCACTCTGCACCAGCGCCGTCTTCTCTTTCGACCACAGCTCCACCTCGATGTGACTCTTCACACCGCTGCGGCCCATCACTGTCGGAATCGAAAAACACACGTCACGCACACCATAAGCACCGCTCATCAGGCTGCTGACCGGATGGATCCGATTGTCATCCAGCGCGATGCTGTGCACAACGTCGGCTATTGAGACACCGACCGCAAAGCCCGCCCCACCCTTCTTCTTGATCACCTCGGCACCGCTGCCGCGAGTCTTCTTTTCCACTTCCGCAATCAACGTCGGATTGACACCCGGGAACTTGTCCAGCGGCAGGTTGGCAATCTGTGCCATCGACCAGATCGGCACCATACTGTCGCCATGCTCACCGAAGATCGTTACGCTGACCTGAGTCGGCGGTACGTTCAGTCGCTGCGCCAGCATGCTGCGCAGGCGGGTCGTGTCAAGCACCGTTCCCAGTCCAATCACCTGTGATGCCGGCAGACCCAGTTCCTTCACCGCCAGATAGGTCAGCACATCAACCGGGTTCGACACCACAAAGACAATGGCGTCCTTTTTCAGACCGTGCTGCTTCATGTCAGCCAGAATCGTTCGAAACAGGGCGACATTTCGGTTGATCAGGTCCAGACGACTCTCGTCCGGCTTGCGACGCAGCCCCGCAGTGATCACCACCACGTCACTGTCCTTCACAGCTTCCGTACCCGCCGCGGAAATCCGCTGCGGTGCCATCAGCGAAGCCCCGTGCAGCAGGTCCAGTGCCTGCCCCTCACACAGCTCCCGATTCACGTCCACCAGCACAATGTCACTGACGATCTTTCCCGCCTGCAGTGCAAAACCCGCACAGGATCCTACCAGCCCGCCACCACCGATAATGCTGACCTTCATTGCCGCTGCTTCCTGTTACTTCCAGACACGATGAATCCGAAACACACGAGGCTCAATCAGGCCTTCCCCAGAGCCGCCATGACCTGCTGCGTAATCATCCGCACCAGATCCTCACTGACTTCCGCAGGCTTCTGCTCACACGGCTCGCCACACGGCTTCTGCAGGTAACCCGGATAATCCGGAGCCGGCTCAAAGGCCCGCTGTACAGGAATATTCTCCTTGTATCCCTCACGGAATGCACTGTTACCGCACAGGTCGCAGTTCTCATTGTGGAACCGCGGATCGTCGAAGCCCCACTTCTTCTTCAGATCCAGCAGCTCTCGACTTTTCTCCTCACTCAGATACATCGGCTGCCCAATCTGCTTCGCCAGCAGCAGGATCCGACAGTACGCATCCAGAATCTCAGTCTTCCAGTAGGCATCCTCAAGGTTCTTCCCGAAGGATACGGTCCCATGGTTCTTCAGAATGATCGTGTTTGTGGCCTTCAGAAACGGCACCACAGTGCTGGCAAAACGCTGGTCACCCGGAGTTTCATAGGGGGCAATCGGCACCTCACCCATGAACACTTCCACCTCCGGCAGAATGCACTGCGGAATCGGCTCACCCGCCACCGCAAAGGCCGTCGCATGCGGCGGATGACAGTGTACCACCGACTTCACGTCCGGACGATGCTTCATGATCGCCAGATGCAGCAGCACCTCGCTGGTACGCTTGCGTTTCCCCGCAATCTGATTGCCCTCCATATCCACCGCACAGATGTCGTCCGGCTTCATGAAACCCTTGCAGATCATGGTCGGAGTACACAGCACTTCGTTTTCGCCCACACGAATGCTGATGTTGCCGTCGTTGGCGGCCGCAAAGCCCTTGTTGTAAACACGCCGACCAATCTCGCAGATCTCTTCCTTCAGCGCCCGGTCGTTGATCCCGCTGTTCCACTTGTTAGCCATCTTACTGCACCCTGACTGATTGTTTGGGGAATTACCTGTCCTCAGATGTCTCTGTCAGCCGACGCTGACCTGATCCAGTATCGCCGCGTTATAGGCGTCAATCGGTTTCGAATTCGGATGGAACGGCGTCGAAGCCTCGGCACTTTCCGTAACAGCCATCAGGCAGCCCGGACCCGCTCCCATTTCGTCATACACCACGACCGGCTCCGTCCGACCGGCTGCATCTCCCAGCAGCCCGGAATGCTTCAGCGGTACCGCCAGTTTCCATGAGGCCCCCTTCAGCGAAGGATCCCACTTCGACAGCGTTATCCGCCCGATACACTCCATAATCCTCATCGTCCCGCTCCCTGCTGCACTTCCCGCCAGCCGGAAGGTACTGATCGAACCACCACGGACATCATCCGCAGCGCCCGTACCAGCTGCATCCAGCTCCAGCCCACTCCATCCAGGCACAGCACCGTAGGCCGCATCCGCTCAACCAAACGCTGCAGATCACCGCTGCCGGTCACCGCCGCTGCACGTACGTCCGCACGACGATTCAGCAGGCACGCAGACACCGCCGGATCCGCACTGACACATGCCAGCGGACGCCCGCCATGCAACTGCAGAATCCGACCGATCGCCGCATCCTCCCCGCTGACTGTCTCCACAACCCAGCCTGCCGAGCCGGCTGCAGACTCCACCACAGCAGACCGCTGCAGTTGAATCAACAGCCCGCCCGCTGCCTTCGCAGCCACGGCTCCACCCGCCACCGCTTCCGACAACTGACTGGCCACACGTACCCCATGACGACGCAGGTAATCCCGCCCCGATGGTGTCAGTACAGCACCCCGCATCAGTGACACCGTGCGACCAGCCACTCCCGCAGCCGACAACACCGCCTCTGACACCACCAGACTGTTCAGCCGGATCACATCGTCAGACACCGCAGCAGACACCACAGCCGGAGACGCTGCTGCAGAGACGCCCGCCGGAACCGGCTGCAGCTCCCGCAGCACGCTCCGCACAATCTCTTCAACTTGTTCCGCTGTCAGCTTCATACCCGTCGTCTGTCCGTTTCAAACACCGTCGTCAGGCCTGTGGCTGAGCATCCAGGATGCCCTGCACGGAAAACCGAATCGGACTGTCCTTCCGCTTCGTCAGTTGCTGGATGTACTTCGTGTCACTGGTGAAAAACACCAGATCCCCCTTCCTGGCACCCAGTGGATCAATCGCCAGCTGCGGAAACTCACCCTCCTGCAACTGCTGATCCAGCGGCTGCAGAACAATCAGCTTCCAGCCGTTCAGCGACGAATGCTTCACCGTCGCCGTCACATGCCCCAGTACCCTCGCGATCTGCATGACTGCTCCCGCACTCAGATAATGCGAAGGTCTTCCACCATCACACAGCGACGCTGCCGAGTAAACGTCAGCGGACTGGTGACACCTTCACCGGTCGGAGTCGCAATGCTGAACGACAGGTAACCCTCTCCGCCCAGACCCAGACCCGCCATACACGGACCATTCTTCACAAACAGCGTGGTGTTCATCACCCGCGCCATCTTCGTGATCGTATGCACATCACGCGAATGAATAATTGCCGTATGACCGAAGCCGTGTTCGTATTTTCTTGCCAGTGCAATCGCGTGATCCGTGCAGTTCGTTCTGACGAACGGCACAAACGGCATCATCTGCTCTTCCGTGACAAACGGATTGTGCTCGTCCGTCTCCCCGTACAGAATCTGAGTTTCCGACGGAATCGACAGGCCGATCTGAGCCGCCAGCCACGACGCGTCACGGCCGATAAAGTCACGGTTCAACTGATAATGACCGCCCTGTTCCTTCGGCGGAGCAAACGCGATCGCCGTGAACGCCGCCGTCTGAGCCGCATTCAGGCGATATCCGCCATGCTGCGATACCGCATTCATCAACTGGTCAAAAATCTCCTTCACGGCGAACACTTCCTTTTCGCCGATGCACAGCAGATTGTTGTCAAAAGCAGCACCCGCCACGATCGACTTCGCCGCATTGCTGATGTCGGCCGTCGCGTCCACCACCACCGGTGGATTGCCCGGACCCGCCACAATCGCCCGCTTCGGACTTCGCAGGGCCGCACGAGCCACTGCGGGACCGCCAGTCACAACCAGCAGCTTCACACCCCGATGGTCAAACACCTGCTGAGCCGACTCAATCGTGGGATTCCCCACAATCGTCACCAGATTCTCCAGCCCCGTCGCCGCATGAATCGCCCGATTGAATCGTCGCACTCCCTCGCTGGCAATCCGCGCACCACTCGGATGCGGATTGCACACAATCGTATTCCCCGCCGCCACCATGTTCACAAAGTTGCCGGCCAGAGTCGGCAGTGAATGGGTCACCGGAGTAATCGCACCGATGACACCAAACGGAGCATACTCGGTGACCGTCAGGCCGTGACTGCCACTGACCGCATCCGTCCGCAGAAACTCAACACCCGGCACCGTGCGAATCGCCTTCAGCTTCGCAATTTTATGCTCCAGACGACCAATCTTCGTCTCCTCAAACTCCAGACGCCCCAGCTCCTCCGCCTGCTCCTCGCAGATCCGCTTCACAATGTCAATCGCCGTCCGACGCTGCTCCAGCGACGCACGCGACAACTGCTCAAAGCCCTGCTGAGCCGCTGCGACCGCGTCATCCACATTCTCAAACACCCCCCAGCGGCCGGATGCCGACGGAGCCGCCGGAGCACGCCCCGTCAGCTGCGACAAAACCTCCTGAACCACCTGCCGTATCGTCTGCTCTGTTGCCTGCACGTCAGCTTCTCTCTGCACGGTCGCCTCCACGACCCTCTGCCACTTCGCCAGTCCCTCAGCGAATCTGTTCTGCCCCCGAAATCTCACTCACCCGAACGAAACACCGTCTTCGAATGCACCTGCACCGTGTCCACAATCCCGATGATCGCTGCATCAATCGGCAGCTCCTTCGTCCCCGCCGTAAAACGGGCACTGGAACCCTGCACACACAGCACCACTTCACCCTCGCCGGCACCCACCGTGTCAACCACCACAAACGAACGGCCCGTCGGCTTCAGACTCGACTGATCCTTTTCGTCCACCCGCAGCGGCTCCACCAGCAGCAACTTCTGCCCAACCAGCGATTCAACCTTCTGAGTCGAAACGAGGCTGCCTGTAATCCTTGCGAGAAACATACTCAGATCCCCGATACTGAAACCCCCGCACCGCCCCCGCTCATCGCGACGCAATTGCCGCTGCGGTCTGCCGAGCCACCACAATTTCCTCGTTCGTCGGAATCGTCCAGATCTGAACCCGACTGCCATCCTGATGCAGACCGGTCTCACCCTTCACGCCCCGATTACGCTCCGCACACAGCTGCACCCCGGCCCACTCCATGCGAGCACAGACGTTCGTCCGAATCCGCTCACTGTTCTCACCAATCCCGCCCGTGAAGACAATCACATCGGCACCACCCAGCAGCGCCATGTACGCCCCCACATAAGACCGAATCGAAGCCTCAAACAGCCGCAGAGCCAGCTCCGCACGCTCATGACCCGCAGCCGCCGCCTGCTCCAGATCACGACAGTCACCACTCAGTCCGCTGATCCCCAGCAAACCACCCTTCGACGACATCTCCGATAACACCTGCTCAAACGTCAGCCCCGTCGCCTTCATCACCACGGGAATCGCATAAGGATCAAAATCCCCCACACGATTGTTGTTCGGCAAACCTCCCTGAGGACTCATTCCCATGGAAGCCGCCACACTGGCACCACCACTGATCGCACACACCGAAGCACTGCCACCCAGATGACAGCTGATGATCTTCAGATCCGCACGCCCCAGCAGCTCTGCTGTTCGCCCCGCAATGAACCGATGACTGGCCCCATGAAATCCCCAGCGGCGAATCTCATGCTGCGTGTACCACTCCCACGGTACCGCATACGCCCGATGCTCAAACGGAATCGTTTCATGAAAACCGGTCTCCAGAGCCGCCACGAGCGGAATCTGTGGAAATGCCTGCTGCAACTGACGCATCGCCCGCACATAAGGCGGGTTGTGCGCCGGAGCAATGTCTGACAACGCTTCCATCTTCTGCAGCAGCGGCTCGTCCACGATCCGCACACCACTCAGACTGCCCGCAAACACCGCCTTGAATCCAATGCCGCCGACCTCGTCCACTGACTCCAGACAGCCATGCTCCGCATCCGTCAGCTGCTGCAGACAGATACTCACAGCCGCCGCATGATTCGGTACCGCCTGACGAAGCTCGGATCGGTGCGAACCGATCTCCGCAAAACAGGTGCTGATCGCGTCCGGCTGACCTATCCTGTCAATGCCGCCACGCGCCAGCTGCGTCTCATGCTCCAGATCAAACAGCCGATACTTGAAACTGGTTGATCCCAGATTGGCTACCAGAACCTTCATCTCCTGCTCCTTCTCTGATCACAGTCGCAGCCTCAATGCCGCTCCCTGAACCGGCGTCCTGCTCCCTCTCACCACTCCCTCAGCTGTCACCACCCTCTGAACTTCACCGCTGCTTCCGCCCCGGAACCGGATCACTCCCGCAACCGCTCCGGGCGGAGGCATCAATGGTGTTCTCGTTTCTCACAGCACCGATTCCAGCAGTGATGCTTCCGGACGCGGAATCAGATGAGCACACACCAGCTCACCGGACTGCGAAGCCGCTGCCGCGCCCGCATCCACTGCAGCCCGCACCGAACCCACATCACCCTTGATGATCGTCGTGATGTATGCAGCACCAATGTTCAGCTGCTTCACCAGCGTCACATTGGCAGCCTTCAGCGCCGCATCCGATGCATGCACAGCAGCCACCAGCCCCTTGGTCTCAATCATCCCAATCGCTTCGTTCATCGCTGACACTTCCCCTGAATTCTGATCCTGAAATGAAAACTCTGACACAGTTTCCCGACACCACGGCAATCAGCCGCTGTCAGAAAATCACTTCTTCGCTGCAGCCGGAGCCACCTTCGGCTTCGGCAGCACTGATGCCACGTCCTCGTGCGGACGCGGAATCACTTCGGCACTGATCACCTGACCCAGCTTCGATGCCGCTGCTGAACCAGCATCCAGAGCAGCCTTCACGGCAGCGACGTCGCCCGTAATAAAGGCCGTGACCAGACCACTGCCGATCTTGTCCCATGACACCAGCTGCACATTCGCAGCCTTCAGCATGGAATCAATCGCCTCCAGCATGCAGACGAATCCCTTCGTCTCAATCATTCCCAAAGCTTCACTCGTTCTTGCCATCTCAACTCTCTCCCCGCCGCAACCGCCCCCTCCCGGAACTGTCGCCGGCACCCGAAAAAACAACACTGATCCATCAGCGTCGGTGTAAAGAAAACTCAAACCTCACGACTCAGTGACCACAGGCACACGGCTTCGGCTTCACCAGTTCCACCTTCACCGCACGATCCAGATTCACCGCATTACCCTCGTCCGTGTCCAGATGCACCTCCAGCTTGATCCCCTTGCCCGCTCGCACCGCCAGATCCTCCAGCACCGTCGTGCACGCCGGTGACTCCACTCGCAGATGCACCAGATCCCCGTCCCGCACACCGTAATACTCAAGATCCTCAGGACCCATGTGCACGTGCCGCATCGCACGAATCACACCCTGCTGCAACTCCACCACTCCATGCGGCCCCATCAGGACACACCCCGGAGTCCCCTTCACGTCACCACTGATCCGCACCGGCAGGTCAATCCCCAGCGAGATCCCATCCGTAAATGCCAGCTCCACCTGCGAATCCGGACGACACGGTCCCAGCACCCGCACGTTCGGCAGCATCCTGCGACGAGGCCCCACCACGGCAACCGTCTCCTTCGCAGCAAAATAACCGTCCTGATACAACGCCTTCTCAGGAGTCAATTTCGCGCCCGGTCCAAACAGAATCTCCACATGCTGCTGTGTCAGATGGACATGGCGAGCAGAAATGTTGACCACCAGCGGCCGACGAGATGCCGCAGTCACCACAGACTCCACAGACTCCGCCGACGCCCGCAGCACCGGAATACCAGACTCACGTACACCCGCGGCCGGCCGTGAACCCAGATGACGAACCAGCACCTCCCGAACCACCCGCTCAACATCCGCCGGATTTACTGTCGCTGTCGACATGTCTGCCTGCCCCCCCCCTCAACCCTGCACAAACGAAACCACTCACCCCACACCAAACTCAGCCCAAAGCCGCCGACGGACGCCGACTGCCACGCTCCACCCCCGCGACCTCCATGCGGATCCCCGACTGCTCCATCCGCTGCACCCACTCCTCCGAAATCCCGTCGTCCGTGACTATCTCATCCAGCACATCCAATGCACACAAATGTGACAACGCCCGCTGACCAAACTTGCTGCTGTCCGCCACCAATGTCACCCGATCCGCCGCCCGAATCATCTGCCGCTCAGTCTCCACCAACAACTGGTTGCTGTTGAACAAACCGTCCGACGTGATCCCACCCGTGCTCATCACCAGACGCGATGCATGAATCTGCTGCAACGCCGTCACTGACAACTCACCCAGCGCCACACCCGTCTTCGGATACACATAACCACCAATAAAAATCAGCTCGATCTCACGACGATTCATCAGCAATGACGCAATCGGCAGCGAATTCGTCAACACCTGCAACGAACGACCCGCCAGGTGGCGGGCCACCTCCAGAGTCGTCGTGCCACCGTCCAGCAACACCGTCTCGCCCTCCGAAATCAATTCCGCCGTCCGACGCGCAATCCGCTGCTTCTCCAAAGAGGCCAAACCCCGACGAACATCGAAATCTGATTGAGTATCCCCGATGAAGGACGCACCGCCACGAGTTCGCTGGATCTGACCGGAGGCGTCAAGAAACTCCAAATCCCGTCGCACCGTCGACTCGCTGGCACCCAACTCGCCAACCAAAGACTGCAACGTGACGAATCCTCGCTCCTCAGCGATTCTGAGTATTCGAGATCGTCTTTCTTCCACAAGCATCATGTTTCCGCCATTTCAGATCACGGTTTTGACAGATTATGACTGCTTCTGCAGGAGAAATCAACGGATAAGCCGACTGGTAATGACTGATTCTGACTGAATTTTTCCCCAATCACCCTTTTCACTCAAGTCCCTCAACCGCTCGACTCTAGCACATCCGCAGAGTCGCGTTGCCAAATCTCAACAAATCCATACTCCCACAACACAACACATCCCCCCCAATCACAACAATCCACACAACCCCGGAAAATCACCTACCCCACCAAATCACAAACTGTTCAAATGTTCCCCATGAATTGACAATCACCGAAATTCAACCTACACTTTCCAACGTTCTGCGGCGAAACCACCTACAATGCTCGCCCCAGCCTATGCCCATGGTCCACTGCGGTGAATCGGTATGACGCAGCACAACTTCACCGATGCACCCGACCCGCTGGCCTCCACTGCCCACGTCCCCCTCTCCGAACGACCACTCGTCGCCGAAGATGATCGCACCGTGATCAGTGCCCCGGACGGACCACGCCCTGAGGCTCCCGCACCGCCAACCGTCTCCGAACAACTGCTGCACAGCCTGTTTCCCGCCAACGGCGTCTCCTCCGGTGAAGAAGCGGGCGTTCGACTGGCCCATTTCGAAATCCGGCAGCGTCTGGGTGCCGGAGGCATGGGGGCCGTCTTCCTCGCCCTCGACCTGGAACTCGCCCGGGACGTCGCCCTCAAAATCCTGCATCCCGGCCCATCCCGCGATCCTTCTCTCGTGGCCCGCTTTCGCAACGAAGCCCGTGCCTGTGCTCAACTGAATCACGACAATATCGCCCGCGTGTTCTACGCCGGAGCACAGGACGGCCTCTATTTCATCGCCTATGAATTCGCCAGCGGGCGCACCATCCGCGACCTGATCCTCGAACGCGGACGATTGACCGTCGCCGAAGCCGTGAACTACGCCATCCAGGTCACGCTGGCTCTGAATCACATTTCCGCCGCCGGCATCGTGCACCGCGACATCAAACCGTCAAATATCATGCTGACGGATTCAGGTCGAGTGAAAGTCGTCGACCTCGGACTCGCCCGTCGCGACATGGATGACTCCATTGGCGAAATCACCGTGGCCGGCACCACACTCGGCACCTTCGATTACATCGCCCCCGAACAGGCCCGCGATCCACGCAACGCCGATGTCCGCAGCGACATCTACTCGCTCGGCTGCACCATCTACCATATGGTTACGGGACAACCCCCGTACCCCGAAGGCACCGCACTCCAGAAACTGCTCGACCACCAGGGCAAAGCCCCTCCGGACCCGCGATTGATCAATGCCCGCGTCCCCGCCGAACTGGCCGCCATCGTCCGCCGCATGATGGCCAACGTCCCCGAACAACGCTACCAGGCTGCCTCACTGCTGCTCAGCGATCTGATGCAACTGGCAGTACGCCTCGGCCTGCAGAGTGTCCCGGCGGAAGGCATCGTCTGGCGCCCCAGACAACCCGCCAGATCGGCCGGTGTTCCGGGTGCGGCATGGCTGCTGGCCACAGTCCTCACAATCTGCGTCACGGCACTCACTCTGCAGTATTTCTCCGGTACAACTCGCTCCGGCCAAACGGCTGCAGTTCGGCCCGTTGCCACCCTCGACCCGCAGGATTTTCGTCCCCGCGAAACACAGCCGCCTGTGACTCCGGCACCCGTTCCGACCGGCACAGACAACTCGACATCCCCCCCGGCAACCCCCGCATCCGCACCTGACTCCGGCAACACCGTAAGTCCCGGCTCGCGCAGCTCCGATCTGCCACTGCTGGCCGATTCTGCTGTCCGACTGCCACTGTCAGTCATCCCTGCTCCGGGCTTGCCCACGCCACTCGTATTCCCTTTCGGAATACCATCCGAAATTGACGTCGAACCCGCCAGTCCACCCACGGCAGCCCCCTCGGCCACAGCCGAACAACTGGGCCCCTTCATCCTGCAGCAGTCCGGCCGCAAATCCCGATCATTCCGCACCCTCAAGGCCGCTGTCGCAGACGCCAGCTCGGGGGACGTCATCCTGCTGCGTTACAATGGCTACCCGGATGACCTGCCGGCACAACCACCCGTCCGGATCGTCGATATGAACCTGATCGTCCGCGCCGCTGACGGGTATCGACCGACACTCGAATTCGATGGCCTCGCCGAAAACTCACTCGAACCCGGCCAGATGTTCAGCCTGCTCAGTGGCGGAGCCCTGACGATCCGCGATATCGATCTGCGAATGATTGTTCGCGATGACCAGAATGTGGATCACTGGTCGCTGTTTCACCTGTCAGGAACAAACCGAGTCGTCCTCGAAAATGTCTGCATCGAATGCGCCAACCCTGCCAAACGGCCCGCGTCCCTGTTCGAACTTTCCGGAGATTCCAGCAGCACGGGTGAACTGCCGCAGGAAGAAACTGAAATCTCGCTGAATCGGATTGCCTGCAGAGCCCAGGCCGACGCTTTCCACATTTCCAGCCAGCCCCGTGGCCGCATCCGCATGGTTGGCTGCGGTATGGTGCTTGATGGCAGACTCATGGATGTTCGCGGTGACGGTTCCATGCAGAACGCTCGCGGACTGCTCGAAGTCTTCGCCGAACACCTGACCTGCATGCACACCGGTCCCCTCATTCATGCCAGCGATATGGACCCCCAGCAACCATTGTCCTCCAAACGCCTGCTGCCACGCATCTCCGTCCGCAGCGAGGCCTCAGTCTACGCTGCCCTCTCTGCAGACGCTCCGCTGCTGCGATCCGACGGCAACTCGTGGATTGAAGACCTGGAATCCCTGTTGATCTGGAATGGCTTTACCAACCTCTACGACAACTACAGCATGCTCTGGGTCATTGAGACCACCAATCTGGACTTCGCCGGTCGACGGCTGGATTTCCGAGGCTGGCAGGAACTCTGGCAGAAACGTACCGATGGCGAAGATACTGCCGCCGAAGTTTCCGCCGGTGAAATCTGGAGGTTCCCGCTGACAGCACAGGACAACAGCCCGGACATGGCAGCCGTCGTCCCGGCTGTCTTTGAGCTGGATGCCGCACTCTTTCTGACAGGTACCCGGAACACCTTCCCGCGGGCCCGCGATGGCCTGATTCCGGGAGTGAATCCACAGGAATTGCCCGCCTTTCCAAGGTCTCGCCCCCAGTCCCAGACGGCCCCTGAGCCCACCGCGCCGCAGGACATGCCCATGCCACTGCTGATGCCCTCCGGCCAGTAATACCACCCCGGCACCCGAAAATTCAGGCATCCCCCCCCCGTCGTTGCCGGTTTCTCTCGCATTCAGCAGCCGCACAGAGTATGCTTCCCGGCACATTCTGCCGGTTTTCGTTCGAAGCGCAGGCTTCCGATACCGGCTCTGATTTCCTTCCGCTGGACATCCTGCCATGCCTTTGCCTCTGCTGCGACAACTGCTCCTGTCGGCTGTTCTCGTAACGTTGTGCTGTTCCGGTTTTGCCCCTGCCCGGGCTCAGCAGCCTGCTGCCACCGCCGCCTCGGCCGAGCGAACTTTCGCCAGTCTCGAAGTGTTTCCCCCAACCGTTGTCATCTCTTCCATCCGAGATGCCCGGCGGGTTGTCGTGACTGGCGTTACCACCGATGGCCAGCGAATCGACGTCACGGCCAAAGCCACTTTCTCCACCCAGACGCCGGTCTTCGCCGTCGATGCTGACAATTACCTGACGCCTCTGGCCGCAGGTTCGGGGATGCTGAAGGTGGAAGCCGTCGGCCTGTCAGCCGAGGTGCCGGTCCAGGTAGCATCGATGGACCCTGTTCCTGTCCAGTTCTCCCGCGAAGTCAATCCACTGCTCAGCAAATCCGGCTGCAATCAGGGCCTCTGCCACGGCTCGGCCAATGGCAAAAACGGCTTCAAGCTCTCACTCCGCGGATACGACTCCTTCTACGATTACCGCGCCCTCGTTGACGACATCTCCGGGCGTCGCTTCAATCGATCGCAGCCCTCGCAAAGCCTGATGCTGCTGAAACCAACACAGGGGGTCCCGCATGAAGGCGGATTCCTGTTCGACGAACAGTCCCGCACCTATCGCGTGCTGGAGCAGTGGATTGCCGAAGGCTGCAACTACAAGGCCGATTCGGCTCGCGTGGTCAGCATCAAAGTGCACCCGCCCACCCCGCTGCTGCAGTTGCGACACGATCAGCAGCAGTTGATTGTGATCGCCGAGTATTCCGATGGCAGCTCACGTGATGTCACTCGCGACGCCGTCTTTGATACCAGCAACTTCGAAGTCGCCACCGTTTCCAAAACCGGCCTGATCACCGCCGTGCAGCGCGGTGAAGCGGCCGCTCTGGTGCGCTACGAAGGCAATTATGCCGCAGCACCAATTTCCATCCTCGGTAACCGGGACGGCTACCAGTGGACTCCACAGCCCGAACACAACTTCATCGACGGACTCGTGCACGCCAAACTGCAGCGCATGAAGATTCTTCCGTCAGACCTCGCCGGCGACGCTGAATTCCTCCGACGCGTCTCACTCGATATCACCGGTGTTCCACCGGGGATTGCCGAAATCCAGGCTTTCCTGCAGGACAAAACTGAAACACAGGCCAAACGCACCGCCAAGATCGATCAGTTGCTGGCCAGTTCCGGCTACGTGGAACACTGGACTCTCAAATGGAGCGACCTGCTGCTCAACCGCCGTAAAACCCTCACCGAACGCGGTGTCTGGTCCTTCCGCAACTGGATTCGCCAGTCCGTCGCTGCCAATCGTCCATACCAGCAGTTCGCGGCTGAACTGATCACCGCGAATGGCAGTACCTTCGAAAATCCCGCCGCCAGCTACTACCGCATTGCACGTGAACCCAAAATGGTCATGGAAAACATGACCCAGGTGTTCCTCGGCACCCGCTTCAACTGCAATCAGTGCCATGACCACCCCTTCGAGCGCTGGACTCAGCGCCAGTACTATGAGCTGGCAGCATGGATGGCGGACGTCGGTCGCCGTCCGCTGCCAGATGGTGATGAATTCATCTTCACGATGAGCTCAGCAGTGCCGGTTGTGAATCCCGATACCAATCAGCCGGCAGCGCCCAGGTTCCCGTTCGAACATGGCGGAA
This sequence comes from uncultured Planctomycetaceae bacterium, assembly GCA_903896675.1. Taxonomy (GTDB): domain Bacteria; phylum Planctomycetota; class Planctomycetia; order Planctomycetales; family Planctomycetaceae; genus SXXK01. The sequence continues at coordinate 20,955 of CAITYU010000307.1, forward strand.
CTGTGGATGCTTCAGCCACGCGTCGGGAACAGCTTGCTCAGTGGCTCACCGCCAAAGAAAACCCCTACTTTGCCAAAAGCATCGTCAACCGGTACTGGAGCTACTTCTTCGGTCGCGGCATTATCGATCCGGTGGACGACATCCGCGCGGGGAACCCGGCATCCAATCCGGAACTGCTGGATGCCCTGACAAAGGACTTCATCGATAACAATTACGATCTGAAACGCCTGATCCGGCTCATCTGCACTTCCGTCACCTATCAGCGCAGTCTCGACGCCAATCAGTGGAATGAGGACGACTCCAGCAACTTCTCGCACGCACTGCCTCGGCGACTCGCTGCTGAACAGCTCTACGATTCCATCATTCAGGCTGCCGGTGCCCCCCGCGCTCTGCCAGGAGTGCCGGCTGGCTTCCGCGCTGCCGAGCTTCCCGACCCGCAGGTCGAAGTCGCATTCCTCGACATGTTTGGACGCCCGCCCCGCGAATCACCGTGCGAATGCGAGCGCACCAGCGATGTCAGTCTCGGACAGACTCTGAACATGGTGAATGGTGCCACGATCGGCGACGCCATCGCTCACCCTCAGGGAATCATCGCTCGCACGTTGGCCGCAAACGCAACCACCGAACAGTTGATCGAAACAATCTACCTGTCGGTGCTTTGCCGCCAGCCGTCGGCTGAAGAACTGCAACAGGCTCAGGCCTACTTCGCCGCCGCAGGCACTCCGAAAGAGGCGGCTGAAGACCTGATGTGGGCTCTCATCAACAGCCCAGGATTCCTGTTCAATCGCTGAACTGAATTCAGCAGGCCTGAACGAAAGCAGGGGTCCTGAAGATTGCTCTTCAGGACCCCTGTTTGTTTCATCCGCAGCCGTTGTGCTGCAGCAGTCTCAGGATCACCAGTTCTTCGGATTCATCACCCAGAACCAGTTGTCCTTCTCCTTGTTGAAGTTCAGCTGCCAGTATCCGTCGTCCCACTCGAGGGAGACTTCACGCCATCCCATCGGAACCTGCGGATACGGATAGAACGGTCCGATGTAAGGCCACGCACTGGCACTGTACTGAGTCGGATAGCTGACGGCGGCCGAGTTCGGGTAGGCAGCATAAGCCGGCCACGCATAGTTCGGCAGGTTCGGATTGTTGAAGCTGGTCGGAGCGTATCCGCTGGCAGTCGGAGGTGCGCCCGGAGGACCCATCATCATCGGGCCAGGCCCCATGGCAACAGGTGTCGGCGGAGCCATCATCTGCGGCGGAGCCATCATCTGCTGTGGAGCACCCTGTGACACGCGAGCCACAGGCTGGGCAACGGCCAGACGATTGTTCATCTGTCGGACGCCAGGCACGGAGGCCGCAGCACGATGCAGCGCCTGCCGGTCAGCAGCGGTCGCAACCGAGCCTTCCATGGTGCAGACACCATCTTTGAATCGAACGGTCATCTCATCACAGGCGACCCCGCAGCTCTGGATTGCCTGAGCAATCTCAGCGGCCATCTCCTGATTGGATTTCTTCGCCGGTGCCGGAGCTTCAGCAGCAACCTGCTGAATCATCGAAGGCTGCTTCGCAGCAGACTGCTGATGAGCAGCCTGAGCGATCATCGGCTGACCACCTGACGGAGGAGTGTACTTCAGGTTGTTCTCAACCCGCTCAATGCCAGGCACGCTGCCGGCAGCTCGCTGTGCCAGAGACCGCTGGCTGGGATCGCTGACCGAACCGCTCAGGATCGCTGCACCTTCCCGAACCTCGATCTCAATCCCAGTGCCGCGAACCTGCGCTGTTTTCAGTGCTGCAGCCACTTCGTTGGCCAGCTCCTGATTTCGAGCCTTCTCAGCAGAGCCAGAGAACGGCAACACCGGTTTGAATTTTCCGCCCAGAAACCCATCCGCACTGGCGGCAGCCGGGCTGGCTGCCAGAACGCCCAGCACGAGTAACCACTTACCGTACTTTCGCATGAAAGCTCTCCTCCGTGAGGTACCTTCCGTTTCGGACCGCGCTCGTTCTGCTGGGAAACCGTCCCGGTGGTTCACTGATCTAAACGCTCGAGTCTGAACCTCTCCCGGTGAACGCCAGCACCGGAAGTCCTGATATGCTCAGTCCGCCTGCCACCCGCACAGCACCTGATCTCCAGAAGCCTTGCGTAGCAGCGCAACAGAAAGTCACATACTTGTCATCGGATGGGTCGTACCGTCTGGATAAGCAATTCTGCCTTTTTGGTTCCTGTCGGTTGTTCCTGAAGTGTGAGAAACACCGGGCAGCCACATCCGCTGACGGCAGATTCCGCCGAACCACAACTCCGGAATCCCCGAAATTCCTCAGATCCTTTGCGCTGGATTCCCGCCACGGCTATTGCGATACTCAGACGCTCATCCTGCTGAATCAGGCAGGAATCTGTGTCCGGTGGAGCCTGCAAATGACTGAGACGGAGTCTGGATTCAATCGAGCACAGCGATTGTCAGTATTGGCCGCCGGCTTCGCCGCGTGGATGTTTGCAGGCCTCGAAAACGCCCTGTTTGTCCTCATCCACCGACAAATGATGCTGTCACTGCTCCCGCCCGGAACCCAGGAAACAGTCATCACCGAATGGTTCGCCTGGAATCAGGCGGCATTCATGCTGGGGGCTGCGACAGGCGGATGGATCTTTGGCCTGATGGGTGACCGTATCGGCCGCACGCGCGCACTTGGCGCCAGCGTTCTCTGCTACTCTCTGCTCACCCTCGCAGCGTGGTGGATCACGGACCCCGTTCTCATGTGCACTGTGCGATTCCTCGCTATGCTGGGCTTCGGTGGCACCTGGCCCAATGCCGTCTCTCTGGTCACCGAGGCGTGGCCCGGTGCATCACGCCCCCTGCTGGCCGGTGTCATGGGGACAGCAGCAAACTTCGGCTTCGTACTCCTCGGCTGCCTTGGCCTGATCTTCGAAGTCACCCCCGACTCCTGGCGCTGGACGCTGTTCGTCGGTGGCTCTCCCGCTGTGCTGGGACTGGTGATTCTGCTGGCCGTACCTGAATCCCGACGCTGGCTGGCACAAAAACAGACAACCCGATACACCGACAGCAGCGGCCAGGTGAGCCCGCCACAGCAATCCGTCACCGCACAGCTCTTCAGGCCCCCACTGCTCTCCAGAACCCTCATCGGTATCCTGCTGGGTTCCATCCCTGTCATCGGTACCGCTGCCAACGCCAACTGGGTGGTCCCATGGCGAGACCAGGCGGCGGCCCGCCACGCTGAGCAGGCCACGGCTACCCCCTCCCAAAATGCAGCATCCACCACTCAGCAGAAGAAAAAAACCGGACAAAGTCCCCGCGACAAAGCCCGCACCATGATCAGTCGCTCCAGCGGCGCAGTGCTCGGCAGCCTCCTCGGCGGACTGATCGCCACGATCGCCGGAAGACGATTGTCCTACTTCCTCATCAGCCTCGCCACCTTCGCCGTCAGCTCCACTCTCTTCGGCACCATGCAACCCAATGATCCATGGTTCGACTGGGCCGTATTTCTGCTGGGGTTCTGCGGAGTCGCCTACTTCGGCTGGTTACCCTTGTTCCTGCCGGAACTGTTCCCCGTCCACGTACGAGCCACGGGCAGTGGCATTTCATTCAATGCCGGTCGCATCGCAGCTGCCGCCGTCAGCGTCTTCGTGGGACTGCGGATGAGCTCCTTCGGTGGCGACTATGCATCCATCGGACTGTGGACCGGACTGATCTACGCAGTCGGGATGCTGGTGATCTGGCTGGCCCCCGCCAAACAGCCTACGGTACAGAAATAACGCGTGGTTGCTTTATGAGTTTCAGCTTCTCCTCGCACCCATCCGGATCCCCGTTCGCTCGGCAAAGCCCACTCATGAAACACCGTCGCCTCGGTCGAACCGGCCTCTGCGTGTCCGAGATCAGCTTCGGAGCCGGCCCCGTGTCCGGCCTGATGACCGGTGCAGACACTGACCAGCAACTGGAAGTCCTGCATACCGCAATACGAAGTGGTATCAACTGGATCGACACCGCTGCCGGTTATGGAAATGGCGCATCGGAAAAAGCCATCGGAAGTGCACTCCGACAACTCGACCCCGAGCAACACCTGCAGATCGCCACCAAGGTACGCATCCACAGATCCTCAAACGCCTCAATCCGTGAGCAGATCACGTCCGGAATTACAGCATCCCTCGGCCGACTGCAGCGATCGCACGTCACCCTGCTGCAGTTGCACAATGCTGTGACCGAACACCCCGATCAGGAACCGTTTTCACTGACTCCGGATGAAATCCTCGGCCCGCAGGGCGTCGCTGCCATCTTCAACGAACTCCGCCAGTCCGGAATCATTGCCTGCTGCGGACTGACCGGGACTGGACACCCGACTGCACTTCGAACAGTTCTGCAAAGCCACGTGTTCGATACACTGCAAATCCCCTTCAACCGCCTGAATCCCAGTGCCGGAATGAGTGTGGCACCCGATTCCGTCCCCACAGATTACGGCAACCTCCTCGCCGACTGCCAGCGACTGGGCATCGGAGCCTTTGCGATCAGAGTGCTGGCTGGCGGAGCCATCGCCGGAAATCCTCCCAGCGCCCACACACTCACAACCCCCTTTTTTCCGCTGGCCCTGTACCAGCACGACCTGCAGCAAGCCCGGTCGCTGGCAGCAGCCGAACCAGTCAGTCACACCGTGCCACAGGCCATCCGCTTCGTTCTGCAGCACCCCGCTGTCTGCTCTGCCATCATCGGATTCGCTCAGCCCCATGAAGTACTGCAGGCCTGCGCTGCAGCCTGTTGATCACGGTACCGCAACAGGTTTCTCAGACTGCGTGCCCACACCCGCCGCCCGCTGCAGATCAATCAGCACCGATGGTCGCTGATACGCCTCCTCGGTCCCCTTCGCATAGGTCACCCACATCTTCAAAGCCGTCGCGTCGTAAACCACGTTCACCACGTTGCCGCCACGGATCGGTATCTGATTCGCCAGCTTTACCAGTGCCTCCCCATTCAGTTTACCGTGACTGCTCTTCAGCGTCGGGAACGCTCCGCGTCCCTCGTCATTGTAAACCACACCGTTCAGGACATTTGGAGCAAATTCATCGGTCGCATCATTGTCCTTCCAGATCAGAACTCGCCGATCCGCGGGTTCCGGTGCATGCGCCCGCACTTTCACAGCCCTGCGATCCGTCTGACCATCACCAAACACAAAGTGATACCGCTTGGTCATCGGCTGACGACCGAAAATCTCCAGCGTCTCAGTCAGAGACCTGGCATCATAAAGCATCGTGCGAAAGAATGCCGTAAAATGCGGCGCATGGACGAAATAAGGCGCCTCCTTCCGCGATGCATCACCCATCTCGGACAGAGCAATCCCATGAAAATTCATACCCGTGTGCGCTCCGCAGAAACCGGCAAAGGTCGGTACCACATGCGCTGAACCGACATCCGGCACATAAATCACGATCGCCGCAAAATTGTGAGCACCGATCTCCAGATTCCAGTCCAAATTGCGAGTCTGGTACAGATGCCCGTCCACCGTTGCATCACCCCACGCCGCAATACTGCTGCACGAATACGGCATCAGCAGCGGTACAGCATGCATGGCCTGCAGTGTTTTCAACGGCAGCCCGGAAGCATCCGCCACACCCGCCAACTCCTGCTCCAGCCTGTCATCCGCATATGCTGCAGTCCGGCTCCAAACCTCCTGCAACTGCTCCTCAGTCACTCCCAACTGACCGCAAACGCCCTGCAGTGCCGCTGGAATGAACGTCGTGATCTGCTGCCGCAGTGCTGCACCCAATTGCCTTCCCATCTCATAAGGTGTGCCGCGGACCACCACCAGAGGAATCTCTGCGTCACCCTGTCGCACCGTCGTCACGCTGGCCTCTCTCTGGGCAGCCGGGCGAGTAAAAATACCCGGACTTTCGGGAGGCTGAACCGGCCCGGCCTGCCCCGCAATCGCGGCTGTCTTCTTCGACAGCAACTCGTCAGCCACAAGGCCATCTGCACCAAACGCCAGAATCACCACCCAGAACAGCCTGTGATACATAGTACAGTTTCCGCAGGAAGGTCAGGAAATTTCCCCACCACCCAGTATTCCAATCCTGACAGGTTCCGTCAAACTGGCAACCTGCCGATTCACCCGCCAACGTCAAAAGCTCCAAACGACGGAGCCGCCTCGGAACAAATGGGGACAGCCCCGAGGCAAGCAGGTCCGCAGTGATGAATTCGACAACGCCCAATGCCAATTTCGGCAGGCGTGGGGCTGTGGTCGATTTCCCCGCACCATTCGGTCCCGCAATCAGTACTGCTCCTGACATACAGGAGGATGAACCGGAGCCTTCCGTCGAATTCTCTCTCTGCGGAGAGATTCAACAACAGTGGTCGCGGCACCCATGAGAACGTCATTCGTACTCCGGCGATATTCGGAACTGAGTTCTCACATCGCGCATACATGACTTGTCAGCGAATGGAGTAATTCCCTGCCCCGCGTCTCCTTCAAAAAATCCACTCAATTGAATTTCCTGCTGCGTTTCCCTCCCTGCTGGATGAACGTGGTCATCTGCCCATCGACAAACGCTGTGCCGATCTGCTGCTTCAGCAGATTCGCCACGCATTCCAGAACGATTCTGCCACTCTCGAACTACGCCATGCGTCGTAGTGCTTGCGTACCCCCGATCCAGTTCTGCCGCGTCCGCACCATTCGAGGCTGTTTATCACTGCCGCGAGCGTCTCGCATCAGTCGCTGATGAAACGCACACAGGAGTCTCATGCACAGCGGCAGCCCACCTGGCTTTTTGATTTCAGCCACAGCGAAAGACGGGATTCGCCGGTGGCAACGGGTATGGCACCAAAAGCATGGATCCGCTCCCCGGCAATGTCCGTGGCCACGTACTTTTCAGTCTTTCGACTCATGGTTCGTTAAGCCTTCTTTCACTGAACTCTGTGCAAGTAAACGATTCCTTTGTAAGAACCATCTTCAGTCAGGGATTCTTTACCAGCAGGAACGGAACGCGCAGTCTCCGTTCACCGATTGCCTGCCAGACCGCTGCCTCATGGAAGTTCAGCCATTCCATCCTGCAGGTTATTAACGTCCGAATCTTCAGCACTCCCGACGACCCGATCCGCCATCTTCCTGACGTCCTCAGCCGGCTCTGCAGCCACATTGCTGACCACCATTCGATGCCAACCCAGGTTCCGCTCGCCTCAACAGCCTGTGGCGAGCCCGGATACCCACACGCGAAAAGTGCCCCCCCCCCGAGTGCCCACCGCTGAGCCGCTGAAAATGCCGTTCATCAAACCGGGGTTCCCAATCACATTCACCGGATTTGTCGCACAGGAATTCCTGCCCACATGGACAGATCATGGCTTGTGGGAATTCGCCCAAACCTCCAGAATTGCCCGCAGCAACGCTGCGCTGTTCCGATATTTGTTCGTCCGCACATTTTCCCGGTACACAACAGGGACCATTACGGTGTCAGACATATCCTCCGTGCTGATTCTGCACTCCTCCGATAACATCGCTGTCGCCCGCCGGGCTCTCCGGGCAGACGAATCACTCACTATCGGCACCAGCGTGGTCAAAATCACAGAACCCATCCCGGTGTTCCATAAAGTCGCTGCTCAGCTCATCCCCAAAGGCAGCCCCATTCGCAAATTCGGACAACCAATCGGTTCCGCCGCCTGCGACATCGCCCCCGGACAGTGGGTGCACACCCATAACGTCAGCCTCGATCGCGACCGATCCGGTTACGAGTTCTGCACGGATCTGCTGCAATTCCCCACACCACCAGCACGCACATTTCAGGGCTATCGCCGCCGCAACGGTTCGGCCGGAACTCGTAACTACATCGCCGTCATCAGTACCGTCAACTGTTCTGCCACGACCTCCCGCTACGTCGCTCAGGAACTCGCCCGCACCGACCTCAGTCGCTACCCCAACATCGATGGTGTTATACCCATCGTTCACAAAAGCGGTTGCGCCTTCGCGTACAACAGCGATGACCACCTGCTGCTGAACCGCACACTCGCAGGATTCGCACGGCATCCCAATATCGCAGCCTGCATCGTCCTCGGACTCGGCTGCGAAACCGCTCAGGCGTCCCACCTGCAGCAGACCCAGGGACTGGTACAACTGGGCGGAGCACTTGCCAGCGGTCGTGATGACCTCCCCATGATTCTCAACATCCAGGAAGTTGGTGGCGTCCGCAAAACCGTCGATCGCGCAGTCTCAGTCCTGCGAGAAATGCTGCCCGCCGCAAACGACGTGCGTCGGGTTCCCATTCCGCTGGCCGAACTCACACTCGGATTGCAATGCGGCGGCAGTGACGGCGCCAGCGGTATCACCGCAAACCCCGCACTTGGCTACGCCAGCGACCTGCTGGTGGCCCACGGAGCCGGCTCCGTGCTGGCAGAAACCCCCGAAGTCTACGGCGCTGAACAACTCCTCACACGCCGCTCCATCAGCCGCGAAGTGGGCGAAAAACTGCTCGAACGCATCCGCTGGTGGGAAGATTATGCCCGCCGCAACAATGCCTCCATCGACAACAACCCCTCCTACGGAAACAAACAGGGCGGCCTGACCACCATCATCGAAAAGTCACTCGGAGCCGTAGCGAAAGGCGGTACAGCTCCGCTCCGCGACGTCTACCAGTTCGCGGAACCCATCACCTCCCGCGGCTTCACCTTCATGGACACCCCGGGATACGACCCGATCTCCGTCACCGGACTTGTGGCAGGCGGCTGCCAGATCGTCGTGTTCACCACCGGACGCGGCAGCTGCTTCGGCTGCAAACCCGCACCCACAATCAAAGTCTCCACCAACACCCAACTGTTCGATCGCATGCGCGACGATATGGACATCAACGCCGGCTCCATTATTGACGGAGAATCCGTCGAATCCGCCGGCACTCGCCTGTTCGAACAAATCGTCGCTGTCGCCAGCGGCAAACAGACTCTCAGCGAACAACAGGGAATCGGCGACGAAGAATTCTGCCCGTGGATGCCTGGCCCCATCTTCTGACTGGTACTGTCTCAGCGGCCCGTTACCCCGGGCTGCACCGCATGCACCCACCACAGCCGCGGTCCAACCTGCAGCTTGTCCACCTCCTGCAGAAAACCACGCACACCACCAATCTCAAATACCTGCAGATTTCCGGAAGCCTCGCCCGCCAGCAACAGATACCGCCCACCAGGCACAATATCGAAGCACCGCGGTACAGGCTCACAGGCAACCTGCTCCAGCAGAGACAACTGGTCACCACTACCACTGATGCGAAACACCGCCAGAGAATTCGCGCCACGATTTGAAACAAACAGGTGCTGACCATCCGGATGCACCCGAATCTCAGCGGTGCTGTTCTGGCCCCGGAAGTCGTCAGGAATCGTTGACAACGTCTCGCCGGCAACCAGACTGCTGCCCCGCAAAGTATACACCGTCACCGAATTGCCCTGCTCATTGTCCACATAGGCAATCGGAAGACGGGGATGCCACGCAAGGTGACGAGGCCCCGTCTGGTCAGGACACTGCAGAAACTTCGGCAAACCCGGAAGCAGTCGCCCGGCCAGTACCTCAAACCGAAACTGATAGATGCGGTTGGGACCCGTGTGCGGCACAAAAACCAGACGGTTCGACGGATCAGGAACGACCGCATGCGCCTTCTCGGCCGTCGGGATCTCCTGCACCGGACGCTCGGAAATCCGCCCATCAGACTCCACCCGATGAACCGAAACCTTCGCTGCCACATAATAGGCAGCAAACAGATAACGACCGGTTCGGTCCAAAGTGATCTGCGCTGGGTCAGCCCCCGCTTCCACAGTACTGATCAACGTCAGCCGACCCGTCGCCGGCTCAATTCCAAAACTGCAAAGTTGCCCCGTGTCACGCATCGAGGCAAACAGATAACGGCCGTCCGCTGAAGATGTTAACGCAGCAGGCTCCCCTGGAGTCCTTATACTGTCCCGCTTTGCTGCACGACCGCTTGCCGCATCAAATGACAGCAGATGAATCGATCGCTCGTCCGCCACACTGCAGTAAACAAAAATCGGCGCAGCATCCCTCGACTGGTCCGCAAGCACCCCAACATCACAGAACGGCAACAAACACCACAGAACCAGTCGAATTGCAGCCCCGAAGACACAACATTCACCCGGTCTCATGCCGCAATCCCCCACCCAAACGCCCCAGCCTCAGGTCTTCGCCAGATACAGCCGCTGAATGTCTTCGACCGTCACATGTATCACCCGCGCGAAACCCGTATGAGTCCGCTCATATGACACCTTTGCTGCCAGCTGCGGTTGCTGATGAAGCGACCGCGCCACCCACCGCCGATCCTCATCGGTCAGATTCCCTACCGACTTGTCCCAGACCGTCCTGGTTTCCATCACCAGTGAATCCACACGCGGATCAAACTTATCCATGAAAAATACTCCCGGGGAAACAAAAAGGAGCCCGACATGCGAACATGCCGGACTCCAGGATTCTAACGATCAAAGCTTCAAAAGCCCAGCTTCCAGTGGCTATTCCCGCCCGGCAGCCTTCACGCGACGTCGCGCTGTCTCGATACGTCGCGACTTGCCACGATACTCCTCGTCCAGAATCGCTCGCTCAGCCAACACGTCCGACAACTGCTGCTGTGCCACACGGCGACTGATCTGACCGCACTCAACAGCCGAATTTGTCAGCACAGAGACCACTGGCCCCTTCACCTGCACAAACCCACCGTCAATAAAATACGACTCAGATTCGCCACCAGCCCCCTGCAAACGAAGCACGCCAGCACCCAGTCGACCAACCAGCGGCGCCCGACCCGGATAAAACCCAGCACCACCGTCAAACAGAGGCACCTGCAGTGATGCCACCGGGCGGTCAAACAGAGTCTTCTCCGGAGTCACCAGCACTAACCGAAGATCGGCCATAACACACTCCAGCGCACAAGCCCACGGACAATCAACAGCGATCAGGACTGAGCCTGCATCCGCTTGTACTGCTCTTCAGCCTCTTCAATCGCACCCACGTACATGAAGGCACTCTCAGGCAAATGGTCCCACTTGCCATCGCAGATCTCTTCAAAGCTGCGAATCGTGTCGGCCAGCGGAGTAATCTTGCCGGGCTTGCCCGTAAACACTTCAGCCACAAGGAACGGTTGCGAAAGAAATCGCTCAATTCGGCGTGCTCGGTGCACCACCAGTTTGTCGTCTTCGCTCAACTCGTCCACACCCAGAATCGCAATGATGTCCTGCAACTCGCGGTAACGCTGCAGCGTCTGCTGCACCCTTCGAGCCGCATTGTAGTGACGCTGACCCACATACTGCGGATCCAGAATTCGACTGGATGATGCCAGCGGGTCAATCGCCGGGTAAATCCCCTTCTCCGAAATTCGACGCTCCAGATAAATAAACGCGTCAAGATGCGCGAAGGCTGTCGCCGGTGCCGGGTCCGTCGGGTCGTCCGCAGGAACATACACGGCCTGCACCGACGTAATGGCACCGTTCTTCGTGGACGTAATTCGCTCCTGCAACTCGCCCAACTCAGTGCCCAGCGTCGGTTGATAACCCACAGCCGATGGCATTCGACCAAGCAGAGCCGACACTTCCGAACCAGCCTGCGAGAAGCGGAAAATGTTGTCCACGAACAACAGCGTGTCCGAACCCGTCGCATCACGGAACCACTCGGCCATCGTCAATGCAGACAACGCCACTCGCAGACGTGCTCCCGGCGGTTCATTCATCTGACCAAACACCATACACGTCTGCTCGATCACCGAGCGACCCGTTTGACCAATCTTTGTTTCCTGCATCTCCAGCCAAAGGTCGTTGCCCTCGCGAGTCCGCTCGCCCACACCGGCAAACACCGAAAATCCCCCGTGAGCACTGGCGATACGGGCAATCAACTCGGTCAAAATCACGGTCTTGCCGAGACCAGCACCACCGAACAAACCCGCTTTACCACCGCGAACAAACGGCGTCAGCAGGTCCACCACCTTGATACCCGTCTCAAACACCTCAGTCTTCGAACTCAGGCTCTCAAGCGCCGGAGGATGGCGGTGAATCGGCCATCGCTCGCTGTGGTCCACTGCACCACGACCGTCAATCGCATCACCAAGCACGTTGAAGACCCGTCCCAGAGTCCCCTTGCCGACAGGTACAGACAGCGGACTGCCCGTGTCTGTTACTGTCATTCCCCGACGCATGCCGTCAGTGTTCCCCAGCGCCACGCAACGGACTCGACCGCCACCAAGATGCTGCTGAACCTCACCGGTCACCTTCACTCGCTTACCCTTGACGTCCTCGTCAATGAGCAACGCATTGTAAATCTCCGGCAGACCGTCCTCCGGAAACTGAGCGTCAAAAGTTGATCCGATCACCTGCGACACACGGCCGCTTTTCGTTGCTTCAATCATGGGTCGCTTGCCCCGTTGGGTCGAATACTGTTATCAATCTGGATCTGTTGGACTCTGTCAAAGCTGATTCTTGTCAGATCAGCATCACAAATCAGCACAAAACTATCGCCGCGACACCCGTTAACCAAGCGCCGCTGCACCACCAATAATCTCCGCCAACTCCGACGTAATCCCCGCCTGACGAGCACGGTTGTACTGCTGCTTCAGACTACCCGCCATCTCGTCCGCATTCTCCGTCGCACCCTTCATGGCTACCATTCGAGCAATCTGTTCGCTCACAATCGCATCCAGAAAGCACTTGAACAGCTTCGCCCGAAACGCCGCAGGCACAATCTCAGAAAGAATCTCCTCGGCTGATGGCAGAAACTCGTAGTCCACTCGACCGCTTCCAGTACTTCCACCTGCTCCCGCAAGGCTGGATATCGGCAAAATGGTCTCGACCACGGCCAGTTGCTTGGAAGATGAGATAAACCGGGTGTAAGCCACGTCCAGACGATCGATCCGACCGGCGATGTAGTCATCCACATACCGGGAAGCCAGAACTTCAACTTCGGCGAACGTCGTCTTGTCCTCGAAATGTGTGTACGCCTGCGACACCGCGATCTTCTGGAAGTTCAGAAACTTGATGCCACGCTTGCCGGATACTTCCAGCGAAACGTCCACACCACGTTCCCGCAAACCACGCAGATGTGTCACCGCCTGACGCAATACACTGGCATTGTAGCCACCACAAAGCCCACGATTTGCCGTCAATACCAACAGCACACCACGCTTCTCCTCCGCATGCTTCTCCAGCAACGGATGTGAAAAACGCAGCTCCGCCTGTCCGAGGTCCCCGACGATCTCAGAAATCTTCCGAGTGTACTCGGCCGCCTCTGTGGCTCGGTCCATCGCCTTCTTGAAGCGACTGGTTGCGATCAGCTCCATCGTGCGCGTAATCTTGCGGATGTTACGCACCGCCTTGAGCCGTTTTACCAGCAAACGTCTGTTCGCCATGGATCAGCCACACCGCAGAAAGGTTAACAAATCACGACAAATCAACAGCACACATGCACTAGGACTTCGCCGCCTGACGAGCCACAAAGGCCTCCAGCGCCTTCTTCAGCAAACCCTCAATCTCGTCAGTCAGTGCAGACTCTGCCACCAGCTTGTCTCGCATGTCCGCATGCTCGGTGCGAATAAACTCATGCAATTCCTTCTCGACAGCCTGCACCCGATTCACCGGAACCTTGTCGAAATAACCCTTCGTTCCGGCATAAATTGCAATCACCTGATCCGCGACATGCAGCGGAACATACTGGGGCTGCTTCAGCAGCTCCACCATTCGGTAACCTCGGTCCAGCTGGGCCTGAGTCGCCTTGTCCAGTTCCGTACCAAGCTGAGCAAATGCCTCAAGCTCGCGGAATGCCGCAAGGTCCAGACGCAGACTGCCCGCAATCTTCTTCATGGCCTTCGTCTGAGCATTACCGCCCACACGACTGACCGAGATACCCACGTTGATCGCAGGTCGAATCCCCTTCCAGAACAAGTCCGGCTCAAGGTAAATCTGACCGTCCGTAATGGAAATCACATTCGTCGGAATGTAGGCCGAAACCTCGCCTTCAAGCGTCTCAATAATCGGCAACGCCGTCATCGACCCGCCACCCAACTCCTTGTTCAGCTTCACAGCACGCTCCAATAGCCGGCTGTGACAGTAGAACACGTCCCCGGGAAATGCCTCACGACCCGGTGGCCGACGCATCAGCAGAGACAACTGGCGGTAAGCAACGGCCTGCTTCGAAAGGTCATCATAGACCACCAGAGTGTGCTTGCCCTGATACATAAAGTGCTCGGCCATCGCCGCACCAGCGTAGGGCGCGATATACTGCAATGGCGCCGGGTCCGCACTGCTGGCGGCCACCACGATTGTGTAATCCAGAGCACCATTCTGACGCAGAACTTCCACGACACCGGCAATCGACGCTGCACGCTGGCCACAAGCCACGTACACGCAGATCACTCCAGTGCCCTTCTGATTCAAAATCGTGTCGATCGCAATCGCTGTCTTGCCGGTCTTGCGGTCCCCAATGATCAGTTCGCGCTGGCCACGACCAATCGGAGTCATGGCATCGATGGCCTTGATCCCCGTCTGCAGCGGCTCCTTCACCGGTTGCCGTTCAGCAACCCCGGCAGCCTGCCACTCCACCGGGCGTGACTCACTGGTGATCACCGGGCCCTTGCCGTCCAGCGGCACACCCAGCGGATCCACCATTCGCCCGAGCAAAGCTTCACCGACAGGAACTGACAGAAGTTTACCCGTGGAGCGAACCTCGTCGCCTTCGGTGATCTTCAGGTAATCCCCGAGAATCACAACGCCGACACTGTTCTCTTCCAGATTGAAGGCAAAACCACGAGTACCGTTCGAGAACTCAAGCATCTCGCCCGACATCGCAGTCGACAGACCCGTGCAGCGAGCGATCCCGTCGCCCACCTCAATCACGCGGCCAACTTCCGCCGTCTGCATCAGACCACGGAAATCTTCAATCTCCTTCTGGATGACTGAAGCGATCTCGTCCGCTTTGAATTTCATTGAAAGCTTTCTCCACCAATCGTGCCCGCAGAATTTTCAAACGGGAACGCAGCGATGAATCAAAAACAGTATCCCCAACCTGCAGAACAATGCCACCCAGCAGTTCAGCATCCACAGACTCTTCCAGAATCGGGTCGAAACCAAAACGCCCCTTCAGAGACGTCACAATGCCTTCCCGAGACGTCTGAGAAAGCGGCCGAGCCGAGCGTACCCGGACACGCTGCTTCCCCGACTCAACTTCAATCAGCCGAACTACAACTTCCCGAATCACCGGCAACAGAGAAAGACGACCGTGCCGCGCCAGAACTCGGAGGAAATTCAGGAAGAACTCGGAGGCCCGCGGAGCAATCACGCGGTCCAGAATTCCAAGCTTCTCGTCTCGCCCCACAGAATCAGACATCAACACGTCGGCAAACCCAGGCCAGCCACCCAACACGTCGTCCACAAACGAATGCAGTTCCGACTGCCACTCAGAGCCACCCTGCGTGCGAGCAGCAGTGATGTAGGACTGAGCATACAGAGTCGCCACGGCGCGAGTACCGGGATCTTCCAGCACACTCTCGGGTCGACTTTTGAATCTCGCGTCAGACATGGACAGCCTTCACTTCTTGCCTGCAGACTACGCCGCCAACAGCCAAATCACACCGAAGACAACTTAACGGGCAATCGACGCCAGAGCCTCTGTTACCAGACGCTCCTGATCAGAATCCTGCAGGGCACGCCCCAGCACATGCTCGGTGGCAAGCACCACCTGAGCATTCAACTGGCTGAAGACATCTGCCAGGGCAGCATCCTTCGCCTGTCGGATCTCATCCCTGGTCCGCTGACGCAAAAGATCGACTTCACGCTGAGCACCAGCAATCAGGTCCTGACTGGTTCTCTCAGCGTCGCGGCGAGCTTCTGCAATCATGGCCGCCACGTGCTGCTCAGCCTCACGCAACTGCTTCTGATAGTCCGCCAGCATGGCCTCCGCCTTCTTCCGATTCTGCTCTGCCTCGGCAATCGCACTGCGAATACCCGCCTCACGCTTGTCAAGGCCCTCAATCATCGGCTTCCAGGCAAATTTGCCCAGAACCAGCAGAAACAGGAAGAAAACGACCAGTGACCACAGCGCCAGATCCCCCTTGAGACCCATGGGCACGCCAGTTTCATGGCCACCACCTGCGTGCTCACCCTCCGCGCTGCTCTCGACCGCAAAACATGCCGACGAAGTCGGCAGGCCACACGCGAAGACAGCAAACGTCAGCAGGAAAACCAAACCTGCAGGCCGAAACTTACCAGCGATTTTACCCGCGGACTTCATTGCAGCTACCCCGAACGCAGACGACACAGAACACGCAGTACCCAGGACCGTACGTAAACAGCACCAGCCAAAGCCCCAGAAGCGGCCGTACTCCGAAAAGACAGCTCGCACCCGAAACCCTACTGCGAAGTCATCACTTAATCATACAGACGATCAAGCCGATCACTGCAGCACCTTCGATCATCGCCGCCACAATCACCATGGCCCCGCGAATGTCGCCAGCAACTTCCGGCTGACGCGCCATGCTCTCAAACGCAGCCGCAGACAGACGCGAAATACCCAGACCCGCACCAATCACCACCAGACCAGCACCAAAAGTGGCGGTCAGATTGATCAGCGGAGCAGCAGCAGCGGCACCAGCGACGGCAGCACCTTCCTGGGCCAGAGCAGGCACGGTCAGAGCAGCAAACGCACAAACGAACATCATCGCAAACTTCAGAATCTGAGCCACAACAAACTCCTCTTAGTCAGAAACCAACCACGTCTGCAAAACGCCTGCCCCACAACGGCCGACAGGCTGGAACATCAACAAACCCCGTAGTCACCATAAAACAGCACGTCAGTGCTTATGCACGGCACCCGAGATGAAAATCGTCGCCAGAAAAGAAAACACATAAGCCTGGAGTACCGCCACGAGAAGTTCCAGCAACCCCACGCCAATCTGACCCAGAACACTGCCCACCGTCACGACACCCCACAAGGCCACAGGTCCCTTGGCCGCAGATCCGATGAACCCAAGAATCACGCCCAAAGCGGTATGACCGCCCATGATGTTACCAAACAATCGCAACGCCAGAATCGTGTGCTTGATCACAAAACCCATCAACTCGATCGGAAACATCAATGCCGACATCGCCAGATTCCCCACCCCGGTCATGCCCGTGTTCGGAATCAGATTCGCAAAAAATCCCCCCACACCCATCGCCTGAACGCCAAACAGAAAGCTGGCCATGAATGCACTGAAAGCCAGCGCTGCAGTGACGTTGATGTTCCCAGTCGCCGAACCCAGCGATGGTACAGCCCCCAGCAGATTACAGAACAACACGTAAAAGAAACAACTCCAGACAAACGGCAGATAACGGTCAGCAGGATGCCCCCCGGTGGCTACTGCACCGTGGTGCCCGTGCCCGTGGTCTCCGTGGCCATGGTCTGCATGCCCGTGATCCCCATGGCCGTGGTCGTGGGAATGATCACCGATTGTCGGGCGGACCACCTGATCGCGAATCGCCAGAGCAAAAGCTTCCCAGAAATTCCAGAAACGCCCCTTCGCGGGTTGTCCAGAACGAATTCTGGAACCCAGTCCTCGGAAAATTAACAGACACAACACCAGCACCACGACCTGCAGCACCATGAACTTGGTCACGATCAGACCCGGATGCTTCGCTGTGCCGGCAAACGGCTGCGGAATCAGAATCTTCCCGACCAGGGCCCCGTTTACCTCGTCAAGAGACGCCTCCTGACCGAGATGCAGCACATGCTTCACATGCCAGGGAACATCACCAACAGCGGTGTAGGCGTGCGATGAAGTCAGGAAACTCGGCACTTCAAAGTAGCCGAAATCGCGAACGTGATGAAAATGGTCTTCAGCACTCATCTTGCGATCGATTCCGCCAAAAACTCTGACACTGTGACTGCTACCAGACTTCTGTAAAACGCACGTTCACTATGTTTTCTCAGGCAGCCCGGGAAATTTCCAGTCAATCGACGGTTCCTGTCGAAGGCGGAGAGGAAATCCCGAAGTCGAGAGCCACAGGCGGGATTCAGACACCCGGGCAAAGACACAACCTGCCAGATCTGCAACACCCAAAAACTGACCGCGACCCATTCAGCCCTGAATCTCCATCCCGAAAAACGCAGCATGAACCTTCAAACGGTCACAAAAACCATTCGAGCGAAATTACCTGCGACGCAACAGAATGCTGAATTCCCATGCTTCAAAGGCCAGACTGATCAGGTAAAACCCCATCAGCCAGCCGTAAAACTGAGCAATCCCGACATCCGGCCACCACGCTTTCACCACCAGAACTGCAGGTAACAGTACCGCGATCCGCAAACCCATTCTCAGCAGCATGGACTTTAAGGGGTCCTTCAGGATCGGCAATCCCGATAGCAGCAGATTGATAAATCCAGGAATCACAACAATCAGCAACGCTCGCGTCATCCAGAGTAACCCGGACTCGCCAGCCAGCCCGCGCGCCGGCCACCAACTGACGACCCACAACGCTGCCGATAGAATCAGCAGGTTCAGAACACCCTTGGCGATCTGTGCTGCGGTAAGGCCACCACCACCCGAACTGCTCACAACCTGCCTCCCCCAGCCCGCCACTCTGATCAAAAATTCAGTCCTGCTTCATCTCTGCAGGCCTGTCCGACTCCGGCCCAACCACCGACTCCGGCTTCGCACGACCAGAGACCCCGGGATGTCGAACGCCGTCCCTCGTATGCAGTGACTGTCGCTCCATCCTCAGCACCACCTGCCGCACAGCCAGCACTGCCGAAATAACACCCAGCACACCACCGCAGATCGTCAGCACTGGCAAGCATCCGTAACGCTGGTCCAGCCAGTACCCTCCGTACGTCAGCAAACCGGCTGACAAGGACGCCGATAACAACTCATGCGCCGTACGATATGATTCACCAATCGATTGCCCGTGGTCCCGACGATTCCGCTCGCCACCGCCCGGCTCGAAACTCATCAGGGCTGTACCTCGGTGCGAATTTCACCGATCAGTGGCTGAGCTGTACTTGCACTCGCCACGCGGATTCGACTGCTGTTCAGCCCCGCACGGCCACAGCGAACCTGCAACAGAAATTCGGCCGATTTCCCGGCCGCAATCTCCGGTAGTGATCGAAACACCAGCACGCCGTTTTCTGCGATGTAGTCCGACGGGCCCTCGACGTCGATCAGAGTCATTCCAGCAGGCAGCTCGCAGGACATACCGACCGAACGAGCCGGCTCGGAACCCGCGTTGCGAATCAGTACTCTGAGTGTCGTCTGTTGACCGCTTCTCGCCACCGAACCCGCTCCCGCTGGCAAAGACGCCAGTTCCAGCCTCAGGTCAGCACTGCCCTCCACCTGCGTCACCTCCTCGGTTGAAGCCAGCTCGCCAAAGTCGGTCTGCGCGGTGATTCGATGAGCACTGCGACCACTTTTTCCAGCCTGCAGCATGGCCGTAAACTCTGTCGTCTCGCCAGGATTCAGAGTCCCCACGTACCACTCGACACTGCGATCCGTCGCCAGATATCGGCCACCACGGTCCGCCGAAACAAACTGAAAGCCCGCCGGTAACTGGTACCGTGCCCTGACGTTGGCCGTTGCCACGATTCCTGTGTTCTCCAGTTGCAGCACGTAACTGCCCGGTTGCCCGGCAATCTCCTGATCTGGCACCTGCAAGGCCAAACGCAACTCCGGCTCAGCAACCTCCACCTTTGCCGTCGCCTCCGCCAGCAACTCACCCGTCCCCGCAGCCTTCAGTTCAATCTCCTGCATCCCGCCAGCTGTTGCAGTCAGCGACAGTCGAGCCTTTCGCGATTCACCGGGATTCAGTGTTCCAATGTCAATCGTCACCACAGCACCGGATTTGTGCTCAAGCCCCTCCGGCAGGCTGGCCACCAGCACCACATCCTCAGCCCGCCCCGTTCCGGGATTGCTCACTTCCACCATGACTGATGTCTGCTGACCCAACTCGGAATCCTCCGGAGCCGCCACGGACAAGGCCAGCTTCGGTTCAGTGATGCTGAGCCGACAGACCGCAGCAGCACTCACCGACAAAGCGGCCTCAAGACGCTGCTCACCCGCCGACTGCGGACGAATCCTCAGCGAGATTTCCCGGGATTCTCCCGCTCGCAGGCTGCCCAGAGCCCACCGCAATTCCCCGCCGTCCGCGTGCTCGGCAGGCGGTTCAGTCTCCAGCAGCTCCACCTCAACCGGACACAACACTTCCGCCACTGCACCAAACAGCGTCGCTGCACCGGAATTGCGAATTACCAACTGCGCCGTGCATTCTGCCCCCGGAGTCATCTCAGCAGGATATATCCACTCAATCGAAGCCATCGGCTGCTGCGAACCGGCGGAATCCGTGATTGGACGGTCCTGCCGGCGTGGCACTGCCATGGCATCAGGTCGTTCAGCCGGCTTGCCGGCTTGCTCGCTGACAGCAGGCACGCGTCCCGGCTCCGCTGCTACGGGTCGCTTCTGAGCCCGCGGCTGCGGCAACTCAGGCTCCACCGTTTCCAGAAAACCGCTGGCATCCTCACCTCCAGCCCTGAAACCCATCAACTCAATCGGCCTCCGCTCAGCCAAAGACCCCTTCGCCGGGTTCTCAATTTCGCGGCTGAGCACCGCCGGACGAATCTTTTCTCGCATCGGCACATGTCGGGATACAGGCTCGGATTCAGCCTGCGAACCTCCCGTCAAACCTGACGTTGTCGCCCGCTCCGTCGAGGCTGGCACCGGCACACCCGAAAATGTTGTCATGCTGGCGCCGGAAGCGCGCCGCGGCAATGGCCGCACTGTCTGCTGACGCATCCGGTCCGCAAGCGTCGACTGCTGAGCAGCAGCGATGTCAGTTGTCAGCACACCGATCACAGCCGCCAGCAGACACAATTCCCGTAATGGCATCTCGGCAACTCCCGACAGTTCCCCGGAAAACCCAGAATCAACAACCCGCAGTCACAACTCGGGCGCAACTCCACCACAACACCTCTATGTTCGAATTTTCAGGTTCAACGGCTTAAATCGATCCGAACATCTGGGCGGTTTATGCTGACTTTCACGATTGCATCGAACTTTCCGCGACTGTCAACAGTCGCACACATCGGCATTTTTTGCCTTGCCGAGCATTCCGCCGCGTCCCCCAACCGCGGACGCATCCCTGAAAACCCGCATTGTCTGCCATCACAGCAAACTCAAACCTGGGTCACAGGATGGTGTGGGGGCCAGTGAGCCACCCACCGGGGCCAGCCAACGGGGCCAGCCAACGGGGCCAGCCAACGGGGGCCACCCACCGGGGCCAGCCACCGAGACCAGCCAACGGGGGCCAGCCACCGAGGCCAGCCACCGAGGCCAGCCAACGGGGGCCAGCCACCGGGGCCATCCACCGAGGCCATCCACCGAGGCCATCCAACGAGGCCATCCAACGAGGCCAGCCAACGGGGGCCAGCCAACGGGGGCCAACCAACGGGGGCAAGCCAACGGGGGACATCCACCGGGGCCATCCATCGGGGCCATCCATCGGGGCCATCCATCGGGGCCATCCATCGGGGCCATCCATCGGGGCCATCCAGCGGGGGGCCATCCAACGGGGACAGCCAACGGGGACAGCCAACGGGGACAGCCATCGGCGGACAGCCATCGGCGGACAGCCATCGGGGCGAGCCATCGGGGGACATCCATCGAGGGACATCCATCGAGGGACATCCAAAACAGGCCATCCACAAAAGACGCACACCATAGACTCACACCCGCGATACCCTGGTTCACTTGCCACTTGCAATTCCCTGCATACGACTGTGTAATCTCACAACCACCCGCTGCACTCTCCCCCACACATGGCGTCTCCACGCCAGCCGCAACCCGCCACCATGCCCCCACGCAACACATCACAGCGCCTCAATCAACGGCCTCGCCGAGCACTCCTGGCGGAGATCGGGGGAGGATTCGGACTCACGGCACTCGCCGATCTGCTGGCCGCTGATGAACCATCCGGCACCCCCGCGGTGAAACCACCAGAAACCAGCGGCCTGCATCATCCCGCAAAGGTCCGCCGAGTCATTCAGTTGTTTATGACTGGCGGTGCCAGCCCCATGGACCTGTTCGACTACAAACCGGAACTCGAACGACTGCACGGTCAGATGATCGGCCCGCAGGACAAACCCGAAGGCTTCACTGCGCCCGCCGGGGCCGTGATGAAAAGTCCGTTCACTTTCGCTCAATACGGCGAAACCGGTCGCTGGGTCAGCGAACTGTTCCCGCACCAGGCAAAAGTCATCGATGAGCCCGCGTTCCTGATGGCCATGACCGGACGCACCAACGTCCATGGCCCCGCCAGTTATCTCGCCTGTTCCGGATTTACACTGCCCGGATTTCCCTGCTTCGGCGCGTGGGTTTCCTACGGTCTCGGCAGCCTGTCTCAGAACATGCCGGCCTTCGTCGTTCTGCCCGACCCCCGCGGATTACCCTACAACCAGAAGGGCAATTTCAGCGCCGGTTTCCTGCCTGCCAACCATCAGGGCACGGTCGTCGATGCCTCAGCCAGCCCGCCGATTCCCGATCTGCAGGCCGACAGCCGCTATGGATTTGCTCGTGGCCAGGCGGACCGGGAGACTCTGACCGCCCTGCAAAACCTCAACCGCCGTCACGCCGCCCGCTACCGTGGCGACAGCCGCTTCGAAGCCCGTATTGCTGCCGCTGAACTGGCCGCAGCCATGCAGCTCAGCGCCCCCGAAGCCTTCGATCTTGCCACCGAATCCGAAACGACCCAGCAGGCCTACGGGCTGAACCAACCAGAAACTCAGGACTTTGGCCGACGCTGCCTGCTCGCCCGACGCCTGATTGAACGCGGTACCCGCTTCGTGCAGGTCTGGAGCGGTCCGCAGGGAGCCGTCAATAACTGGGATAACCACGGCAATATTCAGACCGAACTGCCGCCCATGGCCCGCAGTGTCGATCAACCCATCGCCGCTCTGCTCACAGACCTGCAGCAGCGGGGACTGCTGGCCGACACACTGCTGATCTGGACCACGGAATTCGGACGAACCCCCTTCGCGCAGGGCTCACTGGGACGCGACCACAACAGCGGCACTTTCGTCACGTGGCTGGCCGGCGCCGGCATTCGCAAAGGCACCAATTGGGGACGCAGCGATGACCTCGCATACCAGACCGCAGAAGGCAAGACCTGGGGTTACGACCTGCACGCCACGATTCTGCACCTGCTGGGTATTGATCACCTCCGCCTGACATTTCGCAATTCGGGAATCGATCGACGTCTGACCGACGTGCACGGTCGAGTGATTCACGAAATCCTGTCCGGCTGAATCCCGACGTCAATACCGTCAGTACTCAACTGTCAAGCAGCTCATCAGAATTGGCCATGAAGCCGGCCTCTTCCGAATTCTCAGCATCCGGCTTCATCGCATCAAACGCCACTCGATGCCCGGGCAGCCACAATGGCTCAATCTGCTTCCGCTGAAACATCCCGGCAATGTGTTCATGACAGGTAAAGAACAGCACCTGCTGGCCTTCACGAGCCACCTCAATCAGACAGTCCGCCGCTGCTTCCGTCCGCTCCTGATCGAAGTTGACGAACAGATCGTCCATGATCAGCGGCAGTTCGATGCCGCGGCGAGCAAACTCACGCACGAGCGCGAAACGAATGGCAAGGAACAGCTGCTCGCGAGTTCCCCCGCTCAGTTGTTCCACCCGGAACGTCTGACCAAACTCATCATCAATACACAGATAATCTTCTCCCAGTGGAGCCCAGATGCGGTGATAACGCCCGGCTGTCATGCGATGCATGTAGCCCGAAGCCGCCACCAGCGTCCCCGAGATGTTTTCCTGCTCAAACTTCCTCCGCATCTGCATCACGGCATCATGCTCAAACTGCAGTGCCAGCCATTCCTCAGTTGCACGATAAATGTCAGCAGCCAGCCGTGAACGTCGGAAGAACTCCGCATGAGAATCGCGACGCGACTCCAGCAGCCGGATTTCCTGACGCAGGCTGCCCAGTTCTTCATGCCTCTTGCGCAGACCCTGCTCCACATCCTTCACCTCAGCCTGCAGCAACTGCAGCCGTTCACGCGTCGACTGAGCATCAAAACGCAGCAACTCGTCCTCGACAATCGCCAGCTCAGTCTCCTGCCGCCCCGCCTCCAGCAGATCGTCCGTCGCGGCTTTCAGATCCTTTTCAATTCGCAGTCGCCGCTGCTGAATCTCCTGCTGCTTCTGAATCTCCTCCCGATTTGCCACGCCGGCACGCGCCAGTACAGCACCCCGCCGCAGCTCGGCCGCCTCCGCCTGATGCTGAGCATGCACGGAATCCCGCTGCTTCGTTTCCGAATCCCCCAACAACCGCTCACGCTCCGCACGATCGCGTTCATGAGTCTTCAATTGCTGCTGCCAGTTCGCCAGCACCTCCAGCGGCCGCGAATAATCATACTTCGCCGTGCTCTTCAGACGTCCACCCACCTGCTCCACACGCTGCCGCATCGAATCAAACATCCGCCGCAGCCCCTCCACCTCCGGAGCCGAGTTGCGCCACTGAGCAGCCAGCTCGCGAACGTCCTGCAACCGATGCCACCACTCAAATGCCTGCTCCGTTTGCAGCGTCTCCTGCATGCCCGTCGATGACAGCAGCCGACACCATTCCTGCCGCACCAGCGCCAGCTCCTGCTGAGCTGAACGGAAACGGTCCCGCAGCGTCTTCAGACGCATCCGCCTCGCCGCTGCTCGAAACTGCCTGCGCTGCAGTACCTCCAGCTCGGCAATCCGCGCAGAACAGGCACCAATCCGATCCACCATCTCCGCCGTCGATGAC